>CAZMQF010000021.1:10622-22598 GCA_964568365.1 uncultured Pirellulales bacterium | reverse complement strand
CATGGAATGATCCTGAAGATCTAATAACCACCACTCAAATTGCTAATAATACCATGACACATATTGTCTGCGTATGGGACAACGTCGCCGGTGAGATCAGCCTCTATCAGGACGGTACTTGGGTGAATACGATATCTACACAGTGGGACCTGGCAAAAGTCGCAAGGCAGAATGCGTATATTGGAGATGCTTCATATACGAATGACCCGTACTTGCTTGGTGTTGTAGAGGAGTTTCGTATTTATGACGTAGCTCTTACACTTACTGATGTTGCAGCCAGTTATTTAGCAGGGCCGGATGTGTACAGGGCTACAAATCCGAGTCCAGCTCACGGAGCCTTTACGTCACAGGATGTAACACTTAGCTGGAATCCCGGCGCTAAGGCCGAAACACACGATGTGTATGTAGACCCAAATAAAGCCGAGGTGGTCAACGCAACCAGTGGTGACTATTCCGGCGTGCAGTATCATAGTATTGGCCAGGCATCCAATAGTTATCCTCTTACCGGTTTAGAACCAGGTGAAACTTATTACTGGCGTGTTGACGAGTACAACGATCCTAATCTCTGGCGAGGCAATATCTGGAGCTTTACGGTTTCGCCGCTAAAGGCTTCGGAGCCTTCACCTTATAATGGCGAGATTGCTGTCTTCAACGATCCTTGCACAATCCTAAGCTGGAAACGCGGCAATGAGGCAGCTCAAAGCGAGTTGTGGTTCGGTACAAACCCGGTTTCTTTGGATTATGTTGATACTATAATTCAGGACGGCAGCGAGCGATATAGTTATACAAAGGAAGGTGCAGAACAACTTGACTACGAAACTGACTATTACTGGCGAGTTGACGAGGTAAACGATGGCAACACCTGGACAGGCGATGTATGGCAATTTAAAACGATACCAGATATACAAGTTACCGACCCGCATCTTGTCGGCTGGTGGAGGTTTGATGAAGGCCCAGGCAAGGCAATTGACTGGTCAGGTCTGGACCAGCACGGTACTGTCTACGGCGCAACGTCGGTGGAAGGCTATGAGGGAGGCGCTGTGAATTTTAACGGCTCAAGTCAATATGTGGAGTTGCCTATCGGAGATACTATATCTACGCTGGACAGCATAACCGTAGCTACCTGGGTGAACTTCACGGGTGCTGCCGGAAGTTTTCAGCGAATCTTCGATTTCGGAAATGATCCGAATGTATACATGTACCTGACGCCTCGGTATGGTTGGACTGAGGGCCCGCTGCGTTTTGGTATCACTTTAACCAGTTGGGATGGTACTCCCGGTGAGTCTGTAGTCGAAAATCCTGGTGGTGCGGAGGGTGTACTACCAACCGGATGGCACCATGTAGCTGTATCGATAGATGGAGATATCGATGAAATGACCCTATTTCTTGATGGTGCGGCTGTGGATATCGAGTACACAGATGTGCTTCCAAGCGAACTTGGCGTTACTGTTAACAACTGGCTCGGCAGGTCACAGTACGCTTCTGATGCATACCTCAGCGGCACATTGGATAATTTCTGCATCTACGACTTTGCAATGACAGAGGAGGATCTGAAGCAGGTAATGGCATCTAAAGTGGCCTCGCTGCCGGAACCGCATAATAATGCCACAGGTGTGGACCGTTATCCAACTCTGTCTTGGGAGCCGGGAAAATATGCTGCAAGTGCAAATGGGCACGAGCTATACTATAGCACCGACATCAACGATGTGAACGATGCGAACAACCGCGTCGGTGACCCGGTTGTCTTGACTAATCCGACCTATGTTATTCCCGGTCCGAATGCTCCGTATGAGTCGCTCAAGGTTGTATACTGGGTCGTAGACGAGGTTAATGACAGTCATACCGACAAGATATGGCCGGGTAACGTCTGGAGGTTTACGATTCGAGATTACTCGGTTATTGACGACTTTGAGGTTTACACAGGGACAGGCAAGTCTTCTCCGCCGCCGGAAGACACTTTGAAGAGTGTCTGGATTGACGGCAACTATGCATACGAGTTTGGCCCGCCAACGTTACCCGGTACATCCGGCTCGTTTGTCCAGCTCAATACAGATACTCGCAACGGCGGTGCAGGTTATGCTCATTACCAGCCTGAGGCTATTGCCCAATCCGGCAGCAAGTCGATGAAGTTCTTTTATGACAACGGCGGCCTTGTCACCTGGGAGACCGACTTTGGCTACTGCTATTCGAGCGGTGAGCCGAATCCTTGTTACTATACTCCGGACCCTGACGAATATCTTTCCGAGGCATACGCTGCTGTAGATGATGCTGCGCAAACGGACCCCGAACTTGACAGTCTGGATTTGTTGCGAGACTGGAGCATCTATAAGGTGCTGGGGCTGTCGTTCTATGGCGACCCGAACAATGATGCAGAACCGATGTATGTCAGTCTTGAGGATGGTGACGGCACGGTAGTTACCATCTCTAATCCTAGCCCTGATTTGACCAAGCCGTGGTGGCAGGACTGGTACGTAGCGCTAAGTGAATTTACCGACAAGAATGGTGAGCTTGCTCTTGCTGATATTGCCAAGATTTACGTTGGCTTCGGCGATAAAGACAGCCCGGCGTCGGGCGGCAGTGGAGTGGTATTCTTTGACGACATTCAACTGCTCGATGGTGTGTGTTTAGCTGATGTTCCTTGTGACCTTGATGGTGACTGTACGGTCAATAACAATGACCTTGAGCTGATGACGGAGCTTTGGTACGGTGAGATGCCGACAGGCGCTGGTCCGATTATCAGACTGTTGCCCGCCGGCCTGAGCTCTTCTACCTGGACCAATGTAGGTACAGAGGGTGGCCAGTTTACAGCACCCGGTGGTGATGTCAATGCGCCTGTGGTTGAGACGGTTGACGGCAGAACGGCAGTGACCTTTGATTCCAACGACTTTATGGTCTGGAGCAAGCTTGCTCCTGCTTCCATTACCGGCAACAGCGACTGGACGGTGATAATCGAAGCCTGGGACGATGAAGTTGCTGTTGAGGGCTGGATTATCGGCTGGGCCAGACGCGAAACGGAACCCAACTATGCAGCCATCGGTTATGGTTCGCACGCTGACTGGGGAGCGGCAGCTCACTGGGCTGCCGCTGATATGGGCTTTGACAGAGGTGTACCTTCTGCCCACATGTGGCATACAATCGGCGTCACCTACGAGGGCGGCACCGACGGTGTTGAGACTATTGTGGTTGATGGAATTGTAAATGCCTCTGAGGCCAAGACGCTGAATATCTGGGATGCCAATGAGGTAACTCTCGGCACCTATGACGCGAACAGCACACAACCGATGAATGACTTTAACTTCAAGGGTTCGGTGTCCAGGATTGAGGTTTATGATTATGCTATGACCCCGGCAGGACTGGCGCTTAAGATGGGCAGCCCTGCCAACCTGTACCCCGACGACAGGATTGACTTCAGGGATATAGCGGTGCTCGCCGGAGACTGCTGGCTGACCGGACCGTTTTTGTTTGGTGAATGAGTTAAGTTAAGTAAGCTAACCGCTTCGGCGGTTGGTTTCTCATAGATATTGGGCCTGTCCCGATAAGAGACAGGCCCTTTTTATTTTCTATTTCGTTAAACGAAATTTTTGAAGTAGAGATTATTCACGAGGCAAGAGACCTTTATTCACGCTGGTCAAAATCGAAACGTGAAGAAAAGGCAGACTATCGAAACCATTACAGAGAAAATCTTCATTGGCCAAAAAGACATAACAGTAAACCTCTGCTATCTTCCTTTACCCTCTAAAATGATGGCAAAAAGACAACGGAGCAGGAGGGTTCCGTTCCCTTTCTGTCAAATCACGCTAAAGGCAGAAAAACCGCTAAAAGACAGATATACTAAATCCTTTTACAGGCAGCGTTTGAAAAACATAGGGGCCGAATTAAGCAGAAGACGTCTGAAATTGGGAATGAGTCAAGCGTATTTGGCCCAAAAAGTCGGTGTCCATCCGGAAACAGTTGCAAATTGGGAGCACAGCCGAACTATACCTGATGTTTGCCGTTTGCCAGGAATAATTGAGTTTATTGGATACAATCCTCTGGAAGTTACTAAGAAGCCTTTTAGCGTATAGAATCGGAACCTGCACCGCACCCTTTTTACAATAGTCCTTTGAAAACTCCGCAGCTTCAATTGAAAAGCTGGAATTGAGCTGGATTTGGTAAACGGGTTATGTGGCAGGATTCGTCTGTAATGTCTGAATTCTTACAGCCGCAGATGTGAATAGAAATACCAAAATCTGATGCGATATACCTGATTCGCTCGAATGCTTTTTCTCTTACTTCTTTCGGTAAGGCAACACCTTTGGAATTTTTCAGACCTATTGGAATTTTAGGACCCTTAGAATAAGGTGCAAGCAACGTGGACAGAAGTTTCTTATCACTCAAGTTTTTCTTAATGCTATTTTTGATGGCAGGCCTGAGAAATAAATAGTTTATCGCTGCTTCCTTAATTCCAATTTTTGCAATTGCGGAAAACAAATTGCCCAAAGATTTATCCGAGTCCATAACACCATAAATTAGCGGGTCTGCTCTAACACCGGTAGTGATACCGATTTCAACAAGATTTTTCAAAGTTGCAATTTTTTCAGAAACACTTGCAGTACCAGGCTCAAAGATTTTTCTAATATTATCATCGACGCAGGTCAAACCCACCTGGCCGCAGACCAGATTATTGAATCCGGCAAATAACTTGATGAAATCATGCGGCACAACCGCTTTTGTGAGAAACTGAACACCTATGCCGGCCTTAAGTAAAGTTTCCATCGTTTTGTAAGTCTGGTTCAGAATTTGAGGCATTGGCTGAAACGGGTCACAGGAAGGACAAAAGTAAACGGATTCAGGTTTTTTCCTTTTTCGGGCAAGTTCTTCGGAAAGCTTTTCAGCAGTGTTAGCAAAAAGTATCACTTCTCCGTCTCCCGGATACTGAGAATAGCCCTTGGTGTAGCAGTAGATACAGTTATGCATGCACCCTACGGTTATATTGATTGTTGGAATTTTTGAAAGACAGCGGAGCTGCGAAGGCGTGAGTACATTTGATTTTCTAATTTTTGTAATGAGTCTGGCCATATTCTTTTCCCAGAGAGTGCATTTCCAAATTCAGTATTGCAAAAACAAAAAATTTGCGCCGAATTAATTCTATCGTGCCGATTAACATGGGAGACAGCAATATTTTCAATATAATATTTTATCAGGTGTTCTATTAAGTCCCTTTTTGTTAAGTCTGCATCTTCAATCACGACAAGTTTCGCAAGATTGCACAATTTTTCCAATACGCTTTTTCCATCGGGCAATAGTAAGCTTGCAGGATTGAATCGCCGAATCGGGAAATATATCGCATTCGCGCCACCGTCGCTCAACGGATTTAAACTATGCAATAATTGTAATCCCTTGTAATAATTTGACAATGACAAATGCCGAAAACTTTTACCGATGTCCAAAGAGACGTTGCTATTCTTCAAAAAGATACTCTTAGACGAAGGATTGTCTGGCTTTAGACAGTTATGAGGCTCGAATCTCCTTTCAAGCCAATCAGTCTTGCCCAAATTTTCTTCGCCAAGCTTTTGGATTATTCGCCAATTAGTTGATGCTCTTATTTCAAATTCGCTAAGATTATTAAACAGTCGACAGATTAAAGCAACATCAAACTTGTAGTTTCCCTGGTTGATTTTTTGCTGTTGGACCCATTGCAAGTAATCACTTTGGGAATACTCCAGATAGGATATAGTTCCCCGTAGTGAACCTTTATTAAAATGACGTAACGGATCTTGTACTCGAAGGCCTACCATAGAGCACGCCAACTTACAATTTTGTTGAATATAGGATTGCGACTTTAAGATTTGACGCCATGTGTAGCTTGCTAAAGCCCCATTGCCACTACCGATATCGACAAAGCTTATCTCTTGAGCAGAATCAGCATTCGCTTTAGAAAGCTGCTTTGACAGAAATGGAGAAATCGCTGAGTTCGCTAAGATTTGTGAGCGTTTTTTGTATCTTGGATCAGAACTGTTTGAAAATCCAGGGGCAAGTGACTCAATAAGCGTAAAAGAATTTGCTCGTTGCGAAAGAGCTACAGCAGGATACAAGAGCAGGGCGATTCCAAATTCATCATCGATTTTGTACTGGCGGTAGTGATAAAAATAGTGGCTTTCATTTGACTTGGTAATGTCTGGTCCGGTTATGAGCGCAAGAAATTTTGTATCGTCACAGGCCTGTGATTCTTTAATTTTTGCCAGTAAATAGCATGGATTTCTTATGGTTGAAGTGCCGCAGGCTAATCCGTTTGACTTATTGGCCCACCGGATGGTAAAGTTTTCAAAACCAATAATTCTATTTAGCAAGACTAATGTGGACTTCGCGTCACAAGTGTTTTTCAGGGTGTTAAGAACTTCTTCCAATAAGCTAAAATAATTGAAACAGTAGCTTATCATTGCTTTTCGATTGAATCTCTCTAAGATGTACTGACTTCTTGTTTTTCTCAAGTTTTCCAGAGTATTCAAGCCGATTGGCGATAACAATGGTGCCACTCGTTCCCAATATCTGTGCCAACTTTGTTTAACGAATGTTGGATGACCATACCAGTCGATTAAAATCTCAACAATAATATCTTCGGAAAGTAAGATTTTCTTGATTTCACATTTAATGTATTCACGATACAAACCACAAGGTCTGGCAACAGGGCTCAGTTCAACTTCCTTATTCATTAAAAGTACTCTTTATTTATCCTGCCGCTTAGAATTGAAGTTATCCCCTCTTACGTTGTAATGTCATGATTGCAAATCTAGCAAGCTGTGGTTAAATATAACAGATTATTAAGGAAGTACAATAAAAATATGTTAAAAATATAACAAAATCGCTAAAAAATTAACCACCGGAGCAGGAGGGATTCGAACCCCCGTTACCCGAAAGGGTAAAACGGTTTTCAAGACCGTCGCCTTCAGCCGCTCGGCCACTGCTCCAAAATTTCAAAATATTGCTCAGACCAAAAATTTTTGCTGAATCAATGTAACTATTTTACCTGTGCGAGCTTGTTTATCAAGCTTATTTAAACCTGTAGAAATGCCTCTTGTGCTGGCCGCCACACGGTGCCGGTATGAAGTTACAGAAGAAAGGGGAAATTGTTATGCTATAAATTCAGCCTGTTTGCAATGTCTATCCGAACAGGGCACAGACAATAATATTTGTCTTCGCAGGGAAGTGAAAAAGAGCATTGCGCAGCGCTTTCTTCGAGACATTCGAGAAAATTTCCTTCGCCGTGATGTTTCACCTGTCCCAGCTTGGAAAATTTCGTCTTGTAACATTCAAAGTTTTTGGGGCATTCGATATCTTTGCAGTTTTCTTCAATATCACTTATCGCATTTAATACCTGCGTATCTGATTTTCCATTAATTGCCATAACTGTTCCTCCCATTTGTATCAAAACCTTTTTTGGGCCCTTAATGAAATTGCGCTTCTGTTGTCTTACTTGTTATTCTCAATCTTATAGACGCAAAAATAAAGAAAAAGTTACATCTTTTTACTGAAATTTTACAAAATATCGTAAAATTTCTAAAATAGTCTCAAATCTTTATGTTTAACGTTACAGTTTCTTCTGGATTTTGTTACCTTTTCGCTACTGTCGTGTAAAATAGGCAAACTTAATCTTTTGTATTTTATGTTAGAGGTGTTTTTATGGCTGAACAGCAATTTATACCATTTAACTTCATCGAATATCCGCAGGAGGAAATGCTGTCTCGTGCCGAAGAATTTTCTTCTTTTTTGCGATGCCGCCGTTCTGTCCGGGATTTTTCAGATAGATATATACCGCCGAAGGTAATTGAAGATTGCTTGAAGGCTGCTGCTGCCGCACCGAGCGGAGCTAATTGCCAGCCCTGGCATTTTTGCGTAGTCTCAGACAGCGATATAAAAAGAAAAATAAGGTTGGAGGCTGAGAAGGCCGAGCGTGATTTTTACACAAAGAAAGCACCGCAAAAATGGCTCGACGATTTAAGGCTGCTTGGCACCGGTTATCAAAAACCATTTCTCCAAACCGCTCCATATTTGATTGTCGTCTTTTCGCAGCGCTACAGAATTACTGAATCAGGCCGGGTTCTGAAAAATTATTATGTTACCGAGTCGGTCGGTATTGCTGTCGGATTTTTAATTGCAGCTATTCACAATGCAGGCCTGGCAACCGTTCCTTACACACCTGCCCCGATGGGCTTTTTGAATAAAATCCTGAAGCGACCTGAAAATGAAAGACCTTTCTGCATTCTTCCTGTCGGCTTGCCGGTAGAAAATTGCAAGGTACCCGATATAAAAAGGAAATCTTTCAACGAGGTTGTTGCCTTTTTTAAGTCTTGAAAAAAGCGCTCTTGAATGCACTATCAGCGAAAAATTGGGCTTTTAGCAGTAGTTATTGTGGATTACGATGTCCGGCACTTAATTTGAAAAGGGGTGTAATTACTGAAAAATAAAATTTTTTTAAAAAAATATGTAAATAATACTTGACATATTGTATCGTATGCATTACATTGTGTAAGGTTTAGATTACAAATATAGACGTGAATAGGCTCGTAGCCAGGATTGGAATATGAAGACTGAAAATACTGAATGAGGAGAAAAATCATGAATACTCCGCAGAAAAACGCCTGGATTTCTTTGTTGTTTATAGCACCTATTTGGTTAATTTTCGGCCAGTTACCAATATTGCTTATTTATATTGAAGGACCTTCTTTCCTGCATCTGTTCTCATTCGCAGCCTCGACAATCGTGGGTGGATTATCTTGGCTGTTCCTTTTATTCTTCAACAGAAAGGCAAAGAAAGATTTCGATGAACGAGACAATTTGATTTTCTTAAGGGCAACTTTGGCTGCATATACTGTGCTTTGGTTGTATTTCGTTGGCGCATGTATCTATGCCTGGTTATCTGTCGCCCCGGAGCGTTCCATCTCGGTTAATGTAATGCCTATAGTAATCATCGGAGGAATTGTAGTTTTTCATCTTTCACAAAGTGTCACAACTCTGATTCAGTACGGCTGGGGAAATAAAGGAGAAAAATTATGAATAAATCACAGGTAGAATCATGGATTTATTTCTTTTTGGGATTAGCTTGTTTTCTGTTCCCCGGCGGAGTCGCCGTATTTATTGCTTATGACAGGGGGATATCCTTCGCACCAGTGTTTATGTTCGTAACCATTGTCATCTGGGGCGGCTTATTTTGGTTATTTCCTTTTATTTGTGATAAACTCCGTAGAGGAAAAAAGAAGATTAGTTTCGATGAGCGAGATCAATTAATCCACAAAAAGGCGGTCATGGTTGCATACGTCGTGCTTTGGTTATATTTCGTTGCCACATGTGTGATTGCCTGGTGCATTGTTGGCCCTCATGGCTCTATTTCAGTTAACGTGTTGCCCCTGACACTTTTAGGTGGTCTTGTTGTTTTTAATTTTGTGCAGGGTCTGGCTTCCCTGATTCAACAATACAATGGGAGTAAAGATGGCGAATGAAAAAATAGAAAATCAAGTTCGTCGGCTGCGATTTGAAAATGGCGAAATGACGCAGCAGCAACTGGCTGATAAGGCTGATGTCACGCGGCAGACAATTATCGCTATTGAGCAGGGCAAATATTCACCGTCTCTTGCACTGGCCTTTAGAATTGCAAACGCACTGAACACAAAAATTGAAGATGTCTTCGAGTACAAAGAACAAAACCTGTAAAGACCGGCCGGCTTTCAAACAGTTCTGTAAACTCGGTTCATAAAATTGATAAAGCTTTAACGACGGATTGCGGCACATCGGTTTTTAGCCTTTTTAACCTGCTTATTCATAAGAAGATACGAGATTTTGACAATTTTTTTTATTTTATACTTGACATTGCATACTATGCAATACATAATAAGTATAGCATAGTATGAAATAACAGCAGCAGGCTGTTCGTGATGTGTGGATGGAATCTCTGCGGCCTTGCTGAGCTCTTTGGCAAAATAATATGTATTTACTCCGGGGCTAAATTTTCTAATTAAATTATTAAAAATTTATTGAAAATATCGCCTAAGTGTGGTATAATTTCATAGTGTACTCAACGCAGTACACGCTGGGGGAGGCCCCAAAATAGGGCTGCGGAGCTCCGCACCGAAAAAGGCCAGCCGGCCAAGTTAAATATAATCATAAGGTCATTTATAATAAGGATTTATCAATGCTCAACAACCGATTAACCAGTAACCAGTTATCAATTACAAATTTAACTAATCAACTAATGAACCAATTAACTAATGACCTAACTTTTTTATGCAAAACAAACCCAATTTTTCGCGTGACGATATGAACGTAACCACTTTATTAACAAATAATTATGAAAATTTTCGGCTTTGCTGTCTAGCTAAAAACAAAGCCAAACAAAGCCAATTCAAACCCAATTTTAGCTCAAAATTGGCTTTGTTTTTCACCAATGTCGGCCGTGAAATTTTGATAAAAACTATTATGTGCAGAATAAGGAGTGGATTATGAAATTTGAAAGTCAGCTGTTAAAAGGTATTGCCCCTGTGGTTGTGCTTGAGATTTTATCGAGAGGCGAGATGTACGGCTACGAATTGAGCGAGGCAATAAAGAAGAGAAGTAAAAATGTTCTGACGCTTGGCCAGGGGACGCTGTATCCGCTGCTGTACAATCTCGAGGCCAAAAAGCTTGTCAAAGGCTCCTGGCAGAATTCGGATTCAGGCAGGCAAAGACGATATTATTCAATAACCTCGAAAGGAAAACACCAGCTTTCAGCGCAGAAAGAGCAGCTCGCTCAATTGCAGAAAGGCCTCAGATACGTCTTCGGCGGCGCTCTGTCGAGTGCATAAAATTATTTAATCTTATATTTTATGCAAATTCGAGATAAAGGGATATGTTATGAAAAACGAAAATAGCGATTTGAAAAACCTTCCTGAAAACGTTTTGCAGTATATCAACCTTATCATAAAAAAGATGCGCTATCGCAAAAAAGTCCGCAATGACGTAAAGGCCGAACTTGCCTGTCACTTCAGGGATGAGCTGCGAGATTGTAAAACTGATGAGGAAAAACGCGGAAAGGCACTGGAGCTTGTCGATGGTTTCGGTGACCCGAAACTGCTCGGGATTTTACTGAGAAGGGCAAAGAAACGCTGCAGACCACTCTGGCGGACAGTGACAGCAAGGACGTTCCAGACAATCGGCGTTCTTATAATTTGTCTTATTGTTTATGTAATCTGGTTTTTGGCTGGTAAGCCTGTCATAACAACAGATTATATCGCAGAGCTTAACAGAATCGTCCGTCCTGCCGCCGATGAAAGTCAAAACGCAGCGCCTTTCTACATAAAAGCAGCCGAGATGATTAAAAATACTCCTGATGATATGGAAGAATTATTGAGAAAAGATTTTGAAGAGCTGACGAGCGAAGAAAAAAAGAGTATAGAAAACTGGCTCAATTCCGAAGAACAGGTTTTTGAATTAATGGCCCAGGGCTCAATTAAACCGTATTACTGGCGTGAGTATGAGTCAAACGAACAAAAAGAGCTCATGTCAGTTCTGCTCCCTGACCTTAGTGGTTATCGCCTTTTAGCTCACAGATTGAAACAGCGAGCTCGCTTAAACGCCGAAAAAAGTAATTTCAAACAAGCTTTCGATGACATTATGACCTGTTACAGACTCGGAAGACACTTAAACGGAGATTTTTTCCTTGTCGAGCAGCTTGTCGGCATTGCAATGGAGAGTATATCTGTTAACACAATTCGCGAAATTCTCAGCCGGCACCAGCCGGACCAAAATTCTCTAATTGCCTTACAATCGAATCTTGAAAAATTAGTTACTTCTGATGATTTTACCGTCAGTTTTAAAACTGAGAGATTTTTTGTATTCGATGAGGCTCAGCGATGTTTTACCGATGGTATTTGGGGCAGCCATTTGTATATTCAGCGAGTCACTTCTATAGGTGAGGCCGACATCTCTTCGGATTATGATGTTGTTATTGAAGCCGTCACTCATCCC
>CAZMQF010000021.1:0-10612 GCA_964568365.1 uncultured Pirellulales bacterium | reverse complement strand
AGTGCTGTTTACCCATCCGAACAAGAAGCAGACACTTAAAACTGCCAAACAAATGTACGATTATTACCAACAGATCTCACATAAGTCACCCGCTGCGCTACGTGCTGAAGGAATTGATATTGAAAACGAGATAGCGAAAATTACTAAGGGCAATGTACTGCTCGAAATACTCGCTCCTGCTTTTGGGCGATTGATTGAAATCAATTATCGAGTTAAAACTCAAATCTATGCGACAATCGCGATTATCGCTGCCCATCGTTATAAAAATGATAATGGACATTTTCCTGACGACTTAAATGAGCTTGTCGCTGCCGGTTATCTTAGTGAGTTACCCATCGACTCTTTCAGTGACAAGCCGCTTATTTATAGAAAAACCGATAACGACTTTATTCTTTATAGTGTTAGCATAAACTGTATTGATGACGGCGGAGTTATGGGTACAAGCAAATATGGCCAGCCGCAATTGTGGGGAATTAATGGCGATACAGTAATTTGGCCTGTTCAAAAATAAAACCGGGCAAATTTAGTTACTTAGTAACCTGCCCGGCTGATAGTTTATAGAATTTGTTGAAGCTGTTGTTATTGATTAATAACAAAATTGGCTGTGCGTTTGGCTTTTCGCATGCGCCTGCGGTTTTTTTCGGAAGGCTTCTCGTAGTAGCTGTTTCGCTTAATATCCCGTATCAGACCTTCCTTTTCGCACAGCTTCTTGAAGCGTCTCATCATCTGCTGCACGCTTTCGCCCGCTCGAGCTTTGACTTTCAGCATATAAAATCGTTCTCCCTGCTCTAATGACAATACTTTTTAACCGAAATATACCTTATCTTTATATTCTCGGCAAAAATGTAAAGACGTATCATTCTAATAAAAAAAATATTTTTTTAAAGCTAAAAAATTTTTTTCTGCAGTTTTTCGCCTAATGTACAGACTTTTTAGCTTGTAAAGCCGTCCTTTCTACTCCCCGCCCCCCTTGAATTAATTGATTATAATGCCTTATATTGAGTAATAAAAGCAAATTTGGTAAAATAGTGAGGATTCTTTCCTGGGCTTATTGATAAGGTTTTGCAGTTGGAAAAATTCAGACAAACCTTAAGAGTCAGTAGGGAGCGTGCAATTTTAGTTGCTGCCGTCCTGCCCGAAGATGGCAGCGGTGATGATTTAGTTGAGCTTACTGCTCTTGCAGAAAGTGCCGGTGCCGTCGTCGTCGACAGATTCCAGCAAAAAATCCGCCGTATAAATCCCGCTCTGTATATCGGTAAGGGAAAAGCCGCACAGCTCGCACAGAGAGTAAAAAGATTCAAAGCAGATGTCGTCATCTTTGACAATGACCTCTCGCCGGGACAGATTCGCGACCTTGAAGAGATTGTGAAGATAAAGGTCATCGACCGCAGTGAGCTTATCCTCGACATCTTCGCCACTCGTGCGAAAACAAAGCAGGCCAAGCTTCAGGTTGACCTCGCTCAGCTCGAATATACCTATCCGCGTCTGACGAGAATGTGGTCGCACCTCGACAGCGTTGCAGGTGCCGGCGGCGCAACCGCCGCAGGCGTCGTAGGCGGAATCGGTACGAGAGGTACCGGTGAAAAGCAGCTCGAAATCGACAGAAGACTCGTCAAGAAGAGAATCTCCGAGCTGAAAGAACAGCTCGTAAATATCGACAAAAGAAAACTGCGGGAAATCCAGGGCAGGAAAGAGCTGTTTAAAATCTGTCTCGTCGGTTATACAAACGCCGGTAAAAGCACACTGCTTAATAAAATTACCGATGCCGACGTCTTTGTTGAGGATAGACTCTTTGCCACCCTCGACACAAGAACAAAAAGATGGACTCTCGAACGCGGCTTGGAAGTGCTCTTAAGTGACACTATCGGCTTCGTAAAAAATCTGCCTCACCACCTCGTCGCCTCTTTTAGGGCCACCCTTGAGGAAACCGTCTTAGCGGACCTGCTGTTGCACGTTATCGATGTCTCGAATCCTGATGTGATAAGGCAGATTGATTCCGTAAAGATTGTCCTTGACGAGATTGGTTGCAGCAGCAAGCCTGTTCTCGAAGTTTTAAACAAGGTTGACGTCCTGGACAATATCGGAAGGTTAGAGATGTTGCAGACCTTATACCCCGATGCTGTTACCGTATCTGCCAGAACCGGTATCGGCCTTGAGCAATTAACTGACATCGTCCTTGAAAAATTCACAGGACGGCAAATCCTTATTCAGGTCAAGAGCAGTACGGCCGATGGGAAAATCCACAGTTTCCTGCGGGCTAACGCTGTTATTCTCGAACAACAATATTACGATGGTTATGTCTTGATAGATGCGAAGTTGGGACAGAACCAGCTTACCGCACTTAAAAGACTTCAGCCGGTACAGTTGACTATTAAAGAGTAGTTTCTGATTAATCCCGCACCTATTTGCATCGCGTCAATTTCGGCAAACGCTGCAAATTACAAATCGCTCATTTTTCTTCTTCGCCTGTCATGAGCGCAGTCGAAGGATTTACCCTTGAATGAGTCAAATAGGTGCGGGGCTTTTTCACCTGCCCTGAGCTCGTCGAAGGGTTTACCTGTCGCCGGCTTGCCCTGAGCGTATTTATCATGAGCTTGTCGAAGGACTTGTGGTGAGCGGTCCTGTCTTGAGCATACCTGTGGTAAGCAATGTCGAACCAGTCGAAGGGCATAAGAAAGCGTTCGTAAATTGATTATAACAAAAGGATTAGAACGAGAATGAGACTATCTATCAGGCTAAGTAGCGGTAACTACAAAATATGTAAGTATACTTCGTTATTTTTTTGAAGAATTTTGAAAATCACTAGAGGTATTTACTTAATAATTCGCTCATTTTAGTAATAGCAAGCTCTAACACATCTTTTTTTAAGTCTTTATAATATCTCGAATTGTGAATAGGCTGGTTAACTTTTCTTTCTCCTTCAAGCAAAGTTAAAATATGCAAATCCACATCGAAATAGGACAAAATTGTATGGGTTGAATGACTTCCATAAATAATCTTTTTGCGTGGATCACTATAATCTCCAGTCAATTGACTTTCCAGTTGTACTAACACACAAGTTAAATCAGGAACAATGCTTTTTAATAATGTAAAATCTACCAAAATTCTTTTCATCATCGCATTTTCAGCATAAGCTTTGCATTCAATGCCCATCACAAATTTCCCGTCTATAGAAACATGTATGTCAGTTGTTAATCCATAGTAGTATTCTTTAATGTGATCTAATATATATTTGCGCACTTCTTCGTGTTTAATTTTATTGATATATTGCTTATTGATTGGAACCTTAATTGTGTGTCTTTCCAATGATAGTCTTTTTGATTTACCCTTTATCTTTTTCCACGCAATTTCAACCATGTGTTTAGCAATGCTTTCGACAAGTTTACCTTTACCTGCCCGTACAATCCCACCGAAAGCACGATCGTCGCTATCATTCGCTTCTGCTTCGATTCCCTTTACCAAGATTTTATATGCTTTAACAATTTCGTTAATACTATAAGGCATCTTATTTTCCTAAAATAAGGATGATTTCATCCTTTTTTGAGCACTGTTACAATATTCTTTGGAAATATCTATCCCTAAAAATCTACGCCCAGTTTTTCTTGCTACAAGTGCCGTTGTTCCAACACCATTAAAAGGATCAAGAATAACATCTCCTTTGAAACTAAATAATTTTAATACCCGATATGCTAATTCCTCAGGAAACATCGCCGGATGATTAAATTCTTTCATATTACGTTCAGGAGCAATAGACCATTTGCTAATCACCCATTTTTTAAATTCATCTGCAGTTATATCGGAATCGCTTCCTAAACCATCTTTTTTTAATGTACCCTTTGAAAATATTTCTATAAATTCCCATGTATACTTTAAATACGGATTACTAGGACTTTTCCAACTACCCCAAGCTGTATATTTGCAATTGTAGTTATTTTTTTCCCATAGAATCTCGGCCTTCCATATTAATTTTTCATTCATGAAAAAATTACTAATAATGTGGTGGCTTGGGATATAGTCTGAAAATAAAGGCTGAATATTTACAGATATTCTACCTCCATATTTCAAGTCTCTTATGCATTCGTGAAATATTCCAAAAAGTTTTTTAAAGTAATTTTCCCAATGGTGTGCATCTTCATTTGATTTGTATTCAAGACCAAAATTATAAGGTGGTGATGTAAAAATTAAGTCAACACAATTGTCTGGAAGTTGCTTTAAGACAGCAAAACTATCTCCACAAATAATTTTGTTTTCATATTCGTTTGGCAAGGAATTATTTTTATCGGAAAAATCGTTACTATAAGCGTAGTAATATTTCTTTCTGTTTTTTTCCTTTGATTTTCTATTCTTTACTTTGCGCTCTTTATTATAATTAACATAAACGCGCTTGTTGTTTTTTAATCCATAACTTTTAATAGAATTTATATTTTCTAATATATCGTTGAGAAGTTTAATAAGCGCATTTGATTCAAATCTTATTTTAATATTTTTAATCTGGTTAGATAGAAAATTGGTATCAACGGTATTTAAAAAAAGAGTAAACACCTTTCCTGACAAATCGTAAGTAATCTCGTCACTTGGGAATTTATTAAACAAATCTCTTAGAACAGTTTCGTCGCTAGGGCTCATCTCTAAACTAATGTCAATAAATATTTCCCTATAATCCTTTTTGGTTTCGATATCATCGAGAATTGAATCCATAATTGTCAAACTCCAGTTATAAGTTCTTGTGGTTTTCCTACTTTAGTTTTTTAATAACAGTCGATGGTCAATGAATTATAGCTCATTTGCTTAAAAATACAAACATCTTGTAAAAAGACACGTTTTTGAGTTTTTAATATCAATAATATTTTACGTTAATATGTTTTATTGTTTTTCAATAGTGTTGAAATTATGAAGCTTTTTGTTTCTTTCAGTAAAATCGTCCTCTATATATGTTTAGCGAGAACCTTTGTGTTTTGTGTGTTTTCTCTGGCAAATTTTTTTATTATTTTGTTAGATTTTCATTGAACACACCAAAGAAATTTGGTATAATACTAATAACTGGGGGAGGCCCCATTACGTTCCGCAAATGTATTTTCGCCGACTTAAAGTACACGAAAGTTTTGTTTTTGGGCTGAAAGTGCATTTTTTCGCTGGCTTTATAAAATCTTTGTGTCTTTGTACCTTGGTGGTTTTAAAAATCATTTTCAATCAGCGAAATCAGGGATTAAAAATAAATTCGTGTTTTTTCGTGTTAATTCGTGGTTAATTTTTTTCTCAATTCTAACTTCTAAGTTCTAACTTCTCAGTTCTCCGCCCTCCGTCTTCTGTATTCTGAATTCTGTTTTCTGTATTCTGTTTTTATTTTTTTTCATTGATATAACGGCCTAATTTGGTATAATACCAATGATTGGGAGGCCCCAAAAACGGGGCTGCGGAGCTCCGCAAGTTTCAGAACAGCAGTTCAAGATAAATCAAGCGTAAGTTCATTTATATAAAGGGCTTATAAACTAATTAACTAATTCACCAATCAACTAACTTACTAAGGATTTATCAATGTCCAACTAATTAACTAATTCACCAATTAACTAATTCACTAATCAACTAATTAATAAGGCCTTATAAATGTCCACCCCCACCCAGCATATAGAATCAGGTATCGAGTCACGAGGCACGAGTCACGAGCGACGATCAGAATCCAGTATCGAGCATCGAGAATCCAGTATCGAGCATCAAGTATCGAGTATCCGGAACCAATTAACTAATGAACCAATTAACCAATCACCTAACTTAATTATGCAAAACAAAGCCAAATTACGGAATGACGATATGAACGTAACCCCTTATATAACAATGGGTAATGAAAATTTTCGGCCTTCCAGCCGCCGAAAAAACGAAGCCAAACAAACCCAAAACAAACCCAATTTTAGCTCAAAATTGGGTTCGTTTTTCCAAATATTGGCTTCGTTTTACAAGGAAATCTTCGCTTTTGCGTACATCTTTCGTCAAAACTACTCAGGGCATACAGTTGGCGGGGCCGACCATCAGATTGTTGCAATTTTTATGCAGTGCTGTTTTAATGTGCGTATGTTTAAGAATATTTCTATAATTGGCGATGGCGCAATGGCCACAGTATTGGCCATGCTGCTGGCTGAAAAAAATATACCTGTCAGAGTATGGGGATATGATGCCGCCCAGCTCAGGCAAATAGAGCAGTCGCGTGAGAATGTCAGGTTTCTGCCAGGCTATAAGCTGTCTGACCGTATCGGCTTTGAGCCGGCCGACGAACGTATAATGAAATCTTGTGATTTTATCGTATGTGCAGTTCCCTGTCAGTTTACCAGGGCTGTTTTCGACCGACTTAAAATTCACATCCCGGCTGACGTTCCTATTCTCTCTGTTACCAAGGGTATAGAAAATGATACATTACTTCGGCCGACCCAGGTACTTGCCGATGTTCTTGGGCCTGTTCTCGCAGCTCGCAAATCGCAGCTCAAAACTGCGGTTCTTTCCGGTCCGACCGTAGCCGACGAGCTCGCAAGGAAGCTGCCCGCTACAGCCTGCGTCGCATCTGGAGATAATAATCTCGCAAAGGAAATTCAATACACCTTTAATACCGAGTGGCTCCGCCTCTATACTAATACCGACCTTGTCGGGGTCGAGCTGGCGGCAGCCTGCAAAAACGTCATCGCCATAGCCGCAGGAATCATCGATGGCATCGGTGCCGGTGACAATGCAAAAGCTGCGCTTCTCAGCAGAGGTCTTGCCGAAATAACAAGGCTCGGCATCGCCTGCGGAGCAAAACCTCAAACCTTTGCCGGCCTGACAGGGCTCGGTGACCTCGTGACAACCTGCATCTCTCCGAAGGGAAGAAATCGCTCCTTCGGTGAAAGAATTGGTAAAGGACTTGCAAGGCAGAAGGCACTTGCCGCAACACATTCTGTCGTCGAAGGTGTCGCCACCTGCAAATCAGTTGTCGCACTCGCTAAAAAATATAATGTTGAAATGCCGATTACGGAGGCTGTCAATCAGATTCTCTTTGAAAATAAGCCTGTCCGCAAAGCCATCAGGGATTTAATGACAAGAAAGCTTAAAAGTGAATAGCTTCTGTCCCCGCCAAAGCAGGTCCCGCACATTTCTCTTTAAAATACCGGCAGCCTTAAAGACAATTTTAACGACAGGGGTAAGATGCAATCCAGCCTTTTTATCGTTAAATCAGGGATTTTTAGCGGAATATTGCCGATGCCCCATAAAATTCGACTTTTTTAAGGATTTTTCGGTGCTTCTTTTATCAGACTCTATTTGCGCTCGAATCAGGAAAACTTTATTTTTAATTACTCTGATTTCATATCCTGTTAAATACATTATATAGAAAATAAAAGCAGATGAGCCCGGTTAAAGAGCCTCGCTATTGCTTTTCTCTGCCGGACTTGTTGTCTGCTTTTTCTTTAATAAATATCTAATCTTCCATCTTTTATCGGTCTTGCCGTTCAGCAGTTAAAATTTTTTTGCAAAGTTGTAAGGATTATTTTTCTCCCTTACCGGCAGGCTCAGTTTTTTTTTCATATATTTTATGTTGGAGCTTTATACATAGGCTCAAGGATAGGCTTTTGAGCTTCTAATATAGCCCTGTTTTTGGAACGATTATGTATAGGGTAAACGTGATTGTCTCCGAGCTGTAACACCCGCTCGCCGGAGACGTGTGCGCTTTGGGTAATATATATGTTTAGTTTTATGAAAAATAATATTTACCCGGTCGGTATCGACATCAGTAACGATGCCGTCAGGGTCGCTCAGCTTAAAGAGGGTCGTGATGGTCTTATGCTCATCACTGCCGCAGGAGAAGAGTGTCCGTCGCATATTCAGCCGGGAAGCTGCGATTGGCAGAAATGGGCAATAGAGACTTTGCAGTTACTTGCTTCGAAACATAAATTCCTGAATAGAGATATCATTGCTTCTATACCGGCCGCCGATGTTTTTATCGACCATGTTAAACTGCCCAAAAGCGAAGGCCGAAATTTAGATGACGTCATTCTTTCAAAGGTAAAACAAAGATTGCCATTTTCTCCCGACCAGGCATTGGTCAAATACATCACTGCCGAAGATGATAACGTCGTCGTCGTTGCTACTGAAAGAGAAAAGATAAACAGGCATCTGGCTATATATGAAAAGGCCAACCTTAGAATAAAAACTTTGGGCGTCTGGCCTCTTGCTCTTACAAACAGTTACAACCGTTTCTTTGGAAGACGCCAGGCGGACCTCCAATCCATCGTTATGCTAATTGACCTCAACGGTAATATAACAAATGTCGTTATTTGCAGACACAAGAATCTGCTGTTCGCCCGCTCGATTCGCATAGGAATAAAACAGTTGAAAAAGAGTGAGGATTTTTCGAGGCTGGCTCTTGAGCTTGAGGCGTGCAAAAAACAATTTGGTTCTATGTACAGAAAAGCGGCGATAGAGAGACTGGTTTTCATTTCAGGTTCGGCTGTCGAGAGGGATGTATATCAGAAAATTGCAAAAAAGATTCATATTGCCGCTCACGTTGGCGATTGTTTGTCTGCTGTTAAGGTGTTGAACAACGGGCAGATGGAAGTCGATAGGAGAAATTGTCAGATAAACTGGGCTACTGCCTTTGGCCTTAGCCTTTCTTGAGAAATGAGGCCGAATTATGATTAATATAAATTTTGTTCCTGATGATTATGTACGGAACAACGAGTCAAAAAGAATGAATTTAATTTACATTTTCCTTTTTGTTGTTGTGATGGTGGCTCTTTCGGGTTCCTTTTTTACCATCAAATACCGTAAGAAAATGCTCAATGACAGGGAAAAAATCGTTGACAGCGAGCTCGCTCAAAGAAAGGAAGAAATAAAAAAGGTTCATCAGCTTCAGGACAGGAGAAATCAGATGTGGAGCAGGGCTCTTATAACCGCTGAGCTGATTGAGCCGGTCTCAAAGAGTCTGTTGCTTGCGTCTCTGACAAATAATCTGCCGAACGGCGTATCTCTTCTGAAGTTAAACCTTATCCAGAAGGAATCTAAGGGCCCGTCTCGATTTGCAGCCTCAACTGCTGCAACAAAGTATCAGTCTCTCAAGGCCTCAGATGCAAAAGCTTCTGTCGAAACTCAGTCCCTTGAAAAAGGATTGGAAACACATATAGATATTGAGGGTATCGCACCGAGTGACCTCGAAGTTGCTGCTTACATCGAGCGGCTCGGAAACTCACTACTCATTACAAATGTCGCTCTTGTCGAATCAAGGGAGTTTGAGGCTAAAAACTCGAAATCAAAAAGCTCCCAGAAGTTCAGGCATTTCAAGCTCACAGCTATGCTGAACAATAATGTCGACCTTACGAGCGAAGATATAAAATTATTCTCTGATAGTGGTGTTTGATATCAGTTTTGAGGATATTCTGTGAAGGGATAAGTTATGTCAAGCGGTTTAAGAAAATTTCTCTTTTTCGTAATAGTCGTCGGGATTACTTATCTTGCTTATCAGTATATGATTAAGCCGGCAAATAAAGCTCTCTCGGACCAGAAGTCGCGGCTTGAGGCAAAAGCTGCAAGGCTTGCTGAATTCGAACAGGCCGTCGCTGCGGCAAAAGACCTCAACGAGCAGCTCCAGATGCTTCAGCAGGCCGTCGAATTTTTCGAAAGCAAAATCCCGCCGACGAGTCAGATACATAAAGTTCTTGAGCAGGTAACAGTCATCGCTCAGAAAGAGGGGCTTGAATCAAAAACCTTTCGTACTCTCGCTAAAAAAAATAACAGCGGTTATATCGAGCAGCCATTGCAAATGCAGCTCGTCGGTAATTTCAATTCCTTTTACTCCTTTCTGCTTGAGCTCGAGAGATTGCCGAGAATTATGAAAATCAGAAAACTTGAACTGAAAAAGCAAAGTACCGGCGAAGGACACGTCGTCGCCGATTTTATTGTCAGTATCTTCTTTCAGCCGGCAATTTAGTCGTATGTATCCCTTAAGAGGAATGTAAAAAGTGAATTTTTGGAGTTGTGATTATGTTGAATTTCTTACATGACCAGCAGGACGATGATGTGAAAGACCAAAAGTCTAAAGACACAGCCGAAAAATCCGCTCCGGGAGATGATAAAGAGCAAAAGCAGGATGAATATTTCACCGTCAAAACCCAAGGCAAAAAGCTGCAAAAAAGCACAATTTTGCTTGTCGCCCTTTTCGGGGCAGGTCTGCTGTCATTGTTGTTTATGATAAAAAAGGGAACTCCGCAAACATCTGAAGCGGCAGCGCCGGACGCTGAGCAGACCAAAATTGACGTTCTTGTTGCTCGTCTCGGCGGTGTAAGAACGGAAATGTCGACTAAAATGGATAAGATAATAAAAAAATTCTATGAATTCAGCAACACCGCTCAGGTTCCCGTAAGCCGGCTTATCAAAAATCCCTTTAAATTCGATAAGTTCTTGCACGGCTGGGACCAGGGTAACGAAGACTTGCACTCCTTAATTAGCAATTACAGCATCGATAATATGCAGTTGTTCAGCATAATGCGCTCTGGAAAAGAAGATGCAAAATGGTGCTGTATGATTGATGATAAAATCCTTTATGAAGGCGATTCTATAAAAGGCTTTAAGGTGTGTGAAATCACCGAAAATTACGTCA
>CAZMQF010000020.1:0-22919 GCA_964568365.1 uncultured Pirellulales bacterium | reverse complement strand
GAGCAGCTAAACTATAAGCTGCAGGAAAAATATCGGCTGGCTGAAAAAAATGAGGTCATTTGTGAACAACACCAGATTGAAGATTCTGATATTGTTGTGGTCGCCTATGGTGTGGCAGCCAGGATAGTTCGTGCAGCCGTAACCAGAGCAAGACGCGAAGGGATAAAGGCCGGCTGGATAAGGCCCGTTACACTATGGCCTTTCCCCACCGGGCAGATAAGCAAAGCCGCCAACGAATTCAGGATTTTTCTTGTTGTAGAGTTCAGTTGCGGCCAGATGGTAGAAGACGTTAAACTGGCCGTTGCCGGGAAAGCACCGGTCCTTTTCTACGGAAGACCCGGCGGCGGGATACCAACCGTCGAGGATGTACTGGATAAAATCGTACAATTAACGCTCAATCCGGAACATTTGAAAAATAAGGCTAAAGTATGAAAACGGTTTTTGAGAGAACGCCAACGTTCAAGGATTATCCAACTCACTATTGTCCCGGCTGCGGCCATGGTATTGCACATCGGCTCATAGCCGAGGTAATTGATGAGCTTGACATTCGCGGCAGAACCATCGGAATCGCCCCCGTAGGCTGCTCGGTCCTGGCGTACGATTATCTGGATGTCGATATGGTCGAGGTTGCACACGGCAGAGCCCCTGCGGTGGCAACCGGTATGAAGAGAACAAATCCGGACAAGATTATTTTCTCATATCAGGGTGATGGCGACCTGGCGGCAATAGGCACCGGCGAGATTATCCACGCCGCGAACAGGGGTGAACAAATTTCCGTTATTTTCATCAATAATGCAGTGTTCGGAATGACCGGCGGACAGATGGCGCCGACTACTATGCTCGGCCAGGTTACTGCCACAACTCAGCGGGGAAGAGATACTGAAACTAATGGATATCCCCTGAAGGTAGCGGAGCTGCTCTCGATTTTGCAGGGCACCGTTTATGTCGAGAGATGTGCTCTGAGCAGCCCGGCCCGAATTCGCCAGGCAAAAAAGGCTGTCAAGCACGCCTTTGAGCTGCAGGTAAAAGGTGCAAAAGGGCTCTCGCTTGTCGAGCTTCTCTCAACTTGTCCGACTTATTGGAGAGTACCACCTGCCGAGGCGATGCAATGGATTGAGACGGAAATGGTAAAAGTTTTTCCGCTCGGCTGTTTAAAAGATATCTCAAAGCCTGATTAAAGTAACACGGCCATCCTGGCCGTGTTAGCACGGGCTGGAAGCCCGTGCTACCTGTGAGGCTGATAGAAAAATGACAGACAACGGATTTTACGAAGGCGTTATCATAGCGGGTTTTGGCGGCCAGGGGATTATATTGGTCGGAAAGCTTCTCGCTCAGACCGCGATGAAGGCCGGCAAAGAAGTAACCTACATACCCGCCTACGGCGCAGAAGTCAGAGGAGGCACTTCAAATTGTACCGTCGTTATTTCTGAAGAACCCATAGCTTCGCCTGTAATCTCCAAACCCGACTCCCTGATTATTATGAATAAAGCTTCACTCGAAAAATTCGCTCCTCGACTTAAAGACAACGGCCTGCTTGTTTACAACAGCTCACTGATTGATGAAGTGCCCGAATTTGGTAAGAAAATCGATATTTTAGCAATACCTGCTGACGATATTGCCGTTGAGCTGACAAGTCAAAAAAGCGCTAATATGGTCGCCCTCGGCGCATATTTGAAAAAGCGGAAACTTTTTGACGTCGATACCGCTGCATCCTGTCTTTCCGATGTGCTCGCTAAGCGCTATCACAAGACCATACCGGTCAATACTAAAGCTCTGCTTGCCGGCTTTGAGTTTGCTTAAAGTAACACGGCCATCCTGGCCGTGTTAACACGGGCTGGAAGCCCGTGTTACTTTGCGTTTGATAAAAAGACGACACTATGGAAGGTGACGGCATACAAAAAGATGCTCTAAGAGCCTTTTTTCCCCGCCCGAGGCGCTCTTTTGGTTTGCGGATGGCGCCCCTTATAGACCTGGTCTTTTTACTGCTGATATTTTTTCTGGTAGCGGTCAAGTGGAGACCACAGGAAGATTTTATACCCCTGAGATTGCCGACTGCACAGGCTCAAGGCCCCGGCGTAGGAAGACCTGAGCCTCTGCGAATATATATATCATCGATTGAAACGGGGTGCCTGGTAAGAATCGGCCTGCCGCCCCCCCGCGTCTTCTTGTCGAAGACAAGAGCGGGGGGAGACGCGGAGGCAGGTCAGGGCCAAACTGTTCAAATCAATACTCAGACAATGGAACAGGACCTGGCCGAGTTGATGGAGAAAATCGAGGAAGTTTTAGCGGCCCAGAAGAGGCTAACCTCTGACCCGATAGAGATTATCTGCGAACCTGATGTGAAATCCGAATTCTGGGTAAGGATATGCAATGTTTTTTATGGTATGAGAATGACCGATATAACATTCCCAATGACACAATGGCAGGAGCCTGACGAGTGAGATGCTTGCGGGATAATAGTAACGAAATTCTGCATCCCAGGGTATTTTTTTTGCTCCTTTCCTTATTTTCGCTTTCTGCCTCTGCTTCAGCAACAACACAACACCCGACAGCCGAAGATATCAACAGCCTTTCCGATAAAAGTCAAAAGATTTACGACGATTTTTTACGGCAGAGCTTCGAGCTTCGACTCAAATATGAATTTAACAATAAGCTCATAGATAAAGCTGACGGCGAAAAGCTGTACAAGATTGCAAAAACAGCCTCAGATAAACTGGCAGGCATCGAGCAGGAACAAAAAAAACTGAAACAAATTATAGAAGACTATGAGTCAGACGACTGGGACGCCAGATACGGCTCAACAGGACTCTGGAAAAAATTATCCTCTCGTCTTAACACAACAGTTTTAAGCAAATCTGAGGTAGATTTCTTCGCGGCAGTATCGGCATCTCAAAGGCAAAAAGCTGTTGACTCGTGCCATAAAATTATTGACCGCCTGGATTCGCTGGAAGAGATTCACGACAGCGCATATTTGCATTTTATCAAAGCCAGAGTCTATGCACTGCTCGCTAAGGATGATTTGCTTTATCGGCCGCTGGCGAAAATGGAATTCAACCGGCTCTCAGAACGCTCCGATATGGAGCAGGCTCTTGCCTTCAGAATAGAAATAGAGCGAATCAAATTACCTGGTGAAACGGAAAATAATCGTCTTGATATAATTGAAAAGGAGCTCGCCAACAGCAAATGTGCCGATGACATTGAGCTTATACTATCTCTGGCTTTTTTGCAGAGAAACCTCGGCAGAAACAAAAGCTATGAAAAAATTCTAAAACAGCAGCCCCAGGCTCAGGATTATGTCGGCTCACTTTTATTCTCGATTCTCGCCCCCAAAATGAGCGAGGAAGAACAATTCACTCGAATTTTGCAGGATATTACCGTTTTTGAAGCGGAGCTTGTCGCAAAATTTTTATGGAAAAGCGAAACTGGGCAGCACGCAGACCTTCTGCAAAATATTGCAGCCTTAGAAAAATTTCAGACTCCCTTGATACTATACGTCACTGCGACTAAAACCGCCGATTCCGAACCGGCTGAAACAATCGAGTTACTTATCAAGGCAAGTAAACTACAAAAGCAAAAGAAAAGTGAAAGCCTTGATATCGAAGCCGAACAAATCGCAGAACAGGCAGCTCAATTTGCCTATGAAATGTATATGAAAGGTTCAATCGACTGCCGCAACATTCTGGATGCTTTTGAAAATTACAACGATATATCAGGCCGAGATAGTAACACGGCCATCCTGGCCGTGTTAACAAGGGCTGGAAGCCCGTGTTACAAGCTTCAGTACTATTATGTTTCTGTTCTCAGGGATTGCAACAGCCCCGAAAAAAGCAAACAGGTATTGCAAGATTTAGCAAATGAGGACAAGGGGTACTGGTCCAGCCGGGCAAAACTTGATTTGATTAAGCAGAATATCGAAACTTACAGGAGCGAGGGCAAAGTCGTCTTTGACGAACTGCTCTCAAAGCTAAAAAGTCTTATCGCGGACTGTAACAGTGAAGATAAAGAATTTAGACAGCTTAAAGCTGAGGCAATTGCTATTTATTGCGGACTGCTTCTTGAGCGAAGTGATGAAAAATCTGCGCAGCAGGTTCTAAGCATTCTTACCAAAGACAATATAGACGACCCGAATTTATATGCCTTCAAATCAACTGCTTTGCAGAGACTAAGGCATCTGCTTCAGTCAGCAGAGTATCTGCTTAAAGCCTGCCAACAAGACAGCTGCCGTTATACGCACCAAGCTATGTCACTGCTCTCGGAAATTATTGAAAATATCGATACTTTACAGGTTCAGCAAGATCGCTTCCTCCAAGCCGCAGGAAATTGCAGAAGACTCGCACAAATCTGCTTCGGATGCCTTGAAGACTTACAGGCCGGTCTGTTTCTCGTCGAAACATCCGTCTTTGCTGCAAACAAAAACGATGACAAGCTGGCCGAAATTGAAAAACTGCTCGACAGCCTGACCACTGAAGATAATGAACAAAACATAGATATAATACGCTGCCGGGCAAGGCTGTTCACTGAACAAAAAAAATACCAGGATGCAGCAAAACTGTGGTCACAGATTTGCAAAAGCCGACAGGAAAAGGATTTTTATTCAAACTCAAGAAGCTTTCAGTGGTGGCGTGCTAAATACTATGAACTCCTCTGCTGGTCAAAATTGCCGAAAACAGAAAAACAGCAGGTTTTACACACGATTGAGGTACTTGAAAATACTTTCAATGACATACCATTATTATGGGCTGAAAAATTAAAATCTTTGAAGCAAAAATGCAGTAATGCCTTGTCAACATCGAATAAATAGCTTGTATAAAAATCCGGCTGTAATTATAATATAAATAGTCTAAAAACCGGTCCACAGCAGGAACAAAATAATGGCTAAACGCTCAGGCGAAAAGAATTCAAAAATAATATGCAGTTTTTGCGGCCGTTTTTCAGGCCAGAATGATACATTCATAGAAGGACCGAACGATGTTTATATATGCCCTGAGTGCGTCGACCTTTGTTATGATATTATCACCCAGAATAAAAAGCGATTCAAAAAAAAGCGTATCAATCTCAAGCATGTCCCAAGGCCGAGGGAAATTAAGGAATATCTCGACCAGTATGTAATCGGCCAGGAGCACGCCAAAAAGTACCTTTCTGTAGCCGTTCATAATCACTACAAAAGGCTGCTGCACCTCGACAGCGACAGCGATGTTGAAATCGATAAATCTAATGTTCTTTTAATAGGCCCCACCGGCACAGGCAAAACACTTCTTGCACGCACCCTCGCCCGTATGCTGAAAGTGCCCTTTGCGATTTGTGATGCCACAACTGTCACCGAGGCCGGATACGTCGGCGAGGACGTCGAAAATTTCCTGCTCAGAGTAATACAGTCTGCGGATTTTGATATAGAAGCCGCTCAGCAGGGCATCGTCTATATAGACGAAATCGACAAAGTCGGTAAAACAACTCAGAACATCTCGATTACCCGCGATGTCTCCGGGGAGGGTGTTCAGCAGGCCTTGTTAAAAATGCTCGAGGGAACCATCGCCAATGTCCCGCCCCAGGGCGGCAGAAAACACCCCGAGCAGGCCTACATACAAATCGATACGTCGCATATCCTCTTTATTTGCGGCGGAACGTTTGTCGGGCTGGAAAATATCATAAAAAAACGACTCGGCAGAAAAATGATAGGTTTTGATTCTGAGCTGACAGGCCAAAAAGATGCAAAGAAAGATTACAGTGACATTATATCACAGGTTGTACCCGAAGATATTATTGAATATGGAATGATACCCGAAATGGTCGGAAGACTGCCGGTCATCACATCTCTTGGTACGCTTGATGAAAACGCTCTCATAGATATACTGACAAAGCCGAAAAATGCCCTGATAAAACAATACCAGAAATTCTTTGAAATGGAGGATGCAAAGCTCGAATTTACCGATGACGCCCTGCACGCTTTAGCACAAAGAGCATTAAAACGCGACACCGGCGCCAGAGCCTTGCGTTCGATTGCCGAACAGCTTATGGTTGATTTAATGTATCTGCTGCCCGAAGAGCCCAAAGGCGCAAAATATGTAATTTCCCGTGACATCGTCGATGGTAAAGCAGATTTGCTCACCGCAAGAAAGGCCGTAAAAAAAGAATCAGCATAAGATTTCGCCCTTGCCTGTGAAGACGGAATTGTGAGGAGCACGGATGTGGCCAAAGCAAAGCGAAACAGAACCATAAGCCTCAGCCAGAAAGAAAAGACGCAGCTCAAAAAAGAGCTCTTTCATGTTTGCAAATCAACTCCTGTAAGTCTTATAAAAAATAGAATAATAAATCAGGATATTTTCGAAGTTCTTGGCTTTCTGCCCGAAGGTTTCGTGGATTTGCTTATCCTGGACCCTCCTTATAATCTGAATAAAACATTCAAATCGACAAACTTTAAAAAAAAGAGCCTGAAAGAATATGCCGAGTGGTTTGAAAATTGCCTCGTCGAGATTTTGCCGAAGCTCAAAAAAACAGCTACGGTATACGTTTGTTGTGACTGGTATTCGGCAACTGCAGTCTATCTCGTACTCCAAAAATATCTGAAAGTAAGAAACAGAATTACCTGGGAAAGGGAAAAAGGAAGAGGTGCAAAAAGAAACTGGAAAAGTGCGTCTGAAGACATCTGGTTTGCTACAGTTTCTGATAGTTACACATTTAATGTGGATGCAATAAAACTGAAGCGCAAAGTTATAGCACCATATACAGATGATAAAGGCCGGCCCAAAGATTGGCTGGATGTCCCTGACGGCCGCTTCCGGCTGACTTATCCATCAAATTTGTGGAGTGATTTAACTGTTCCTTTCTGGTCAATGCCTGAAAATACCGAGCATCCGACGCAGAAGCCGGAAAAACTTTTTGCAAAGTTAATCCTCGCAAGCACAAATGAAAATGATTTTGTCTTTGACCCCTTTATGGGCTCAGGCACAAGCTGTGTCACCGCCAGAAAGCTGAATCGTAAATTCGTCGGCGTTGAATTTGAGACTGAATATTGCCTGCTCGCTGCAAAGCGTCTGAAATTAGCCCAAACAGATAAAAATATTCAGGGTTATTCTGAAGGCGTATTCTGGGAAAGAAATACGCTGAAACCAAGAAGGTAAAATGTAGAATCCTACTATCGCGATTGCATCATAAAATTATTCCGGATTTGGACGCCTTTCCTTCAATACAGCAAGCTGAATGTTTGTTGCCTGGCTCCCCGCAACACCTGCCAGGGCGTACTGAGCATCCTCAAAACATACATCTTTGTCGATTCGCAAAATCACAACCCAGTCATCCGACGGCAGATGCAGCAGATATGAATCTATCGATTGAGCAATTTTTGTAACCGCCTCGTTATTATTGAAAGCGGCGATTTTATCTCCACCGACCGCAAAATCAATTTTCCCCTCCTCATTTTTCATAACTGTCACCGTTGCCATCTGCGTTTGCGCATCTGCCTTTTCTTCGGCGAACTCGCAGTTGTCGGTGACGGAGACCTCAAAGTTTTCTGCCTCGATAAACTGGCACACCACCAGAAAGAATATAATCAGCAAAAAGACAATATCTATAACAGCTGTCATATTGAAGCTGTGATTGCTGCTGTTAAAACGACTATTTAGTTTATGAAGCATTCAGATATTTTCCCTGCCTTTATAATTGGGCGGTTTGACCCGTCGGCTTTGTCTTTTTGCCTTCTATCTCCTCGATGTGCGGCTTGATTTGTTCTTTCTTTTTCAGTTTCGCCTCGATTTGTTTTTTCATAGAGCGTCGTATCTGCGGCATTATATCCTCAGCCTCAAGTACTGCATCGCCGGCCAACTGTTCAATCCGGTTTCTTATCACACCGTATATAGCCAGAGCAGGTATCGCAATAAACAGGCCCCAGAACGTTGTTACAAGAGCAACTGAAATTCCATTTGCCAACTGTGCCGGCTGAGGCTGGCCGCCCGCCTTCACAATAGCATTAAATAATTTAATCATCCCGAAAACCGTCCCGAACAAACCAACCATCGGGGATACATTGCCAATCAGATTGAGCCATTCGATTTTACGAAACAGCTCTGACGTCTGGTCCTGCAGCGATTCTGCGATAAGGTTTCTCATCCTGAAAAAATCTGCCCCTGCTGTCTTCAAAGCTCTTGATAATGCTTTACCGACAAAATCATCCCTGTCGGCAACTTGCTCATCTAATTTTTCAAGCCCGGACTGCTGTATCGTCTCGACGATTTCCTTATTCATACCCTCAGGTAAAAGCCTGCTGCGACGAATTGTAAGAAGCTGCTCAGCCGCCAGGAATGCCGTAATAAGAGACATCGGAAAAAGAACAAACCAGACAATAGGCCCGCCGCCTACCACGAACTGTTTAAGAAAAGTCTCCGTATCCGCTGAATCTGTATTATTGGTTTTCAGCTGAGTGCGGATTGCAATTACAAAAGCCAATATACAGCCGAATACAATCAACAACAACGCTGCTTTTAACAAATGTCCCCTGCGTTCCATAGCTTCCTTTCTTTTGTTTGTCAGCTGTAACACGGGCTTGAAGCCCGTGTTAACACGGCCAGGATGACCGTGCTACCTTTCTTCACCATCTTTTCCGTATTCATCTGTGATTATGATAAACTGGCCACCGCTTTCTTGGGCTATTGCATCGAGCAGACTGCGGTCCTGCTCTTGCGGCCAAAAACCTATAGTATTAAACTGTATTGATGGAGCGTAATCTTTTAGGTAATTTGTTATTTGCTGTTCAGACAAATCGCTGTTCTCGGCTGCAAGTTCAAAACCGTCTGTTAGAAAGTAAACAAGCGAAGGGGCCGAATCTGCGGCGTCACGGGTTTGAATTGCCGCCAGCAGAGCCGAGAACGCGTCAGCTTTACCGGCAGGCTGAACCAAATCGATGAATTTGAAAGCTGATGATTTATTTTTATTGCTCGCGCGGACAAGCTTTCCATTCCCGAATTTGAAAATCTTATCATTGCCGAAAAAAATAATACAAAAGTACTGGTCCTGCTCTAAGTTTTCGATTGATTGTTTGAGCTGCTGCCGCACCCAGCCGAACATCCCGCTCATACTGCCGGAACAATCGACGAGATAGCATATTCTGCGGCGGCTCGTTCGGCTTCCAAATAAATCGGTCTGCCGACTAAATCCAGAATTGCTTAAAGGGATAAAACTTTTTCCAGAGACTAAAGTCCCGGGTAAATCGTTAAAATCTGCCTTTCCATTCTTTGCCCGGGTAAAAATCTGACCTGAACTTATCTGTTGGCTCTTTTCACTTTCAAATCCTCCGAACGCTGACGCCCTTATCTTCGGCTTCGGACCTTCAGGAGTCGCCTGAAGAATTCTTCTCACCTGTTGTATTTTCGCCGTCGGAACAGTGCTTTGTACTTTTTCGGCCCCGGATGGAGAAAATTGAATAATTGCTAATACACCGAGTACGATTAAATGGATTACAACTGAAATTATCCAGGCCCAGAATGTTATGCTACCCTTTAGCCTCACTTGAACCATCCTTTGGCTGTAACACGGACATCTTGTCCGTGTTATCACGGGCTTCCAGCCCGTGATACCTAATTTCCTTGTTTTAATCCACCACCTTCACTCTGGAATCAACAGGCACAAGTAAATCATAGACAAATATTACATCGCCGTTATGTAACCGGATGCATCCTCGTGAACTTGGCTGGCCGATTGTCTCCGGCTCCTTTGTGCCGTGAATACCAAAGCCGTCCCTGTCTTTTGTATTCTCATCGATGCCTTCAAGGGCTATCCATCTCGAGCCCAGAGCATAATCAGGGTCCCCCGCATGAAGGATTTTACCGGTAATAGGATGCTTCCAGGGCGGCTCTATATGTTTTCCACCTTTTCTTACTCGCCAGAGACCTGTTGGTGTTTCCAGGCCCGGCTGGCCAATTCCGACCTTAAAACTTCTAACGAAAGTATTTTGAAGGTAGATATCCATTGTAAAAGTCGCCAGGTGTACTATTGCATGGAACGGGCCGTCAATAACCTTTATTGTCTGGCCGGCCTGAAGAGCTTCTGCACGGGGGATATTATTAATCTGCATAAGTATTTTATACGGTACCTTATACTTACCACCTATATCGGAAAGGATTTCTCCGGGCCTGACTGTGTAACTGCTGCACAGAGGATCTGACGGGAAGATTTTTCTGCTGAACAGCCACTCCTCCGCAAGCGCGGAAAGCTGCTCTTTGACAATTCTTTGCTGCTCTGCGCTCATTGTAAAGGCCAGTGCCTCATTCAGCTTGCTGCGAGCCTCGATAATCCTGGCAGGTTTTGCATTGATGCACTCCATAGCTTCAGTGATAAGCTTGGCTGCCTGCGAGTCAGTTTCTCCGAAAGGAGTCCCCAGGACTACGCTGGGCTCCGGTATTGTTACAAGATTAGGCTCCTGTTTAATGGGTATTGGCTCAGGTTCAGTTTCTTCTGTCGGCCCATTATCAATTTCGAGCGGCGCTTCTTCTCCTTCTTGAATTATGTTTGTCGTCGTATCGGAAGGTGCTTGGCTTTTGAATGGGTTGATGTCAAAAACAACCGCAATCACTGCCCCTACAATAATAACTACAAGGACGATATAAAGCCATTTGCCGCCCTGACTTCTTTTTCTTGCGTATGGACCTAAAGGATAACGAGCCATCATAAATCTCCTTATTTTTTGTCAAAATACATTATCTGCTCATCTGTTACGAGAAAATCTATGGGTACATCAGTCGCAGCAACGGGAACTAAATCCGTTTTTAGAACCTGTTCTGCAAAACCAAATCCGCATTTTTTCGCCCTTAACTTTTCATTGCCGAAGAATCTGTCGTAGAAACCGCCGCTTCTGCCTATCCTGTGCCCCCTTCGGTCAAAGCCGAGTGCAGGCGTGACAACAAGGTCTATTTGCTCAAGTGGAACCGACTCTGCTGTTATCGGATTCCTCAGACCTGAAACTTCAGTTGAGAAACCATCATTGAACGAGTTTATCTTTACCGGTATCATATATTTTTCTTCCCAGTACACTTTAGGCACGGTTATTGTTTTACCCTCCCGCCAGCCGTACCGTATAGCTTCCGTCGTATCTATCTCTTCAGGCAGCGACAAGAACATCATAATCACCGAGGCGTCCTGGAACTGTGGCGTAGAAATCAGATTCTGACAGGCCTTTTTGCTTTTCTCAGCTCTTTTCTTTTCATCGATTTGCTTAAGGCAATTTCTTAATTTCTGACGCAATAAATCCTTCACCATCTTTATACGTAGCTTTAACCGCCTGCATAATCTTATTTTTTTCTCTGTTTTTCCTTGCTCTTTTGTATCAATCTTTGCAGCTTTTGTAAATAACGCTTAATATTTTTTTCATAGCCTGCATTTTTAGGAATATAGTAATTTTTCCTGAATTTGGCCGGCAGGTAAAGTAACACGGCCATCCTGGCCCCCGCGTCTTCTTGTCGAAGACAAGAGCGGGGGTATCACGGGCTGGAAGCCCGTGTTACGTTGCCAACGGAGCAGGCCGTCTCAATCAGGGCCTTTTTGGCTTTGCTGTCTGTGAAATCTGTTATTGATTTGACCGCATTATCGACGAATGTATGAATCTTATCACGGACGTATTCTATACCGCCGCAGGCCTTAAGTAACACGGCCATCCTGGCCGTGTTATCACGGGCTGGAAGCCCGTGATACGTTTTAATTTTCCTGGAATCACTTTTTTCGGCATTCAATTGCTTTATCAACTCAGCCCTTTCTCGCTCATCCAGCTTGCTCAACATAAAAATAAGCGGCAGCGTCGGTTTGTTGCTATCGACATCACTGCCCAAGGTTTTGCCGCTTGCGTTTTCGTCGCCTGTGATATCAACTAAATCATCTGCGATTTGAAAGGCAATGCCGAAATTTAATCCATAATCGGATAGAGACTGAATTTGACTTTTCTCTGCACCAGATAGATAACCCCCGAGCCGGCAGCAGGTACTGAAAAGAGCTGCGCTTTTTTCAGTGATTATTTCAAGATATTCGGCTTCACTTAAATTCCAGTCGCGTTTGTGAATCGTCTGCCTCAGCTCACCCTCACAGATGCGAGCGGCAGTTGTGGATATTACTTTTATAATTTCAGATTCAAGAGAAGTGCACATCTTAAAAGCACAGCTTAGCAAAAAGTCACCTAAAAGCACTGCGGCTTCATTACCATAAATACGGTTTGCCGTTGCCTCGCCCCGGCGTATTTGCCCTTCGTCTATGACATCGTCATGTAATAATGTTGCGTTATGCAGTATCTCCATAATAGCCGCTGTCTGAATATGCCTGTCGGTAATCCGGCCGCAGCAGGCCCCACAAAGCAGCAGAAGTGCCGGCCGAATCATCTTGCCGCCGCGGACATTAAAGCTTCCAACCAGCCTTTGCACGGCATCGTCATCGCAGAGCGTAATTGTTTGCTCAAAGATTATTGTCTGAACCTGCTTTAATTCTTTGGCAACAATCTGAAAATTATCGGATACATCCGTATGAGCCGGTAATTGCATTACACTCAACGTCTCTTTGGTTTTAACGTTTAAGTATCAACCGATACGAGCGGCGCTACAACAACTATTTAACGAGACCGTCCGCCGACAGCAACTCGACTATTTATTGTGGGCATACTTGTAGAATTTTTCTCTTAGCAGCCTTGTTATAGGCCCGGGCTTACCGTCACCGATTACTCTGCCGTCAACGTCAACAACGCCGATAACCTCAGCCGCCGTCCCGGTAAGAAACAGTTCATCACAAACGTACAGGTCAAATCTTGTCAGGTTCTTTTCAACCACAGTCAGACCTTCTTTTTTTGCCAGCCTGATGACGACACCACGTGTAATACCTGTCAGGGAGCCTGCCTGAACCGGCGGAGTATAAATTATACCATCTCTTACAATGAAAACATTATCTCCTGTTGCTTCCGCAACGTACCCTTCGTGGTTATACATAATGGCCTCAGGGACATTCCTGTCCAGAGCCTCTATCTTGGCCAGGATATTATTCAAATAATTGAGACTTTTGACCTGTGGCGGCACAGAAAGCGGATGATTGCGAATCGTAGCTGCACTGATTACCTTCAGGCCTTTCTCATAAAGCTCTTCCGGATAAAGCTGAATACTGCCGGCTATAATAAAAACCTGAGAATCTTTGCAGACAAAAGGATTAAGCCCCAACGTTCCAACACCTCGGGTGACAACAAGGCGGATGTAACCGTCAACAACATTATTGGCTTTTACGCATTCCTGTGTAACTTCAACAAGTTTTTGCCGGCTGAGTGGAATCTCAAGCCTAATTACTTTGGCAGATTCGTAAAGCCTTCTGATATGCGCATCCAGCTCGAATATCTTTCCGCTGTAAATCCTGATGCCCTCGAATACGCCGTCACCGTAAAGAAGACCGTGGTCAAAAACGGAAATCTTTGCCTCTTTCTCATCCACAAGTCTGTCATTAAGCCAAATTTTCATCTGTAACAATTCCTCGAATCTTTAATCAAAAAAATATAGTAACACGAGCTTCCAGCCCGTGTTATCACGGCCAAGATGGCCGTGATACCTTTTGCCTCTTAGCCCTTTACGTTCGTTATTTTGCCCTCAGCCAGCCTGACAATCCTGTTAGCTCTTTCGGCAATTCTCTGGTCGTGTGTTACCATAATAATCGTCTGGCCGGCCTTATTTATCTCGCCAAAAACACGCAGTATATCATTTCCTGTATGCTGGTCAAGATTTCCCGTAGGCTCATCTGCTAAAAGAACTTCCGGCTCATTCATCAATGCCCGGGCGATTGCAACTCTTTGCCTTTCTCCACCGGATAGCTGATACGGCTTGTGCCTGAGCCTTTCACTCAAACCAAACCGCTCGAGCAAAGTTCTCGCTCTTTTTTTGGCCCTGTTTCTCATTCCAAGCCAGCCGATAATGCTCGAACCCGCCATTGCAGGCAGATAAACGTTTTCAAGTATATTCAACTCATCAAACAAATGATAAAACTGGAATACAAATCCAACATCCTTATTACGGAATTTATTCAGCTGTCTCGAGCTGAATTGACTAACATTTCGGCCATTGAAGCTGACAGTGCCGCTGCCCGGTTTATCGAGAGCTCCCAATATATGCAAAAGTGTGCTTTTACCGCTGCCCGAAGCGCCAATGACTGCGAGAAATTCTCCTTTCTTCACAGCCAAATCAACACCTCTCAGAACGCTTACCTTTGCTGTCCCCATCCGATAGGATTTGTAAATACCTTCCGTTTTTAATATATAGCTGTTGCTCATAACTTACTCACTCTTAAAGTCTCAACCGGTTGAAGCCTGCCCGCCTGCCTGCTCGGCAAAAAGGCGCCTATCAGACAGGCCGAAACAGCCGAAAGTATGATAGTGACAAGAACACGCCAGTCAATGCTATTTGGGATATCGCCAATAGCATAGAGTTCCCTGTCCCATAGCTGAAAATCAAAATGCTCAAAAAGCCAGTCTTCTATCTGGTTTATATGCAACAGAAACTGCCAGCCGCCGACGGCACCAATAGATGAACCCAAAGCTCCTATCAAAAAAGCAAATATCAAAAACAAAAGCATAATGTTGCCGTTCGAGATGCCTACACTCTTTAGTATTCCGATGTCTTTGCTTTTATGGCTGACTATCATATAGAACACAACAAATACGATAAAAACAGTTATAACCGCCATCATTGCAAAAACGATTATCATCAGGGCCTGCTGAGTCTCTGCAACCGCAACCATATCGCGGTTATAAACCTTCCAGCTTTGCACTTTAACATTTTTTAGCAGCTCTGACTGCCTTAAATCTTTTTTATCTTCCATAAACTGGTCCCACAGAAACTGAACTTTCGAGCAGCCGGCATTGAGACCGACACCGTCGGTGAACTTCATAAAAAGCGCATTTGCCCTTTTAAGCTCTCCTGTCATTCCACAAAGCAGCTGAGCCTGCTCAAATGGAAGATAGACACTTTTCCAGTCCGAGCTGATTCCCGTCTGTGCCACATCGCTTAATGCAAAAATCTTTGAACTTACAACAGCCGTGCCGGCCCTGGCCAAAGCGCCTTTTGCTGTCAGTGGAAAGCAGCTCACATCCACCTTAATCTGAGGCATCTGTTCCGGCATTATGTAATTGCCGTTCGTGTCCCTCTCGAACAAAAATCCTATCCCAATAATACAGCCGGGCAGGTTAACGTCATAAGATTGTTCAAAAGAATTTTGAATCCTGCCGGTTGTATATTTCAGCCACTCAGAAAAACCGGTTACTTTACTGTATGATGCCGGTTCAATACCAATAACCTCAAGTGTCCTGTCAATATATACACTACTGTTACCGCCAGGAACACTTTTCACAATTGCATAACTTTTTATTACCGCCGAAACTGCCTCTATCTCTTTTTCCTTTTGCAGCACCTCCATAAATTCCTCATAGTAGCTGAAACCGACCAGTGATTTCGTGCTTACGACGCAATCGCCGCTCCACAAATGCGTCTTTTTCTTGAAGTCGGCTGTAAGCCCGCTCAGCACTGTCATAACAACAAATACAACGAACACACAAAGCGCTACTGCGAAAACGGAAAAGTAACTTATCCGTCTTTTCAGAAGAAACCGAAATGCCAGAACAAACTTATACATACAATACTATTATCCCAATGTAACACGGGCTTCCAGCCCGTGTTAACACGGCCAAGATGGCCGTGTTACCTCTGCTCTTAACGATTTATTCATACCTGAGAATATCCACAGGTCTCGTTTTAGCTGCAACTATTGCAGGTATTAACGCACCTGCACAGCAGCCCGCGACTGCTGCCAAAGTTATTGGTAAAATGTCAGGCCAGTTGAGCTGATTCGGTATATAGTTGAGCAAATACGAGCTTCTTCTCCAGAGCTTTATCCCGGTGATTACACGCACCCATCCCTCAAGGATGTTTACATTTTTGACTATAATATATCCGATAATGATTCCAAGACCAGAGCCTGTCAGGCCTATGCATCCACCGAAACCGGTAAAAATTAAAGCTGCCGTTGTGGATGAAGCGCCGCAGCTTTTGATTATCGCGATGTCTTTTAACTTCGTTTCGACTATCATATAAAATATGCAGAATACAAGCAGAATCACAACCGAGCATATAACACCAAATATCAAAAGCAATACCGCCATCTGTTTTCGAAGCTCTACAAAATAGCTGTGCTCCTCTTCGTAATCTATATGCATCCTCGCAATATCATCATCTGCCCAGCCCAGGTTTTCTCTGGCAAAGGTCTTCCAGACGCCGAATACAGCCGACTGCATCTCTTGCTTGCTGTAGTTCTTATTCAGCTTCAGCTTGAAAAAGTTCGCATATTTACCCTCTGTTATGCCGGTTTGAATCTCGAAAAGATACTCGAAGGGGACGTACAACGTCCGGTCACCCCAGATTGTATCGGTAAATGCAATATCAGATATTCTCAAAGGTATGACTTTGCGCTTCCTGCCAAAACCTTCCGTCGTAAGCACAACTTTTTTACCTATCAGCTTTCTGATTTCTTCCACGTCATATTTATCGGTTCGTTCGTTTGGTTCAGCTATGATATTGACACCAACCCAGACTCCATTTGCATCAGGATAACCCGGAACAGTAAAATTCAATGGGCTCACCTGTTCTTTTTGTCTTAAAAGACAATTTTTCCAGTTGATAAACTTACTATCTTTTTCAATATCGATACCTTTGATACCCGCCTCTCGAACATCGCCGCTTTCCAGCCAGAGCAGTCCTCCCCCTGTGCAAATAGGTGCCGCAGCATCAACCTCTTCTAAATGCTCCAGTCTGCCAAGAAAAGCGTTGTACTGCGGAATGGGTTTACCATAGATATAGGCAACAGCGTCACCCGATTCCGCCGCAAGACTATTTTTCAACCCGTCAATTAAACCGGTAAAAAAACTGTCCACGACCAAAAGCAGCGACACCGACAGCGCAACTGCGACGATACACAGAATAACAATCTTTTTCTTGCGCAAATACCGAAGCCATAGGAATAATTTAAGCACTTCTTAACCCAATCCGTGAATGCCCCCGCTGCTTGTTTGCACAAGCAAACTGCGTGGGCGATTATTTTGGCCTCAACAATGGAAACAGCACAACATCACGAATACTTGTAGCTCCCGTCAAAAACATAACCAGCCTGTCAATCCCGATGCCAAGTCCGCCAGCGGGCGGCATCCCGTATTTGAGAGCTGTAATAAAATCTTCATCCATTTTTGCCATAGAATCTTCCTGGCCGCGAAGCTGAATCCTGAAATTTTTTTCCTGAACAGCCGGGTCGTTCAGCTCCGTATACGCGTTAGCTACTTCCATCTTGCCGATGTAAAGCTCAAAACGCTCGGCATAACTGGGATTCTCTTTACTTAGTCTTGTAAGAGGACAAAGCTCCGCTGGGTAATCCATTACAAATGTAGGGTCGATCAGCCTGTTTTCAGCACACTTCTCAAATACCTCATTGATAACCACCACATCATCCATATTTGCCTGGTCAATCTCAAGTTCCGCTGCCTTTTTTCTTAAAGCACCAATGTCATCAATTCTGCAGCCGCTGTATTCTCCAAGAAGCTCGACATATTTGGTTCGCCGCCAGGGCTTGGCAAAATTGATTGTCATATCACAAAATTGAATCTGCTTACCGTCGCAGTATTTCTCCACCAAAAGATAAACAAGCTCTTCCGTCAAATCCATCATCACATTGTAGTCAGCATACGCCTGATACAGCTCCAGCATCGTAAATTCCGGATTGTGCCATCTGCTCAGTCCCTCGTTACGGAAATTGCGGTTTATCTCGAAGACTTTTTCCATGCCGCCTGCCAGCAGGCGCTTCAAAAAAAGCTCCGGTGCGATTCGCAGAAACAAGTCCATATCAAGACTGTTATGATGTGTTATAAACGGCTTTGCCGCGGCTCCTCCTGCTATCGTTTGCATCATAGGTGTCTCAACTTCCAGAAAATCCTTATTTCGCAGAAACTCTCTGATGGCAGCGATGATGTCGCTTCGTTTCTTAAACAGCTCCATTACCCCGGGATTTACCCATAGGTCAACATAGCGCAGCCGATATCGCAGGTCAACGTCCGCCAGGCCGTGAAACTTCTCGGGCGGCTGCATAAGCGATTTGCTTAATATGGTCAATTTTTCCGTCCATACGGTAATCTCGCCGGTTTTTGTCTTGCCCAGCCGACCCTCGGCACCGATTATGTCACCAACCTCCAGCAACTTTGTCAGCTCCCATTGGTCACTGAGAATCTTCTTGCTTAAGCCTATCTGGATGCTGCCGCTCCAATCGCGAAGTGTGATGAAAATCAGTTTGCCGATATCTCTTAAAAGCACGATTCTGCCTGCACACTTGGCTCGACTGTCGTTACTTTCTTCCTTAAATCCGGCTTTTATGTCCGCAGCTTTCTGGGTTCCATCGAACCTGCCTCCGTAGGGGCATATTCCCAACTGCCTGAGACGGTCCAGTTTAACCTGCCTCTGTTGCTCAAATTTGCTCACGTTTTCGGCTCGACTGAGCTCGCCGAAGTCAGATATTTCGCCCTCTTGTACCATATTATTCTTGCCCTTATGTAACACGGACTTCCAGCCCGTAAATACACGGCCAAGATGGCCATGTTACCAGAAGTTACGATGGGGATATATTATCTGCGGCTGCGTTAAGGTTGCAATAATAAAATTAAACATCGACAATCAAATGTGACAGATTACCGGCGAAAAAATGTGTAGAGCTTAACGCGATTGTTAGTTTGTATCCCCTTGTAACGCCTCGGTTTTCAACCCTGCATCCTGCGTCATAAGGCGTCCTGTGGACTGCTCTATTAATTTGGCCTTGACGACCAGATCAGCAATAGCCAGTTGAGGGTCGGATTTAAGCGTTTCCTCTATCGTATGCTTTTTTTCCAGGCTGTTTTTCCTGTGGTCGCTCTTGACAAGCACGTCGTTCTCTCGACGAATTTCGAGCATTTTTTTGAGCTCGTCACTGACTGCGAGCACTCCATTTCCTATTTTCACCTCTATATCCGGCCCTATCCCCCAATCATCTCTGCCCTGTTTTTCCATTGCTTCACGGCTTTCAACTCTTTGGCTCGAAGGCAAGTGATAATAGGCCATAGTATACTTCAGCTGGGCTCCGCCGCCGGGTCGCATCGTGATCGTCTGAACACTGCCTTTACCGTGAGTCCTCTCGCCGACAAGAATCGCACGCTCATGTACCTTATCAGCCAGTGAGCCTGCAACAATCTCAGAAGCACTTGCGGAGCTGGAATTGATCAGAACCACAAGAGGATAATCCGGATGCGTCCCTTTCCTGTTTGCTGCAGTGAAAGGCCCCAAACCATAACGATAACGTGTGCTCACGATAATGCCCTTCGAAATAAATTTATCCACAACCTCGGTAGCACTGCTCAAAAGCCCTCCGCTGTTAAATCGTAAATCGAGTATCATTCCCCTTAAACCGGAAGAATCCAGCTTATCCAGCACTTTTTCCAAATCGCCGGAAGTTTTGTCTGAAAAGCTTGTTATACGGACGTATCCGATTTTATTCTTATCGTCAATCATATAATTCCATTTACCATCATCCGTTCTTTGCCAGCCTCGAATTGTCCTGACAACTATTGTTGCCCTTGTTATAGTAATTTCTCGCGTTTTCTCTTCACCCGGGCTTCGCACTGTCAGCTTAACATCCGTCCCCGCAGGGCCCGTGATGTATTTGACGGCACAAGTAAGTGACATATCTTTTGTCGGGATCCCGTCAACCGCCTCTACGATGTCCCCGGCATCAAGGCCGGAGTTATACGCAGGCGTATCCGGAAGAAGACTTGCCACCGTTAGAAGACCGGAGGGTTTTGAAATCTCAACACCGATACCGGTAAACTCATTGGTCATCATCTTGTCGAACTCTTCCATCTGCTGGGGCCAGACTATTACAGTATAAGGGTCGAGTGTGGATAACGCCGACTCTGCAAAATGGGCTATCAGAACCGTTTCCGGAAGTTCCACAGTTTTCTCGCTGAGCTCAAGAACATCGCGGAAAACTTCTATAAATTTGTCTTTATCCACACCAAAAGGCCACTGGTTTGCTTCTTTTAATATCTCGTCTAAACCGCGACTCCAGGCTTCAAGCTCAGAGCTCGCCGGCGGCGTAACGGTTTTTTCTGAGTCTCCTTCAACCAATTCATACGCTTGGTTTTGTAATATCTCGGAATATGATAATGTCAATACTTCTGCAAGCTGTTTGCACCTGCTGACGGCTTTTTCTATCATTTGTTTATAGTCAATGATTTCCTTGACGTAGCTATATTTAAGAATATCGACCGAATTTATAAAGCCTTCTCTTGTTACACCTTTGTAACGCTCCCCGCTGGTTTCACAGGGACTGTCCTGAAAAGAAGCAAAGATATTGGCTTTATCCTCAAGCTGCTCGGCATAGTCGGAATACTCTTCTGTTTCTTCATCAATCGCAGCAAGCCAGCTATAGCAAATCAGATAGGCATCAAGCCATTTACCCTCTGACTCGAATTCTGTTGCTTTATCCCTGGCACGTTGAAACGTCTGTTGTACAAGCGGATTGGATAGCAACTCTGCTTTTTGCTCTGCGCCCGCCAGTTCGGCAGCACGAGCAATAACAGAAAGAAATTTTGTTATATCGTTTATATCATTTACATCTCCGGCATCTATATTATTGACATCACTTACCTCATTGGCTTGACTTTCAATTTTCAACTTCTCAAGTTCAGCCAGCTCTTTTTTATATGCATCTTCCTGCTCTTTCTGACGACGTCGCATTATCTGCTGATAGTCCTCAACTATTCCAAGCAGCTCTCGAAGATTAGAATTGTCCTCGTATCCGGAATCTCTTATCACTGAGCCGGCTTCGTCAAATCCACCTTCATATATCAGTTTACAGACAGCTTCAATCGTCTCAGAAGTTCCCGCTGCTATAGAATTCGGTTCTGTATATCCAGGCTGAGCTTTGACAAACTCGACTGTTTTTTCTGAGGGGGGCCTCGATGAAAAACCGTAAGCACTTGAAGTAATAGCAATTACAAGAAGAAAACTGAAAAACAGAAAGGCTGCTTGTATAAACCTAAAAGCCGCTCGTTGTTTTTTCCCTGAAAACAAGAAACTCTCCTTTCATAGTTGCGATAAGTTTGGATTTTCTATCATTGTTCCGACTAGAAAAGATACGAACCAGAAAGCTCCTTTGTTCTAATTCGGAAACTTTGATATATCACTTTAATACCTTGCTCCGTGGTGCCCTTTGTTAGAGACATTCTGCAGCTTTTCCATTACAGCCCAATACGCTTAATTTGTGCTTGACCATACTTTTAATGGCTGCTCTTCCCGGACCAAGATATTTGCGGGGATCAAATTCTGCGGGATTCTCGGCAAAAACCTGCCTGATTTTAGCAGTAAGCGCCATTCTCAAATCCGTATCAATGTTAACCTTGCAAATGGCCATTTTGGCGGCTTTACTGATGGCTTCTTCCGGAACACCCATCGCATCAGGCATATCGCCTCCGTATTTATTAATCAAATCCTTGAATTCTTTTAGGACGCTGCTTGAACCGTGCATAACTAATGGAAAGCCCGGCAGCTCTTTGCCGATTTCTTCGATAACATCGAAAGCAAGTTTCGGTTCAATCTTGAATTTATAGGCCCCATGACTCGTTCCAACCGCCACCGCCAGCGAATCGCAGCCGGTGCTCTTAACAAACTCAACCGCCTGGTCGGGATCAGTCAGATGTTTACTGACTTCGTCACTGCTTACGCCCTCTATATCCTCTTCAATTCCGCCCAACTGTCCAAGCTCGGCCTCAACCACAACACCATTTGAGTGGGCATATTCAACAACTTTCGCCGTCGTATCCACGTTTTGTTTGAATGGCAGAGTCGATGCATCTATCATTACCGAAGTGAAGCCTTCGTCAACGCATTGCTTGCATATCTCAAATGTATCTCCGTGGTCCAGATGCACCACAATCGGGATGTCCGGGTTTTCCTTAACTGCTACGTCAATGATGGCCATCAGGTAACTCATGCTAGCATATTTACGAGCACCTCTTGATATCTGCAGAATAAGCGGAGCTTTCTCCTCGGCTACTGCATCTACTATCCCCTGCGTGATTTCCATATTGTTTACATTGAAAGCGCCAACGGCATAGCCGTTTTTATAAGCCATCTCGAACATCTTTTTGGTATCGACCAGCGGCATACTGATTCTCCTTATCAAACTATATTAAAATTTTTATCAAACAGTTAAAACTTATAGATAAAAAACAAGTGCCGGAACTTAAAATAAGAACCGTTTTAATAACCGGAGGCGCCCCCCAGTTCCATATATCTTTTCTCTCCGATTCCTAATTCCTTTATACCCTCAGGCCATATACTGAACATAACGGCTTGCCTGTCCAGTGACTCATCAACACTTATCGTAAATGCACAGCTGACCCGGTGATATTTTCGTAATAACGTTAAATCGCTTCGAATATTATCGCCGTAGTCAAGATCAAATTGCTGGGAGAAAACCACAGTATAACGCGGGTCAAGAATATACGTAGCCGCAAAGGTAAAGGCGTTCGAACCTTTTTCTCCAAGCACCTGGACACGCCTTATATACCTGCTGCCTATATAATAGCTCAGATTTGGCCAGCATAACCGTGATATTCCGACGTTAAACTGCTGCACCACACCACTTTGCATATCGAAATTCAAGTCACTCAAAACAGCCGTCGTATCGCTAACTCGCCAGATATAATCGGCGCTGAAGTAGTCGCGTCTCGGACCATATAATTCGAAGCGGTGAAGACTGCTTATTAAGTCTCCGTGAAAGATTTCCGGCGCAGACAGCACACGAAGCGGCACTATCGGTTTTGCCCAGATATACCTGTCAGGCCCGGGACCCATATCGGA
>CAZMQF010000019.1:0-23164 GCA_964568365.1 uncultured Pirellulales bacterium | reverse complement strand
ACTAAAATCCACTGCCTGCTGACCATACATTCTACGAAGTTGTTTCACTGTCAAAAATCCCTAACTAAAAGATGAATTATAACTAATTGACAGCGTGCAACAGTCTGTTATATTTATATTAGGAAAAAGCGCAGTTGAGATACGTAAAACTGAGCAAGGTGAGTACCCGGTATTGGTCCACTGACTTTGAAGGCCCACCGTGTCCGAAGAGAAAGATGAAAACATTTTCATAATTGAAAGGACAAAATGATGAAATCACAAAAAATTTACTTAATTACCAGCAGGTGTATTATTTTCTCGATGGTTTTGATAGCCACTTGCCGCGTCGAAGTCTGGGCCCAGGGTCAGGAAAAACAATGGATTGTTTTCAAGGACCAGATACCAGAGAACTCCAAGCGTTACAATATTAAGCTGCGGTATGAGCCATCAGAATCAACACTGTGTAATGTTCCCCAACGTAACGTTGTGTCAGTTGCTCTGCCGGAGGACAAGCAAATAGATGGTTATACAGAATGGCTCGACTTCGATAAAGCCCCGGACGGATACCGGTATTCTGTATTGCTGAGCAACGCTCGCGAACTTAATCTAATCAATCGAGACGGCAGGCAGATTTGCAAAGCTCGAATACTCCGCTTACAAGAAAATGACGAGTCTGAGATAATCCAGGAAGGTTATTACCTCTTTAACTACCGCATCGAAATTCCATTTAAGTTTCCCGGCCGGCAATTGAATCTGCCCACACAGGAATTGATATCAGGTACATTTACCATCAATATCTACAGACACAATCAAGATTCATACCGAGGCTCTTTTTCCGCTCAACTTAAAGGTTCACTAACCGGCTCTACTTTCATCGAAGGTAACAATTTAGAGCTGTCATTAACATACCAAGAGTCCCTTCAGCACTATGGTATGCACGTTAAATTGGCCCTGCAACCTATTGATGAAGAAGTAGCCTATGAATCTACAAGCGGAAAAATCACGGATGTTCTGAAGCTTCGTTCGGCGAAGCTCGTTGTGGAAAAAATTGCATCAGACAGCTCCGAGATTGTATTAGCAGTAATACACGGCGACATCAGTCAAACATCAGAGGAAAAACCACATCTCAGCATCAACAAGCCGGTGCCTACCTTTGCCCGGGTAGACTTGCTCAGCCGAAAGCTCCTGACATTAAGTGCATTACGCAAAAAGGCAGGACGACGAGGGTATATTATACTGATTTTTGGAGACCTCAAGAGAGACCTCTTTGACTATCGCTCCCGAAGTCAGGAAATCAACCAACTGACGCTCGACGAAACAATGATTTCGGGTATCCTCCGAAAAGATTTGAAGACTCCGCCGGTTGTCGTTTTTGTATGCCGACGATTTCTTTTATCTGACCTGTACGAAAAGTGGCTGAACCAGGCTCCAGGCTTTCATATTATTGCCGATTATAGTAATCCGATGGACGTCCAGTTCAGGTTTCCTTCCCCTTATCGGCCCCCTTATGAAAGGCCGCCTGAGAAGATTGAGACACTTCGAAGCCAGCTCGTACTTCCCGAACAAAAGCTTTGCATTCTTCTTATAAATGGTGAAGGCAATTTAGTATACATCAATATCGATGCAGGTTCGCAGCTGGCAGAAACTCTAACAGAAATAAACAAGATAATGAGAGATTAAAAACATCCGGAGAAAAGAAAGTAGTGACCAGAGCGCAGTGGAAAGAGCTTTTTTTGAGGTTTAGGCGACTCTCGGCCTCTGGCGTCAGCTGATACATTGCCTTTTCACCTGCTCTGATTTTTTTGCCGTAGGAAAAAATCGGGGAGACAAGATTTGAACTTGCGACCTCTGCGTCCCGAACGCAGCGCTCTATCCAAACTGAGCTACTCCCCGAAAAAATTCAAAATTAAAAGTGCAAAATTCAAAGTTACAGCTAAAAGCTTAAAATTGCTCTAAAGCTTCAAGGCAGCTCAAAAATCATCTTAAAAAAGACAAACCCAGATACATTCGATAAAACATAAGTATAATAATTGGTCCTGCTGATTGCAAGCTACAATAAATTTAGAGGGTCGATATCTACAGTCGTCTGAACAGCGGCTCTGATGGGAGCCTCTTGCCGCAAAGCTGAAAATAATCCTCGTATCGTTTCAGCGACAGGAGCCTGGATGATAATCTGCATTCTATGAAAACGCTGGATTCGGCTGATAACGGCAGGCATAGGACCCCTGAGGACAGCTTTGATGTTATTGCGCCGGATGATGGAGTCGATTTTATTTCGCAGAGCTTTGGAAGCAGCTACGAGCTTTTCGTAGTTTCTGTCACGCAAAGTTATAACAGCCAGCCTCCAGTAAGGCGGCAGATTGCAGGCTTTTCGATGCTTCAACTCCTCATTAACAAAGGCAGAGAAATTGCCATCGAGAGCAAACCTGATGGCAGGCTGCTCGGGCAAAAAGGTCTGCACCAGAACAAGACCCTTTTTCTCACAGCGGCCGGCCCTGCCCGCGACCTGAGTTATCAATTGAAAGGTGCGCTCGTTCGAGCGAAAATCCGGCAGATAAAGACAGGTATCCGCACTAATAATGCCGACCAAAGTGACATTTGGAAAATGCAGACCCTTCGCAAGTATCTGCGTACCGGCGAGGATATCAATCCGCCCGTCACTGAAATCCTTCAAAAGCCGATAATAATCGGCCCCAGCCATTGAGTCACTATCGACCCTTGCCATGCGTGCCTGGGGAAATTTTTTCTTCAGCTCCTCTTCGAGTCTTTGAGTCCCGAGGCCAATCATAATCATAGGCCTGCCGCAAAGCGGACAATTCTGTGGAACAAGAGTTTTTGAGCCGCAATGGTGACAGACGGCGCTGCCGTAATCCAGGTGTCTGCCTGTAATGGTTTGTAAAAAGGGGCGGATTTTGTCAGCCTTTTTGTGAAAAGTTAAGGTGACATCGCAATTTCGGCAGTGCAGTGTGTATTTGCAGGCTGAACACAGAATCAGGTTACTGTATCCTCTCCGGTTCAAAAGCAAAATTGCCTGCTCTTTTCTTTCAAGAGTCTGCTTCAAATAGTCGGCCAAATGCCGGCTGACAAGCTCCAGAGACGAGGATGAGATTTGATTGCGCATATTGATAAGCTCAATCTTCGGAAAAGGAAAGTTCATAACCCTTTTAGGCAGATTGAGCAATGTAAAATATTTTTTCTTTTTGCAATTATAAAGAGATTCAAGCGAGGGAGTGGCAGAACCGAGTATGCAGTGAGCATTTTCAAGCTGGGCCCGTTTTATAGCGACGTCCCGGCCGTTATAACGAGGGACAGTATCCTGTTTGTAACTCGGCTCATGCTCTTCATCAACAATGACAAGGCCGAGATTTTGCAGCGGCGCAAAAATCGCAGAGCGTGCGCCTATAACAACATCGGCTTGGCCCGCTTTTATTTTGTGCCATTGAGCGTTTCTCTGCGACGCAGTAAGGGCTGAATGCATTACGGCTATCGTCTCAAATCTGCCCGAGAAACGCTGGACAGTCTGGGCAGTCAAGGCGATTTCAGGCAAAAGGACAATTGCTGTCTTGCCCTTCTGTAATACCGATTGTATCGCATTTATATAAACCTCGGTCTTGCCGCTGTCAGTGACACCAAACAGGACCGTCACACCGAATCTGCCGGAATCGAGCTGCTCGTTTATATGCTCAAGAGCTTTTAGCTGGTCCGCATTAAGCGTGACTTCGCGAGTTTTCAAAACCATTGTTTCCGATATAACGGGCAGTGTTGGTAAAATCTCTTTGAGGACTAATTTCACTACGCCCTCTTGAACAAGAGCTTTTAGCGGCGAGAGTTTGCAACCCACCTCTGAAATCAGGCTATCAAGCTCCACCGCTGAGCCAGGACTGAAGCCTTGCATATCAGAGAGGATAGAGACAATCTGCTTTTGCTTTTTGGATTTGAGGGTGTCGGTATTTTGCTGTGAAGGCGAAGCAAGATAGACAAGTTTTTTCTTTTTCACGCCGATACCTTTTTTAACCGGCGCAGGGACCAGAGCAAAAAGGACCTGGCCTAGTGGACAGACATAATAGCTGCTTATCCAATCAGCGAGCTTTAAGAGAGATTTATCAAGCAAAGGCTGAGTGTCACCGACCCCGGTTACCTTTTTTAAGAGGCGTTCTTTTCCTCGTGCTGCAAAAGACTCTTCAGGCTGGATATCAGCGGCGACGCAGAAAGCGGCCTGGAGCTTATTGCCTCTGCCGAAAGGCACTTCAACTCTCTGGCCGGTCTCTATTGGCCAGAGCCTATCGGGAACAAGATAATCAAATTCGGAATCGACACCAGCTTCGAAAGCGACACGAACTATATGACTGCAGGGTTCTGTGTTAATCTCTTGTGATTCGAATAAACTTTCCGACTGGAAGCTTTTCATTTTATTTATATTGTTAATTCCTTCTTAAAGAACTGGACACTATTTTTTGACTGTATGTTTGTTATAACTGGCGGCACGGCAGGCAAAAATTGCAGCGAGAAGCGACGCAAGGGCCGTTACTAACAAACATATAACTATCAGAACTGCTGCAGTTATCAGCTTTTGAGGTATCTGCGGCATTTCAAAATTAACAAACAAAGGTTTTTCACCTTCCATATTAAGTCTTACAGACAGTTCCCCGCCGTCATCAATTTTAACCTTAACCGGCTGGCTGTTATCACTCTGCCACTGGACCTTAACGGGTAAACTATCTTTTGCAGCTATATCTACCGGAATTTTCTGGGTGTCTGTTAGCTGAAGCTCGACAGGCAGAGGTTTTTGTTCATCGAGCTTTAACTGCACAGGCAGGCCCTGCTCGCTCTGCAGGCCGACCTTGACGGGAAAGCCGACATCTGCTCGCGTCTCTGCTTTCTGTTGTGGCTGTTCGGCCGGCTGAGAACAACCGAATAATATAAGCAAGCTGATTAAAATAAGAATAAATTTTTTCACTTTTCTTCACCTAAAAAAATTATTTCGTCAGGGCTTCAACCAAAAGCCTCTAAATGTTTTTTTATTCGGGTCTGTGAGGTGCTTGTTTTGACATTTTAAGCCCTCAAGCAGCTCGCCATCCGTACATTCAGCAGGGCTCGAAACATTCACTATCAAAGTTCCATCATCGCTGAGCAGGAACAGCTTATCAGAGTTCTCAGGAAAAAACAGGGCTTCGGGAGTAAAATCCTGCGGCAAATCCACTATTTTCCCGATAAGCTCAGGCTGCTGTTTCTGGTCACCCGACCATCTATAGAGAGCAAAATCTTTCTTTTCATCAGCAGGGCCGGCAATAATGAAAAAACTTTTGTGAAAAGCTGAATACTCCATAGCCCTTATACCTAAACCCTGAAAATCCCAGAGCATTGGCTTGCTAAAAACAGGCTCTTGGTTTTTCTCTATTACAGAGTCAGCATTCTTTAAGGGAACAACAATAGCCTGCATCTTTCCGGAATCAGTTTTATGAATGGGATTTCGAAAACCGATGTAGAGAATTTTACCATCGGCAGAGGCACAAAGCCCTTCAATATTCAGGCCCTGCTTTTTAGGTGCGAGATTCTCAAGCTCTTTTATCTTGAGCTTGCCTGCAGAAAATCCTGCTGCACGGGCCAAATCATCTTTAACGATGCTGTCTTGCTTTAGCAAACTATGTACAAGGGTTCGGCAGGGTTTTCCCGCAGGGACGATGCTGATTTTGTCATCTCCTATTTTGAAATCAGCAGCGAAAAACCGATACCTGTTCAGCCGGATTTTGCCATCTTTGTTTCTGCCGTGCGAAGTAATCCAGTAGAAACGGTTACCAACCTTTGTTGCTCCCTCAATATCTGCTTCCGGATTTTTGGCAGTTGTGCAGAGAAAGCCGGTCAAATCGAAAGAAAAAACCGGCCCCGGCGTTCCGAATTTATATACACGCAGCACGTCGTTTTCGTCGTCAGCGACAATGAAGGTATCTTCATCGAGTGCTACAGCGGCGGAAGCATCGGCTGAGCCTCTAAAGGTGAAACAGTCGTTCGGCCCATTCGCCAGAGTAGAACAAACACTTAACAAAAAAAATATAAAAGCCATTATAATCTTCATACAAACCTTTCTTTTATTATTGTCCCAGCTTGTATGCCTAAAGTCAAGATTGCACAACAGTTCTTGAATTTTACCGATTTTGTGCGTATAATGTTTTATTTTAGCAACAGGATAATTTTTAATAGGTTAAGATATGTCAATATTCAAGCTAAAAAGTGAGCTCAAGCCTGCTGGTGACCAGCCTGCAGCTATTTCGAGACTGGTTAAGGGTCTGAAAAGAGGCGATAAACTTCAGACACTAATGGGCGTAACAGGCTCGGGCAAGACCTTTACTATGGCTAATATAATAGCTCAAATCAATCGCCCTGCTTTGGTTATCTCTCATAACAAGACACTGGCGGCACAGCTTTACGAGGAGTTCAAGGAATTATTCCCTGAAAATGCGGTCGAATATTTCGTGAGCTATTATGATTACTATCAGCCGGAAGCATATATACCACAGCGTGACATCTATATCGAAAAAGATGCATCAAAAAATGCAGACCTTGACAGGCTCCGGCTTTCCGCAACAACGAGCCTGTCGACAAGGGACGACGTAATAATCGTGGCGTCGGTATCGTGTATCTTTGGTCTCGGCTCGCCGGAAGATTACAAAGCCTCTGTGGTCGCTGTACGAGCCGGTGACAGAATAGAGAGAAATAAGCTCCTGGGGAAATTCGCGGATTTACAGTATTCGAGAAACGACTTTGATTTTCAGCGAGGCCGATTCAGGGTTCGCGGAGATGTGGTCGAACTGTACCCGTCATACGAAACCTTCGCAGTAAGGTTTGAGTTTTTCGGCGACGAAATAGAAAAGATAAGCTATATAAATCCCGTTTCCGGAGAAGTTCTGGCAGAGGAAAACCAGGTCTTCATCTACCCGGCAGAGCACTACATTATGCCTTATGATAGAATTTCATCATCCATTGCGAGTATAAAAGCCGAACTTGAACAAAGACTTGGCGAGTTCAAACAGCAGGGAAAGCTGCTCGAGGCCCAGCGGCTACAGGCGAGAACGATGTACGATATCGAGATGCTGCAGGAAGTCGGCTATTGCAGCGGAATTGAAAACTACTCCCGGCACCTTTCAGGTCTACCCGCCGGTGCGAGACCATATACGCTGATAGATTATTTCCCTGATGATTTTCTTTTGTTCATCGATGAGTCACACGTTACCATACCCCAGCTTCGTGCGATGTGGGCAGGCGACCGGAGCAGAAAAGAGGTTCTGATTGAACACGGCTTTAGGCTGCCGAGCGCTCTTGATAACCGGCCTTTGCGTTTCGAGGAATTCCAGGAGAGCTGGAATCGGGTAGTTTTCGTTTCTGCAACGCCGGGGCCGTTCGAGATGGAAAAATGTAACAACGAGGTGGTTGAGCAGATAATCAGGCCGACAGGTCTGGTAGACCCTGAAATTTTTGTGCGACCGGCAACCAACCAGGTCGAGCATCTTTTGGGCGAGATTGAAAAAAGAGTTAAGGCAAAACAGAGAATGCTTATTACGACTATGACCAAAAAAATGGCAGAGAACCTTGCTGACTACATAGCAAAAAAAGGTTTTAAATGCACCTACCTTCACAGCGAAATTGATACACTCGAACGAGTGAAGATACTACGGCAACTGCGTAAGGGTGATTTCGATATCATTGTGGGGATAAACCTTCTACGGGAAGGGCTGGACCTGCCGGAAGTTTCAGCAGTTGCGATAATGGATGCCGACAAGGAAGGCTTTCTGCGTAGCGAGACCTCGCTTATACAAACGATAGGCAGGACTGCTCGCAATATCGATGCAACGGTGTTTTTATATGCGGACACAATTACCAAATCGATGCAAAAAGCTATTGACGAAACGCAAAGACGGTGTAAAATTCAGCTAAGGTACAATAAAGAGCATAATATTAAGCCTCAAAGCATAAAAAAAGAGATTCGAAGAGGCCTTGCAGAACAGATAAAAGCAAGGCAAACGGCGAGAGAGGCGGTTAGATTCAACGAGGACGAATACGAAAAGGTTGAGCTGTCCGGCCGGATTGAAGCCGAGATGCTGCAGGCGGCAAAAACGCTTGATTTTGAGAAGGCAGCGGCTCTGCGGGACCAGTTGAAACAATTGAAAGAGCTGCCGGAATTTATTCTGATAGATTCCAAAAAGAAAAAAAGACTGGCCCGGAAAAAACGAAAAGAAAACCTTATGCAAAAAAAGAAGAACTAAGAAACAGAGAACACAATGAAAGAACTTAATATTAAACAGGTATTACCGCTTATAGAAATGGCGATAGCTGAGGACCTTGGCGAGGGTGACACGACAAGCAAACTCATCTATAAATATGGTGACAGTATTGCTAAGGCAAATATTATCACCCGTGAGGAAATAGTCGTATGCGGGATGGACGTGGCAAGGGAAGTTCTAAGGCACTTTGACAAGAGGCTGAAATTAAAAGTTCTTGTCAATGACGGCGAGAACGCATACGTCGGCAGGAAAATCGCAACTATCGAAGGGCCGTTGTCTTCCATGCTAAGCGCTGAGAGAGTGATGCTGAACTTTGTTCAGCGACTTAGCGGGATAGCAACAATGACGCGGCAGTATGTGCGCGCGGTCGAGGGGACTAAAGCAAAAATTTACGATACTCGCAAGACCACACCCGGCTGGCGAATACTTGAGAAATACGCTGTTAGATGCGGCGGCGGCTATAACCACCGGCTGGGCCTGTACGATGCTGTGCTAATCAAAGACAATCACCTCGCAGAGATGGGCAGAAATTTTTATCCCAAGCTTGTAAAGATAATCGAAGAAGCCAGGAATGTAAAAGGAATGAAATTTATCGCGGTAGAGGTTGACCATGTTGACGACCAACTAAACTACGTGCTGAAAATACCCGGAATCGACATCGTACTGCTCGACAACATGGGTCAGTGGCAGCTCAAACATGCGGTTGATATGCACAACGAGATGTGCGGCAAAGGCAAGAAGCCTCTGCTGGAAGCATCCGGAAACATAAATCTGAACACGGTTTCAGCAATAGCACAATGCGGTATTGACAGGATTGCGGTAGGCACGATAACGCACTCAGCCAGGGCGGTCGATATCGGACTTGACAGGTAGGAACAATGCTTAAAAGCGACGGCCTTGACTGTGATAAAATAAAGACAAATCTGAAAACCCGCTGGATAGGCAGCTCAATTATTGTATACAAATCGACATCAAGCACAAATGATATAGCGGCAGAATACGCAAGAAGCCCCAACAATTCCGGAGCGGTTATCTTTGCCGAAGAACAAACCGCAGGCAGAGGCAGAGGGGGCAATAAATGGATAACCAAAAAAGGCGACAGCATACTCTGCTCAATCGTTTTAAGCACAGAGCAAATCAATCCGGAAATCCTCTGCCTTAGCTGTGCGGTGGCGACTGCAGAAGCTATAGGCAAAAGTGCAAAAATTAAATGGCCGAACGATATAATATTGAGCGGCAAAAAAACAGCTGGTATCCTGCTGGAGAAAAAAAAGTATAAAAATCATACAGCGTATATCCTGGGAATAGGGATAAACTGCCACCAGAAGCGAAAGGACTTGCCCAAAGAGCTGCGTAAAACTGCGACAAGTATCGATATCGAAAGAGGCAACTTTGTTGACCGCAACACGCTTGCCAAAAGACTATTGAGTTCGATAGAGCACTGGCTGGATATCGCGAAAAGAAACAGCGGCAAAGTTATAGAGCAATGGCAAAAGTTAAGTATTCTGCTGCACCACAGGGTAACGGTTATTTATAATAACAGAAAATTTACCGGCAACTGCGTCGGAATAGACCCCGAAAAGGGTTTGATAGTCCAGCTCGACAGCGGCTCAGTGAGAATGTTCGACTCGGCCCACACAAGCATTGAGAAGTAATTTCAAACTACCAGAATTTATACAATCATATCCGAAATAATCTTTACCAGATAAAAGATTTTGATTTAAATTCATTTTTGCTATACTTTCAACTTATGAGAATGAAAAAATGAGAGGAAAATTATGGCGGAAAGATACGATATAGTCGTGATAGGCGGCGGGCCCGGGGGAGAAAGGGCTGCGAGAAGGTGTGCACAAAAAGGCTCAAAAGTCGCCCTGATTGAAAAAGAGTATATCGGCGGGATATGCTTAAATTGGGGCTGTATCCCGTCGAAGGCCCTTCTGGCAAGCGCTCATCTGCTCCTTTTGGCAAAAGAAGCCGGCGAGCTTGGTATTAAAATATCCTCTGCCGAACCAGACTGGCTTAAGATACAGCAAAGAACAAGGCAAGTTGTAGAAAATCTTCGCAAAGGTATGACACTGACTCTGAAAAACAATAAAGTTGCCATCATTGAGGGAACGGCTTTTGCCGAAAGTGCAAACAAAGTTATAGTGCACCGCGGGAAAGAAAAACTCGAGATTGAAACAAACAAGCTCATCATAGCAACAGGCTCTCAGACTGTCCAGATACCGGCCTTCGCTTTCGACGGCGAAACCATTATAAGCAGCAAAGAAGCGCTATTTTTAGCCGAGATTCCGAAGTCACTAGCCGTAATAGGGGGCGGATTTATCGGCTGTGAGATAGGCTGTGCCTATGCAGCAGCAGGCAGCAAGGTGACGATTGTAGAAGCACTGGACAGGCTGCTGCCGAGAGAGGATGCGTGGGTCGGCAAGCTTTTAACCAGAGAGTTTAAGAAATTAAATATAGATGTATTGACCGGCCAAAAGGTTATTACTGTCGAGAAAACAAACACAGCAGCAAAGGTTAAACTCGAAAACGGTCCAGTTGTTGAAGCAGAGAAAGTTCTTGTAGCAGTCGGCCGAAAAGCAAGCTGTGATAACCAAACAGTTGAAGCGCTGGGGCTGGAGATGGAAGGAACGGTAATCAAAGTTAATGATAAATTTGAAACAAATGTGCCCGGTGTCTATGCTCTCGGTGACGTTATCGGGACGACTTATCTGGCTCACGGTGCAACGAGCGAGGCAGAAGTTGCTGCGGTAAATGTCACCGGCGGCGAGAGACAAATGTATGATTATTCGCTCATACCGAGGGTTGTCTTTACCTTCCCGGAAGTGGCAGCGGTAGGCAAAACCGAAGAAGAATGTAAAACCGAAGGTCTTAATATTGTAGTGGGCAAAGCTTTCTTCAGGGCGGACGGTAGAAGCGTTGCTCATAACGAATTAGCCGGAGAGGTTCGGGCAATCAGGGACAAAAAAACCGATAAGATTCTGGGAATAACAATGGTCGGTGCAAGAGTAGCTGAGCTGGCGGTTCTGGCAAGAGCTCTAATAGGAACACAGGAAAAAATTTCGAATATCTGTTTTCCGCATCCAACTACATCAGAAGTTGTAGGTGAGGCAATAGAGAATGCGTTCAGCACAAAATAAAAACACTTCTATGATGACAGAGGCTCAGGAGAAATTCGATTTGCGAATATGCGATTGCGGAGTCGCGGAGTATCGCAGGATATTAAAGCTGCAGACGCAACTGCAGGAAAAACGATACCGAGATGAAATATCAAATACGGTTTTGATTGTAGAACATCAGCCGGTAATTACACTCGGGGCACAAAAAAAAACTAATAAACTGCTTGTATCAAGAAAAGAATTAAAGCAGAGAGAAATTGATGTTGTCGAGATTCGCAGGGGCGGCGGTGTGACGGCACACAATCCCGGCCAGCTTGTTCTTTATCCGATTCTGAATTTACGGCAATTAGGCCTGGGAATAAGTAACTATATCACAAAACTTGAACAAATCGGCATCGAACTGCTCGAAAATTTTTGTGTATTTGCACAAAGAAAAAAAGGGTATCCCGGCCTATGGGTCAACACGAAAAAGATTGCCTCAATCGGAGTGCGTGTATCACGCTTTGTAACTTATCACGGGATGGCGATAAATATAAATAATGATTTGAGCATTTTTGATTTATTCGTACCCTGCGGTATCGAAGGAGTAAAGATGACATCGGTATTAAAACAAACGGGTAAAAAACATTCGATAAACGACGTTAAACAAAGGCTGGCTGAACTGCTTACTAAATATTTTACTGTAAAAAGTGAAACCTATGAAAACCGTTCGCAAATTACCTCAATGGCTTAAAAGGCCGATGCCTGCGGGCAGGACTTTTTGTCATACCGACGAAGTATTAAGCGAGCTCTGCCTCGAGACTATATGTATTAATGCCAACTGCCCCAACCGAGGCGAATGCTGGGGCAGGGGTACGGCAACCGTGTTAATATTAGGCAACGTATGCACAAGAGGCTGCAGGTTCTGCTCGGTAACTAAAGGAAAACCTTCGCCGCCGGATGCACAGGAACCGGCAAAACTGGCAGAAATGGCCAAGCGTATGGAACTAAGATACCTTGTGATAACCAGTGTCGACCGGGACGATTTACCAGACGGAGGTGCAGGACATTTCAGAGACTGCATAAATAAAGCAAGAGAAGAAATACCTGAAATGAAATTCGAGATACTGACACCGGATTTTGCAGGCTGTCAGGAGAAAGCGATAGAAATACTTGCTGACGCCCTGCCATTTGTATTTGCACATAACATTGAGACAGTGCCTCGCCTTTACAGGATAGCAAGAAGCGGTGGAAACTATCAATGTTCGCTGCAACTGCTTAAGATAGCCAAAGAATCTTATCAAAATATCGCAACCAAATCATCGCTGATGCTGGGCCTGGGGGAAAGTGATGAAGAAGTTGAGCAGGTCCTGAAGGACCTGCGTTCTATCGGCTGTGACAGAATAACAATCGGTCAATATCTTAAGCCGTCCAGAAATTCACTTGAAGTTGCAGAGTATATTCAGCCGGAAAAATTCGACTTCTGGAGACACAAATGCATTAACTTAGGCTTCAGGTGGGTGATGAGCTCACCGTTTACCCGCAGCTCATATTTTGCAGAGCAGGAAAACGCACTATAGCGGTCATATATTTCAACAGCAAAATTTATTATCGGCCATATCAATATATGAAAACAATTTTGTTTCGACGATTTTGCCTTTTTTCAGAATATTTTTATACTTTAAACGGTGATTAAGAGCCTTTAGGCTAAAAAACAACTTTCAAAACGGGGGCGACAGTGAATTTTCTTATAAATAAAAGTCTTAATCATAAGCGCAAAAGCTTTGCGCTTATTATAGCTATGATTTTCGTAGCTATCTTCTCTACTCTGGCGGTTGGTCTGTCAAGAATGTGTACAACGAATGTTCAACTTTCTGAAAACCAGCACCTTGTTAATAATGCTCTTACGGCAGCACAGTCCGGCCTGGAATGCGGCAGGTATATCGTATCTCAAACCCTGCCCTACCTTGATAGCACAGGCACAAACTACGTAACCGAGGGGGAGGCATATACAGTATGGTTGAAACTCTGCCAGCAAGCTGAGGAACTTTGTCTCGACGGACAATCCGTACCATCACCGACCCGATTCAGTGATGGCGATGGCAACGCCGGCGACCAGATTACTATCCCGGCAATCGACTACGGCAGCCCGAATAACAGCTTTACCATCAGATTCTACAGATACGATTCCGAGCCTCTTACAATCAAAGTCGAATCAACGGGCACAAAAAGAGAAGTCTCAAGAACGATAAGCATCGATATGAAGATTTCAAAAGATGCAAGTGTGCTGAACTACGCAATAGCAGGCAGAGGAAGAATGTGGATTACCGGTGACTCGACAATTTACGGAGATATTTTCAGCTCCTGGGACCGCGCCTCGATTTCGCCTTTCAATATGACCAGCGATTCCGCGGTAATCGGGACAATTAATACGGTTTTAACACTTGACCAAATCGAGGACCAAACCTATCAGCTTGAAACTCTCGATGCCGATGGCAATCCGGTTGATGCCAACGGCAATCCGCTGCAGGACAACTATAATGAGCGATACTATGGAACATACGACGAAATACAGGGTTATCATCATGGTATCAACTATGGTCAGCCCCACCAGGATATGCCCGGAATGGATATCAGCGACTACGATACAGATACTTACAAAGATATAGTAATGGGAGATGAAGGCAATGGTAACATTCCATCCTCTTCAACAATAGAAAGAGAGTATTTTCCTCATGCATCCGGCAATTATAATCAGCCGCAAAGCAGCTCGAGTAGAAGACTTGACAGGCACGTTTACGAAGGTCAGACATTTACGAACGTAAGACTTCCGGATAATCGTAATGCGTTATTCAGAAACTGTGCTTTTAACGAAATTTTATACATTGACTGCTCCAAGAGTACCAGCTCATATTACAATAATGTGCGTTTTGAAAACTGCACATTTAACGGCGTAATAGTAACAAATGTGCCGGATAATCTCAACTGGCAAAAAAACTGTTTGTATTTTACGGGAGAGGCGGCCTTTGAAAATACATCGTCGATACAGGAGGCGACAATACTGGCACCGCACTTCAACGTTAATCTCGGAAACACGAATCCCGAGCAAAACGACAATAATGTGCTCACCGGTGCAATCGTTGGCGGAATAGTGGATGTCAGAGGCAACGCACAGATTAACGGTACCATTATCTCTATGTGTGATACCACCAATTGGCCCAGCGGATACGTAACAAACATCGGTGCGACTCTCGATGACGGCGGTTCGGAAACAACGGAGCTTGGCGACATAGGTGTCATTGAAATCGAGCCGGACAAAGAAAAATTGCTTCCAAGCGGAATTACTTCTCCAATCGTAATCAAAACCTTACAGGAAACTTACACAGAACTATAAAAAACTTATATTTTGAAAGGAGCCAAAAAATGAAAACTTTTGTTTCAATAGTTCTCATCGGGTTACTACTTCTGATCATCTCTGCCGGTATCCTGGCTCAAACCAACTGCACGATATGCCTCGATGATGACCCCAATGAGCCGGAGCTTCTGCTCACAACCGCACCCGACAGCAGTTTTATGACTTACATATACGATGATCCCAACGAACCCGAATAAGATGAGGATACAAATATACCAGAACAAATTTTGCATAAAACAATCGTTTATCTGGGATTGTACCTTCAGAACCTAACTTATATTTTTTATTGAATGGGGGAGGAAAAACCGGCTGGGCAAAATTTCAGAAGGAATAAAATGAAACCTTCAATAAAAAAGGGAAACCGCGCACGAAGCAGTTTCGCTTTGATTATATCTATGATATTTGTACTTTTGTTTTCCACGCTGGCTATAAGTCTCTCTACGATGTGTACTACAAATGTTAAGATAGCAGACAACCAGCGAAATGCCAACAAGGCAAGGGGCTGTGCCGAATCGGGACTTGAGGTGGTCCGATTATGGATGAGCAATGTTTCAATACAGGGAGATACCTTGCCAAGCGATAAGTTTTTGTTGCTTGCAAGCTCTTTTGCCGAAAATGCTGACAAGACATCAAACATTGATATCCAATGCGACAGCACTCCTATAACGATACCATCGACGAATCTGGGGGCAGCAGACAAATCCTTTTCAGCTACTATTACGCCCCTGCCGTCAGCAGATAATCCCGATACCCTTGCCATCGAAGTAACGGGCAGTTATGGTGATATCACAAGAACTATACGGGCCAACTATGCTTTCGGTCAGAGGGCAAGTACAGTTTTTGATTTCGGGGTGGCAACAAGAGGGCCATTGTCTTTATCAGGAAATATAGAACTCGAAGGTGTCAACGTCTCGGTCGAGGCAAGCGTATATATTGAAAGTCAAAACGACAGTCTCGCGTTATCAATCATAGGCAATTCACAGATTGCCGGTGACGTCAGTATAGTCAATCCAATTGCCAACGTATATCTTCAGGGAGGCAAAGCCGGCATCGGCGGGGAAACAGGAGATGATGCTATCGAAAATCATGTAGATATAGGCGTACCGCCAACGGAATTTCCCACTCCCAATCCGGGCTATTTCGAACAGTACGTTATCAACACAATTGATTCAAGCTGCGACACATCCGCTGACGCAACCTATGAAAATGTAAGAATACTCGCCGATACAAACCCCCATTTTTCAGGAAACGTTATCCTCAAAGGCATCGTCTTCATAGAAACTCCAAATATCGTTAACTTTAGCGGAAACGTTAACATCATAGGCATAATAATAGGTGACGGCGACTACGAGGACGATTCTGGAACAAATCAGGTCAATATTACAGGCAACGTCAGCAGCCAGCCTGTTACTAATTTGCCCGTTGAGCCGCAGTTTGCCGGCATAAGAAATGAAACAGGAACATTCCTGATGGCGCCCGGTTTTTCTGCCTCTTTCGGCGGCAATTTCGATATGGTCAGCGGCGCTATCGCAGCCAACGGCATTAACTTCTTCGGCAACGCGGGGGGAATAATTAACGGTTCGGTAATCAACTATTCAGACGAAGAGATGGACTTATCAGGTAATGCCGACCTCTACTTTAACAGGTCAGGTACGAGCGAAGTACCAGCAGGTTTTATTCCGGAAATCGTACTGGAATACAAACCATTATCCTATACAGAAGGCCCTTTCGATGAAATCTGAGCTCTGAATAAATCAGACGCTTTTAACAACAATTAGTGTTAGATTAACAGGCCATTAAAAAAACGAGCATATCTTTTTATGCAAATCCTAAATCAGCTCATCTGCAATAAGCCTTTGCTGGATTAAAGAAAATTGCACCTTGAACAACCAAAGCCGCATGAATTATAAAAACTTTTTTTACAAGGCATAAATTTTTTTAATACTACGAAGCCTTAAAAACAAAACAGCTAAATTATTTGACAAGCCCGTCGCAACAGGCTTTAATCTGCCGAACAAAAAATCACTAAGTAAGGTACAGACCAAAGAATGAAAGCAATATTAGCATTAGAAGACGGCACAACCTTTAGAGGCTCCAGTTTCGGGGCCAAGGGAGAGAGTTTCGGCGAGGTCGTATTCAATACGAGCATGGCCGGCTATCAGGAAATCCTCACGGACCCATCGTACAAAGGCCAGATAGTTACAATGACATATCCTTTGATAGGCAACTACGGAACCAATACCGAGGATGTCGAATCGAGCAGGCCGTTTGTTGAAGGTTTCGTAGTAAGAGAATACAGCACAATAGCAAGCAACTGGCGAAGCGAGAAAAGCCTGGACGACTACCTGAAGCAATACAAAATCATCGGTATCGAAGGGATAGATACCCGAGCCTTAACCCGACATATAAGGCTTGAGGGAGCTATGAAAGCAGTCATCTCGACCGAAGATTTGAATCCTGAAAGACTAATCGAAAAAGCAAAGAGCTCGCCATCACTTGTCGGCAGGGACCTAGTAAAAGATGTAACAAGTGAGAAGACTTATCGCTGGAACGAGAACGGCAAATATAATGTGGTCGTCATAGATACAGGAGTAAAACATAACATACTCAGGCTACTTGCGGAGCGCAACTGCAGAGTAACGGTTGTGCCGGCGAGCACAGACGCAGAGCAGATACTCAAACTTCAGCCGAACGGAATTATGCTTGCCAATGGGCCCGGAGACCCTGCTGCTGTGCCGTATGTGGTAGAAACTGTCAAAAAGCTGCTGGGTAAAGTACCAATGTTCGGTATCTGTCTCGGCCAGCAGATGCTCGGTCTCGCAATGGGCGGCAGAACATTCAAGCTCAAATTCGGCCATCACGGCGGCAATCACCCTGTCAAGGACATGAAGACAGGCAAAGTGCACATCACGGTTCAGAATCATGGCTTCTGCGTTGACATAGATACATTAAATAAAGAGGATATCGAAATAACGCATATCAATCTTAATGATCAAACTCTTGAAGGAATAAGGCATAAGAAACTGCCGATTTTCTCAGTCCAATTTCACCCTGAGGCTTGTCCGGGGCCGCACGATGCGCGTTATATGTTCGATAATTTTGTCAATATGATGGAGCAGCAACGTGCCTAAAAGAACAGACATTGAAAAAATCTTAATAATCGGTTCAGGCCCGATTGTCATCGGCCAGGCGTGCGAATTCGATTACTCGGGTACGCAGGCCTGCAAGGTTCTTAAAAGCGAAGGATACAAAATAATCCTTCTGAACAGCAATCCCGCGACCATTATGACAGACCCGGGGACAGCAGATGTTACTTATGTCGAGCCAATTACCACTGAGGTTGTAGAAAAGATTATTGAAAAGGAAAAGCCCGATGCGGTCCTGCCGACACTGGGCGGCCAGACTGCCCTGAATGTTACCGTAGAGACTGCAAACAGAGGTATCTTCAAAAAACACAAGGTAAAGGTAATAGGAGCAAACATAGAGGCAATCGAAAAGGCAGAAGATAGAGAGCTTTTCAAGAAGGCGATGGAAAAAATTGGTCTGGATTTACCGAGAAGCGGCAAGGCAAATAGTCTTAAAGAGGCACTCGAGGTAGTCGAGCATGTTGGTCTGCCGGTAATTATTCGGCCGGCTTTCACACTCGGCGGTACCGGCGGCGGTGTGGCATACAACATAGAGGAATTTAAGCAGGCTGCCCAGCGGGGACTGGAAGCGAGCATGGTCAGCGAAATACTAATCGAGGAGCTGCTGACCGGCTGGAAGGAATTTGAGCTCGAGGTAATGAGAGACCTCAAAGATAATGTCGTAATTATATGCTCGATAGAAAACTTCGACCCGATGGGCGTGCATACCGGTGACTCTATAACAGTTGCTCCCATTCAGACGCTCACGGACAGAGAATATCAGGCAATGCGTGATGACGCCATCGCCTGCATACGGGAAATAGGCGTAGAAACCGGCGGCTCAAATATACAGTTTGCGGTTAATCCCGATACGGGCAGAAGAGTTATTATCGAGATGAATCCCCGAGTCTCACGAAGCTCAGCACTTGCGTCAAAGGCGACGGGCTTTCCGATTGCGAAGATTGCGGCAAAGCTCGCCGTTGGTTATACACTCGATGAAATACCCAACGATATTACAAGGAAAACACCGGCCTGCTTTGAGCCGACCATCGATTACTGCGTGGTGAAGATACCCCGATTTACATTTGAAAAGTTTCCGCAGGCAAATCCTGAGCTTACAAGCCATATGAAATCGGTCGGTGAGGCGATGGCTATAGGCCAGACGTTTAAGGCTGCTTTGCAAAAAGGGCTGCGGTCATTAGAGACAGGGTTCAGCGGGCTGGAAGATTTAAGATTCAAAATTACCGACGGGAAGCTCCATAAAAAATTGAGCAAGCCCAACGCAGAGAGGATATTTTATATCAAACACGCAATCCAAAGAGGCTTGTCAATAGAGAAAATTTATGAGCTGACAAAAATTGACAGGTGGTTCCTGCATAATATCAAACAAATAGTCGACTTCGAGAAAGAACTCAAAAGCTACAAGAACATAAGAGATTTCAATTCGGCGTCACTATTAAAGGCAAAACAGTATGGTTTCAGTGACAGGCAACTGAGCAAACTATTAAAAACCGATGAAACCTTGGTTCGCCGGCTACGCAAAAAAGTTAAAGTCAAATCTGTATTCAAGGCAGTCGATACATGCGGTGCTGAATTCGAGGCATTTACGCCCTACTATTACTCGACATACGAAAGCGAAAATGAGAGCGTACGTACGGAGCGTAAAAAGATTTTTATACTCGGCGGCGGACCCAACAGGATAGGCCAGGGAATAGAGTTCGATTACTGCTGCTGTCACGCCTCCTATGCTTCAAAAGAGATGGGCTTTGAGAGTATTATGGTCAACTGCAATCCCGAGACGGTTTCTACCGATTACGATACATCCGACAAGCTCTACTTCGAGCCGCTGACGGTCGAGGATGTATTGAGCATATATGAAAATGAACAGCCGGACGGCGTGATTGTACAATTCGGGGGACAGACGCCCCTCAACATAGCCGGTGAGCTGGCCAGGGCAGGTGTCAAAATAATCGGGACAAGTCCTGATATGATAGATTTAGCAGAGGACCGTGACAGATTCAGAGCGATGATGGCCAAACTTAAGATACCAATGCCTCAATCAGGTATGGCAAGTAATCTCGACGAGGCGCTGGCTATTGCCGGACAAATCGGCTATCCCGTAATGGTCAGGCCGTCTTACGTGCTCGGCGGAAGGGGTATGGAGGTCGTGCTCGACGAAAACATGCTTCGACAATACGTTTTAGCGGCTGTTGAGATAACACCGGAAAGGCCGATTCTGATTGATAAATTCCTCGATAATGCAATCGAAGCGGAAGCAGATGCGGTTAGTGACGGCGAGCAGGTCTTTATCCCGGCGGTGATGGAACATATTGAGCTTGCAGGGATTCACTCAGGCGATTCTGCCTGCGTGATACCGCCGGCGACAATACCGCAAAAACACATAGATACAATCTGTGAATACACCAGAAAAATCGCAAAAGAGCTGAACGTCGTCGGTCTTATGAATATGCAGTATGCAATAGCAAATGATACCGTTTACGTTCTCGAAGCAAATCCGAGGGCATCAAGGACGGTTCCCGTGGTATCGAAGGTCTGCGGAGTGTCTATGGCAAAACTCGCGACAGAGCTTATGCTGGGCAAAAAGATTTCAGAGTTAGGGCTTGAGAATAAAAAGATACCGCACTTTGGAGTAAAGGAAGCTGTATTTCCGTTTAATATGTTTCACGGCGTAGACCCCCTGCTTGGCCCGGAGATGCGTTCTACCGGTGAGGTGCTTGGCCTGGCTGATTCGTTCGGCCTGGCGTACTTTAAGGCACAGCAGGCAACACAGGTTTCCCTCCCCACCAGGGGAACAGTACTTATAACAGTTAATGAAAAAGACAAGACACCGGTTTTAGAGACAGCCATCAGATTTTCAGAACTTGGATTTAAAATTCTTGCAACAAACGGAACACATCGTTTCCTCAAATCCAAAGGGATTGAAACTGAACGCATACTGAAAATGCGAGAGGGAAGACCAAACATCATCGATGCGATTAAAAACAATCAAATCCAGCTAATAATAAACACACCTCGTGGAAAATTAAGCAAGGCCGATGACTCATACATCCGGACAGCTGCTATTAAATACCGCATACCTTACATTACAACCACGTCAGCGGCGGCGGCAGCAGTGAAGGGAATCGGAGCCAGCAGGACAGATAAAAGCGGAGTAAAAAGCCTCCAGGAATACCACGCTTCGATAAAATAAATCATATCATTATCAGCTTTTCTTATTTGACAGGTAATACGATTTCATATAATCTAACCGCCTAAAAACAGGAGCCAGGCAATATTATCTCTGTACATCAGGTTGAGGAGAAATCACTATGCCGAAACGAGAGGACATAAAGAAAGTAATGATTATCGGTTCCGGGCCAATTATCATCGGCCAGGCGTGCGAGTTTGATTATTCAGGGACACAGGCCTGTAAGGCACTTCGTAAACTCGGATACAAGATTGTGCTTGTTAACTCAAATCCAGCGACGATTATGACCGACCCCGGAATGGCTGATGTTACGTATATTGAGCCTCTCAATCTGCAGACTATGACAAAGATAATTGAGGCTGAACGGCCGGACGCCCTGCTGCCCAATCTCGGCGGACAAAGCGGGCTCAATCTATCATCGGAACTGGCTAACGCAGGTGTGCTTGATAAATATGGTGTAAGAGTAATAGGCGTACAGGTTGATGCAATTAAAAGAGGAGAAGACCGGACGGAGTTTAAGAATACAATGAACAAGCTTGGCATTGAGATGCCGAGGAGCAAAGCAGCCAACAATCTCGAAGATGCGGAAAAAATTACTGAAGAGCTCGGTTTTCCGGTAGTGATTCGCCCCGCATATACGATGGGAGGGACAGGAGGCGGTCTTGTATATAATATTGAAGAGTTCAGGATAATAGCGGAACGGGGACTTTCGGTAAGTCTGGTTCATCAAATCCTTGTGGAAGAGTCGGTATTAGGGTGGGAAGAGCTTGAGCTGGAAGTGGTGCGCGACTCAAAGGGACAAAAAATCACCGTGTGCTTTATTGAAAATGTTGACGCTATGGGGATACACACGGGAGATTCATATTGCACGGCACCGATGCTGACAATCGACGAGCAGCTTCAGAAGAAGCTTCAGAAATATTCTTACGATATCGTCGATGCAATAGAGGTGATAGGCGGAACAAATATACAGTTTGCACACGAGGCGAAAACCGGAAGAGTTGTTGTAATAGAGATAAATCCAAGGACGTCGAGGTCATCGGCCCTTGCATCAAAAGCTACGGGCTTTCCCATAGCTCTTGTCTCATCGATGCTTGCAGGCGGAATGACCTTAGATGAGATACCTTATTGGCGGCAAGGAACACTTGATAAATACACTCCGTCGGGAGAGTATGTGGTTGTTAAATTTGCACGATGGGCCTTTGCAAAATTCAAGGGCGTCGAGGACAAACTCGGTACACAGATGCGTGCAGTAGGTGAAGTAATGAGCATAGGCAAGAATTACAAAGAGGCATTTCAAAAATCGATACGCTCTCTGGAAACAGGTCGATACGGGCTGGGCTTTGCAAAAAATTTCAATAAACTATCACTCGAAGAGTTAATGAACCTTGTCAGCACAGCCACAAGTGAGCGGCAGTTTATTATGTACGAGGCACTACGCAAAGGCGCATCTATAGATTCCTTATACGAGAGAACATACATAAAAAAATGGTTCATTGAACAAATGGCAGAGCTCGTAGCACTTGAAGAAGAAATACTCAAATACAAAAACAAACAAATTCCTGACAAGCTATTGATACAGGCGAAAAAAGACGGCTTTGCCGACCGATATCTTGCCAGGCTTATCGGCAGCTCAGAAGATAAGATTCGCAAGCAACGAACGAAGCTCGGCATCGTAGAGGCCTGGGAACCGGTGCCGGTAAGCGGCGTTGAAGATGCGGCCTATTATTACTCGACATACAATGCGCCGGATAAGGTAAGCGTATCAAAAAAACAGAAAATTATGGTGCTCGGCGGAGGCCCGAACAGAATAGGCCAGGGAATAGAATTCGATTACTGCTGCGTTCACGCTGCATTTGCACTGCGAGACGAAGGGTACGAAACAATTATGGTCAACTGTAATCCGGAAACTGTTTCGACTGATTACGATACATCCGACAAGCTCTATTTCGAACCGCTTACAGTCGAGGATGTGCTGAGCATATATGAGAAGGAAAAACCCGAAGGCGTAATAGTACAGTTCGGCGGCCAGACACCTTTGAATATAGCCGGTGAGCTTG
>CAZMQF010000018.1:0-23167 GCA_964568365.1 uncultured Pirellulales bacterium | reverse complement strand
TTGATTAACCGAGGATATCTGTTGTGTATTGCACTCAGACGAAGATCAGTTTAAATTTAGATGAGGTAGGTAAACGATTCGGTCAGGTTGTGGCTTGCACTCAGACGCAGATCAGTTACAATCAGCGAGCTTTATCGGGCTGCCCTCGCTGCGTTGTGGCTTGCACTCAGACGCAGATCAGTTACAATTAAATTACCTGTCATTCCAGCACCTGTATCGTTGTGGCTTGCACTCAGACGCAGATCAGTTACAATTTGCAGAATAAGATAAGGGGTGCGATTGTGTTGTGGCTTGCACTCAGACGCAGATCAGTTACAATCGTGTTCTTTTCTTAACTTACCCTGCTGTGTTGTGGCTTGCACTCAGACGCAGATCAGTTACAATCTTTTGCATTGCCATCACCTGTAACACCTTGTTGTGGCTTGCACTCAGACGCAGATCAGTTACAATCAGTAGTCTTGCTACGAGCTTTGCTAAAGGGTTGTGGCTTGCACTCAGACGCAGATCAGTTACAATTTTTTTCATACTGGTCAACGAGGCATATAAGTTGTGGCTTGCACTCAGACGCAGATCAGTTACAATAAATGCTCTTGGCTATATAATGGGTGGACAGTTGTGGCTTGCACTCAGACGCAGATCAGTTACAATGGATGTCAAGACGGTAGCATTGAAGATGACGTTGTGGCTTGCACTCAGACGCAGATCAGTTACAATATCGGTTGGCTTATGCCGCTTATGAATGGAGTTGTGGCTTGCACTCAGACGCAGATCAGTTACAATGATATTCATCGCTGTCGCCATACGTATCGAGTTGTGGCTTGCACTCAGACGCAGATCAGTTACAATGATTAAGAATTTGTACCGCTCCGCCGGCATGTTGTGGCTTGCACTCAGACGCAGATCAGTTACAATTTCCAATTTGAGGCATGGATTTGCCTTCACGTTGTGGCTTGCACTCAGACGCAGATCAGTTACAATAAAGGAGAAACCTACATTCGTACTTTTGCGTTGTGGCTTGCACTCAGACGCAGATCAGTTACAATGTAAACACACACTCATAATCCCCCCTCCATGTTGTGGCTTGCACTCAGACGCAGATCAGTTACAATCAATAGTAATCTCAATATTGTTTCCAATTAGTTGTGGCTTGCACTCAGACGCAGATCAGTTACAATATCACCGCATACGATTCTTGCAGGCAAGGGGTTGTGGCTTGCACTCAGACGCAGATCAGTTACAATTAGAGGTGTTGGCGGAGCATTGTCAAACGTGTTGTGGCTTGCACTCAGACGCAGATCAGTTACAATTGACTTTTATCAATGTGGACGTTAACGATAGTTGTGGCTTGCACTCAGACGCAGATCAGTTACAATGGAGGTATTGGCTGAGCATTGTCAACTGTGTTGTGGCTTGCACTCAGACGCAGATCAGTTACAATACACAACGAAAGTACAGGACAAGGAAGTGCGTTGTGGCTTGCACTCAGACGCAGATCAGTTACAATATTGTGTACGATGTATTACATCATCCCAATGTTGTGGCTTGCACTCAGACGCAGATCAGTTACAATCCCGCTTCACTGGAGGACAAGGCTTGTTGAGTTGTGGCTTGCACTCAGACGCAGATCAGTTACAATAAGCCCGTTTTTGCCTGGGCACACCAGGTGGTTGTGGCTTGCACTCAGACGCAGATCAGTTACAATTGATTTGGGCCGGCCCACGTTGTCCTGTTTGTTGTGGCTTGCACTCAGACGCAGATCAGTTACAATTGACCTCTCGCAAGTCGTTGTTTTATAACGACTTGCGAGAGGTTCGATTTAAAATAATTCGAGCTGTTTCGGGGCTGGAGGAGCAGGTTTTCGCATTTTTCCCCAGAAAGTCTGCATCCGCTCGAACTGTTTATCCGTAATAGAAATAAGTCGAACCTCCCCATCCGGCGGCAAAAAATCCTTAACCCTTTTATAATGAACATCGGTATTTTCCTCACTCGCACAGTGTCTTACATACACTGAATATTGTAACATACTGAATCCATCTTTCAACAAATTCTTGCGAAAAAATGTATAATCCTTTCTTGCCTTTTTCGTATCCGTCGGCAGATCGAACATCGTAAAAATCCACATCGCTCTATATCCGCTCAATATCATAATTTCGGTAACTCTATTTTTTCCTGCTCACCAGCAAACACCCTGTAAAGTGATGCTGCTGTTCGGTGAAGCCCTACCATCAAAGGCCCCTTAAAGCCTGCAATATTCACCTCTTCGTATAACACATCAAGTAACCTCGCTTTTACATACTGCCCCAGGTCTTCTGTTCCCTCGCCCCCCTCGTAGAGTTGCTTAACCCTCGCTTCCACAAATCCCCTAAAAGGCTCCAATACATCATCCGCCAGACAAAAAGCGTTATAGCGGTTTCGATGGTGTAAACCCAGAGAGGGCAAAAGTCCTGCGCTGCATATTGCTCTCGCCACCGCCGCCCGCATAACCATATAACCATAGTTAAGCATATTATTCGGGCTTGGCCCGTTTATGTCCCTGCGAAAACTTTCATCTTCAAAAAATGAGTTCCAGAATTTTTTGCTCACTCTTGCTTCAATATTATCAGGGTCTCCGCTTCGAACCTTTTTCGCTAATATCTTCAAGGCTCTGTACGTCACCTCGTCCTCTTTTACTAGTTTCGCCTGATGTCTGATTTTCACTCTTATTATCTGCTGCCATAATCTTTTTTTAACAGGCTCTTTTGCTTCAATCTGATTTCTATATCTTTCTGTTTGGACACTATTGCTCTCTATGGGTAAAAACATTCCCGAAGGATGATGGTTTTCTCCGCATAGAACAATCGCCGCACCGTTTTTCAAAAGCTCGGTGAATACCGAATGTGTATACGTTATCCCCCTGTGGTCAACTAAAAGCACCCCCACATCCTCACAAGGTATGCTGCTTATCTGTTCTCCCTCACGCTTTAAGACAAGCTGACCGTACCTTATAGAAAGATGCGTCCTTGCCTGCGATATCTCGATTATCTTCTTAATCATCTCGCCGCCTTCGATTTGCCGCAAATTTATATCTTCTTATCGGCCGAATCGAAATGCAGCTTAACTAATCACTTATCAACACCTTTACTTCACCAAGTGGTGAAATTCTAACTTTTTCCGGCGTGCCATTTTCACTGAATATTATATGCTGCCGCAGCATATCTGGTACCAAAGGAATGTCCTCACGGAGTTTTACACCTTTTTGCTTGCTGCTTGCAGGATTTGCATCTGTGTGTGCTGTAAAGTGAATTGCTTTACTACTGTCTATCTTGAATACAACAAAATAATTCGCTTCTTTCGTATCAGGGTGTCTCATATGCACCATCTCACCTCTTGCAAGAGACATTACAAACTTGCCGTTTTTATTTTCATTTCGGTCAATGATTGGCTTTTTTTCAGCTCGTACTCGTCTTGCGGCATCAAAGTTGGTAATTACTTCACCGGACCATTTAACCTCACCTTTTTTATTTACCTTTTCACGCATTTCTATATGGTGATTATTTTGTGTCTGGTAAACTCGTAATGATTTATAGTTATTGTCTTTCATGATTGACCCAGATTCAAAGTCATATTTTTTTCTTGGAATTTCTTTAACTTCGTTCAGTTTCCAAAGCACTCTTACTTTTCTAACAGGCGTGCCGTTTATAATAAGCCCATTTTCCTTAATATATGCTTTTGCCTTTTCCATGTCTGAAAAATTATGTTCTTTTAGCCAGTCGCGTATCTTGTCCCTTAGTTCTACGTCTCTGATAATACCGGGTTTTGCAGGCGGTACATCTTCAATGGCCAGCATCTTTTTTCTTATGGCTTTTCTCAACGATTTTGTTGTTGCGGCTTTATATTCATCTTTTAATTTATCCCAGTCGTTTGGCATTCGCAAATGGTTCTTTTTTATCCCTATTGCCGGAATGCTTTTTATGTACATTCCCTCTTTTAGTACAGGATTTCTATCTTTATCTATTTTTATGTCGCCTTTTTTAATGCCATTTTTCGCGTCGTCTTTTTGATGCCTTTCATAAATCACAGCAGGGCCATAAATTGAAGCTTTATGTAGATGGCCGGTAATTTTCCTGTTATATGCTCTATGAGAGACTTTCAGTTTTTTGTATTCTTCTGCAATCTGTTCACTGAATCCTTCCCATGGATGTTCGATAGTTTTCCAATCGGGCTTTATTTTCTTGTTTTCTTTCTGTTCTTCAAAATCAATAAATGACTCTTTGATTTTCGGCAGGCATTGTATCGTCATAGCAATTACCGCTGCATCAACTGCGTGATGCCTGTGATCGCCTCTAAGTTTTCTACCTTTTTCACTACGTTCGCCGTCTTCATTAAAAAACAATCCCCAGTCTCTTCTAAGGATTCCGGTGTAATCGCCGTTAGATGCAAAAACATATCTTTTATTTTTGTCCTCGCTGCCGAATAAAACTTTGTTTATCCAGTCGGCTGTCTGGGTCGCCGCGTATGCGTTTGATCTAAGTTGCTCTTCTGTAAAACCTTCCTTAGGCGTCTTTCGGTGAAGATTTTTCCATTTCGCATTATCCACCATATCAACATTGTCCTTTGTAATTGCGTATTTGTCTTTTTTACTACCTGCTAAGTGTTTGAATCTTAGCTCTAAGTGTCTAAATTCTTCTTTTTTTAACCAGTCAATTGGAGTTCTGTCGCCTTTTCCTTGATTAGCCGTGGCATAACATAATACCTTATTACTCATGCTGTTATCTCCGCCTTTACTTCTTGGCACGATATGGTCAACCTCAAGGCCGCTTCCATCGACAGCCATTGCATCGGTTATAGTTGCGTCCGAATAAGCACACATTTCTCTTTGCTGTTTGCATAACCTCACACGTTGGATTGCTGCTTCTCTTTGTGTGCTTGTTATCCCTTGAGCTTTGAGATTATGAGTTTCGATTATTTCTTTTTTAAGGGCATCAATAGCTTTGTTTTTCTTTATTTTTTTGGCAATAACCCTTTCGCTCTGTCTGGCTCGTCTGGCAAGTTCTATCACAACCCTATCAGGCTTGCCGTATTGTCTGATGTATTCTGTCATCTGTCTTCTGACTTCATGAATGCTTTTTCGGACAACGGGATTAGAAATCCCTTCCGATACGGGCGGCAGCATTCCAGGGTGTTTTTGTTGGAAATGCCTGATTTGCTTATTGATAAAAATTTCTTTTGTTGAGTATCTTTTTCTCGTTAAATCGTCAGCACCGTTTGAAGCATCTTCAGCATACATATTCCTTGCCTCGGTTACGCTCCAGCCGTCTCTTAAATGTGGCAGAAGATTTTTGACAGCTTTTCTTGAAAGGTTTACCCTTTGGTCTTTTTTGGGCCTTTTTCGCCACGCAGAGATGAATTTTTCAGTTTGTTCATCAGTTAAATTCCACCATTTTTTGCATCCGGCACTTATTTTTGCTTTATCGTCTTCTTCGTTTGGATCAAACTTTAAAATGGCTCCATTTACAGCATTCTTAATTTTATTGTCAAATGAGGCCCATACATCCTCACCGAAAGCATCACAAACTATTTGAGAATAAAACCAGTCACCATTTACAGTAAATTTATCTCCATCAGTGTTAAGAGTATAAAGCGTTTTATTTGCGCCCCTGTCTATTCCAAGAGCTTTTCTTATCGTGCCTTCCGAAGCTGTCTGTTGTTTTCTGACTGCTTTTACAACTTTCGACCTTTCTTCGTTATTTAGTTTCCTGATAGATTCTGCTGGCGTAGTTATTCGAATGTTGTTAACGCTTGTATGGACGAGAAATTCTTGTGCATACATATCTGCTTTCGGGCATTTTTCGGCTGTTGGTTCTAAATCGCATCTTCCAAGTGTTCCGAGGTCCCAGTATGTTTTTCTTTGGCCGAACAATACGCCCTGACATCTCAATGTATTAGTCTTTTTCTTATTGTATATTTCTTCTTTGACTTCTTTAGTCAGTTGTTTAGCAAGTTTCCCGACGAATTTTTTTTGAATTTCCCATATTCTCAGAAATTCAGCAAGTATCATGTGTCTGTCAGCAACAAATTCGGATTCTTTCTCCCCTAATGCGTTGGCTCTATTCCTGACCCTGTCATTTCTTAATTTTTTGTTTGCAGTGTTTCTCTTTCTGTTTTCATACTCTATCGCTATAAGCTCACCAAATGTTTCAGCTCCTCTTTCTTTCATTACTTTTTTCGTGTACTCGATCGTGCCGGGTATTTCTGCTTGATCTTTTTTCTCCTTTTTTTTACCGTTTTCTGTTTCCTCTGGCTCCTCATCGAACCACCATGCACCGCGTCGTTGGGCAATATGCAGTAAAATCCTGCCGAATTTTTCGCCGGCACTGAAATTGTCGTCTTTTTTTAGCTCTTCACGCACTGCATCACGTCGAAGTAACCAGGGATTAAGATTTTCCCATTTTTGAAGCTTTTCTTTTTCTGTTGGTATCCATTTCTTTTCAAGAAGATATTCGCGAAGCCTTATTTTAAGTTTTGCTCGCCTTTCGATTGAGCGTCTCTGTTGCCTTTGTGTACGTCTTGCCTGATTCTTTGGCGCACCGCGTTTGCCTTCTGACTCTTCTACACCCGCAGGGAAAACACTTACCCCCATTTTTATGATTTTTTTATCCGTATCTATCCATGTAGAGCCAACGGAATTTGTTCCAATATCAATTCCTAACGTTTTCATATTATTCCTCCCGAATCTTAAATATTTTTTTATTATAACTGAAATTATTTGCTTGACAAATATTTTTTTTCTTATATGTTTGGAAATAGATTGTAACTGATCTGTGTCTGTGTGTTTTTCACAACAAGACGAGAAATTCGCAGGCACCCGCTTTAGGGCGGACCGGCCGTAGCGCTGCAAAACAGCTTCTACGGCTTTTTTTATGTATTCTTGTCATAACAGGGTGAGCCGGCTTTGCCGGCCACCGCAGGCGCTGCCCCGATTGGCATTAACAAATGCCATTCGGGGCAATCCTTTTTATCTTCGATTTTTCTTGGCCTAAAAATCCGTGTCAATCTGCGCTAATCCGCGGTTAAAATTTTTTCTCATTTTTTCATTGAATTTATCGCCTTAATTGGTATAATTCCAATAATTGGGGGAGGCCCCATCCGGGGCTGCGGAGTCCCGCACGAATAGGCCAGCAGGCCAAGATAAAATCTTATTTCATAAGTTCATTTTGGCAAGGGTCTTATAAATGTCCAACACTACGAGAATCGAGTATCCGGTATCGAGAATCGGTAAACTAATTAACAAATTCACCAATTCACCAATTAACTGTCAAAACCACGCGCGCAATAAAAACAAAAATATGCAAAACAAAGCCAATCTTAAAAACGCTCAAATTAACACAAGTACTTGTAAAAGAAGTGGTTATGGCAATTTTCTTACATTTTGCCGACGAAAAAACAAAGCCAAACAAACCCAAAACGAACCCAATTTTAGCTCAAAATTGGCTTTGTTTTTCAAGAAATTGGCTTTGTTTTTTTATTGGATATTGTTATCGCCGATGTATTCGGGGACGATTTCTTTGATTTTTTCTACTATTTTTGTGTGGTCCTGTGTTTTTGCAATCTCGAAGAGTTCATTTATGCTGGCCCGCAGTGAGTCCCGCTCCATCACGATATTTTTCCAGATGCTGATTTTCGGATGTCTTGTCAGCTGCATATCTTCGCCTTTTATGGAAAGCTCTTCGAAGAGTTTTTCGCCCGGCCTTGGATGTGTATATACGATTTCAATGTCTTCACCGACTCTGAAACCGCTGAGCGTTATAAGCTCGCGTGCCAGGTCGGAGATTTTGACCGGCTCGCCCATATCGAGCACGAATATTTCACCGCCTTTGCCCATTGTCGCCGCCTGCAGCACAAGCTGGCTGGCCTCGGGTATGGTCATAAAGTACCGCTTCATATCAGGATGGGTGACGGTTAAAGGGCCGCCTTCGGCGATTTGTTTTTTGAAAATCGGTACAACCGAGCCGGTTGAGTCGAGGACGTTGCCGAATCTTACCGTTACAAAATGGGTTTTGCTTGTTCTGTTCAGGTCCTGGATATACATTTCAGCGACTCTTTTCGATGAGCCCATAATACTGGTTGGGTTGACGGCCTTGTCGGTGCTTATCATTACAAAGTTTTTACAGCCGTAACGGTCGGCTGCGTCAGCGACAGTCTGTGTGCCGACAACGTTATTTTTTATGGCCTCACCGGGATTTAGCTCCATAAGCGGGACGTGTTTATGAGCGGCTGCGTGGATTACTATTTCCGGCTTGTATTTTTCAAATATCTCTTCAACACGTATTTTGTCAGTAATATTGCAGACGATGGATGTTATGGAGATATAGTGGAATTTGGCGCTCAGCTCACCTTCTATATTGAATAAGGGATTTTCTGCCTGTTCAATAAGTAAAAGCAGCTTGGGTTTGAAGTTGCAGAGCTGTCGGCACATTTCCGAGCCGATGGAGCCGCCTGCACCGGTTACAAGAATGACTTTGTTTATGGCGAATGCTTCGATTAAGTCCAAATCAAGCTGTACAGCTTCCCTGCCGAGCAGGTCATTAATATCAACGTCACGAATCTGTGAAACCCTGAATTTTCCTGAAGCTATGTCTGTGATTGAGGGTACGGTGCGGAATCGAACTTTAGCTCCTCCAAGGAGCTGGATGACATGCCTGAGCTGCTGGTGAGATGCCGAGGGCATTGCAATGGCGATTTCTTCGATTTTGTTGTCTTCACAGATTTTGGGTAATTCTTCGACGGTGCCGAGCACAGGTATTCCGTGGATGTTAGTGCCGTGTTTGAAGGGGTCATCATCGACGAAGCCGACGACATCATATTGAGTTACGGGCATACGATGTATTTCCCTCAGGAGGGCCTCGCCTGCATTTCCGGCACCAATAATTAGAAACCTTTTGAGCCGGCCTCCCTCGATTGCCCGGAATTCTTCGTAATATAACCTTATCATCATTCGCAGACCTCCGAGCAGCAGGAACGTGAAAAACATATCCAGCATAAAAATGCTCTGGCTTACTTCAGTGAGCCTTTCTATGCGTGGGTATTGGCGAAGCGGGGTATAAAGCATTGAGAACCAGAACACCACGATGATAAAGGTGCTGATAAGCGAGGCTGCTGCTATTCCGATAAGGTCTGAAATTCCGACATATCGCCACCACCCCCGATATTGCTTAGACAAGCCGAAAACCGGAATTTTTACGATAATAAATAATGCCAGCAATAGTGGATATTGCTCCACGAGCCAGGTGCTCCTGAACTGCATATTGCTTGCCATCAGGAAAGAGAGCATTAGTGCGAGGGCAAAGACAAAGATATGTGCAAGAATAATTAGCTGTCTTCGTAGCCTTAGTCTTATGGCCGGCGGGGGTGTAAGTGCCAATAATTTATTGTTATTTTTCGGTTTTTCGTCAGTTTCGGGCATAATCTATCATATCGTCGCATTCGCCCCTCCTGATTAGCCGCAAGAGTAATTATAACAAAAGCTTAGAGAGTGTGTCAAGCTCGTTTTCTGTTTGCATCAGGCTCGTATTATCGGTTGAGAAGGTCAGATAAAGTATTGGTTATGGTGCAACAATCAATAAGAGCACAAGTCAAAAATCACAAGTGGAAAGATACTCGATGCTGGATGCAGGGGACGGAAAGCAGAGGACGGAGGAAAAGGACACAGAATACGGGGACGCAGAGGACGAAGGGGGAGGACAGAAGATGGAATGTGAACGTTCAACATAGAACTTTGAACATTCAACTTTCAATAAAAAATTGATTGCGGATAAGAGAAGGTGGAATTCTAAAAATTCTAAATCCTAATCCGTCTATGTTAAAACTTCCGTCTTCGCTTAAGCTACGCCGGACAAGTCGCCGGAGAAGTCTCGAAACTCGAAATGGTTCGACTACGCTCACCATCCTGAGTGAAATCGAAGGACAAATTTAAAATTCAAATGACCAAAATTCAAAACAATACCAAACTGCAGCGGGCTGCGCGCATAGAATCTCTTATTTTGCATAGGTTTTCCTTTCATTGAATTGGGAATTAATTGTGCTAAAAAATTGCCTTTCTAAAGCCAGATTTTCAGACAATCATAGGCATAACAACTCCTTTCGGAATTTGTAGCAATCTCATTTTCTTCTTGGAAAAGATTTCTCTGAGCCCCTTTACTACAATAAAGATTTAGAGGAATTTGGCCGGAACCTGTAAAATACCCATAAATATCCGATAATTTATTGACTTTTGCTAAGCCATTTTGTAGTCTAATAGTTTAAAAAGGTGATGGGTCGCACTTCAGGTTTCATTTCAGCCGTGCCCGGAAAAAATTGAACATGATGTGCAGGAAAAAAATAAAAAACAGGCTGTTCTGGCAATCAGTCGTTTTGGTAGCCGTCATTGGTTGCCCACTGGTAGGAAGTGACCCTTATACTTACTGGATTGGAACAAAAGGAGACTGGTTTGACCAGAACAACTGGGACGCTGGTGTTCCTGACCGTTGGGATTGGGCCGAAATAGACAAAATTGATGATGGTGAGGTAGGAGAGGCGGTCATCTCCAGTGGTTCCGCTGAGGCTTGTATGGTCATGATGGGAAGGTATGCAGCCGGCAAAGTGAGGCAAACAGGTGGATCTCTTACGCTCTATCGCAACGAACTCCCCAAAGGGTCGTCGCTAGAAGTTGGGGAATCTCCAACGGCTTGGACTTCATCGTATCTCCTGAGTGGTGGCTCAATTTCTGCCGAGTTCGAAGGCATCAGCGTAGCTGGGACAGGTGTGTTCGAGCAAACCGGCGGTACGAACAGCGTGAGTGATACGCTCTTCGTTGGCTATGCCCCCGACATAGGCCACAATGGCAGATACAAACTACAAGCAGGTAGTCTTTCTGCAAGCCTTGAGGTTATTGGGGGCTACTGTGGGATAGGGAAGTTCCAGCAGACCGGAGGCACAAACAGTGCGGGAAGCATCTATGTTGGCTGGGTGCCAGGAGCTAAGGGTTCATATCACCTTAGTGAAACAGGACAACTTCAAGCTGCAACGGAAATCATAGGTGGGTACTGTGAGGGTTATGGTGGTCATGGTAGCTTTAATCAATCGGGAGGAACCAACATTATTAGTGGGAACCTCCATCTCGCTAAAGGCTTAATGTCGTATGGTGCATATTCCTTGAGTGGCGGCACCTTGCAGTCAAGTGCGATTTACATTGCAGATGGCGGCACGGGCATCTTCTGCTTGAGCGGTGGAGTTCTTGATACAAGCTTCATAAATGTCAACGCTGGGGGCACCGTGTCGATCTTGCAGGATTGGAGTTACGATGGGGCCTTAAATATCAATGGCGGGGCCGTGAACCTTGGCTCGAATTACTTGATCTTGGATAGCCCTGGGACAGGAGCAACAGTTAACATGACCAATGGAACACTATCATCCAACAAGCAATACGTCGGCAAAAATGGCAATGCGAAATTTACACAGACCGGTGGGATAAATTGGGTCACTGACGATATGCACCTCGGTTACAACTCCGGAGCAAGCGGGACGTATAACTTGAACGGAACATCTGAGCTGAGAGTTGGCGGAATGGTTCATATCAGCCGAACCGATGGACCGGGAGTTGGTCCTCCTTACCCTTATGGCGAGCTTCTTATGAACAATGGCAAGGTGTTAGGTACTACACCTGATGCCTCTATAACTGCCCATGGCAGTCATGCAAACATAATCGGTCAAGGCACTTTCGATATAAAAGTGACATACGAATCAAACCCCAATTATTGTGGCAATCAAAGCGTCGATGTGACCCTTGATCGCAATCACCTCTTAGTTGGTGGAACTTATAGCGTTGATCAAATTACCCCTGTCGATTTTGTTGGAGGGACGTTAACCAATGTCCTTGAATCATCTGTTTTCAATGTGAGTTTTGACGGAATTTTTTCCGACCATTTCGAAATAGCCATACCTTATAATGAATCCGAAGTTACTTCTTTAGGCTTCAGTGAATCCGCGCTTTTGGTTTTTAGAGAGACAGGGCCTGATACTTACGAGCAGTTGGACATAATTGAAGTTGACTCTGCTAGGAACCGGATTACAGCCCGTGGTAAATTTTTTGGTAAGTTCGCAGTGGCAACCTGTATGCTTGAGACAATTGATCCCTATCCTGATTTGATAGATGATGGTGAGGTAATTGCTGATCCGGAACAACTTGGCTTGAACGAGGCCCGCATAGCCAGCGGTCTGGTAGCGGACGGGGTTACTCCTGTGCTCATAAGAGCCCACGTACCAGATGATGGCACAGTGGAATTTAGCATTGAAGATGAAAATGGATCGCAGTCAGATATAGGTTATCTCAATTCGCCGGGAGGCAGTGAGCAGGTTACAACTCTGACAGTTGATGTGGACGAGTTGGCCGATGGAAGACATATGGCTTTTGCTGTTTTAACTGCTCCGCCGGCTTTCTTCCGAGGGCCGGGTGATGAAAGCCTGGAAGAGCGCCCTATTACCATAGAAGCAACTTTCACTCCATCAGGAGGTGGCGACGCAGTTATAGATGACCGCGGAATCCAGCTGGTCCGACCACCGGTGATTATGGTCCATGGTCTATGGAGTGATTCTACAGCTTTCCAAAATTTGAACAATGTTTTAGATTCAAGCGGTTTTATATTTAAGAAACTCGCGGATTACGATAACAAAGCGTCATTTAATCACAATAAAGATGTTGTTCAAGGGTATGCTAAGCAACTACAACTTGAAACGCGGAAGGCGGGATATGCTTGTTCAAAAGTTGACATCGTCGCACACAGTATGGGTGGATTGTTATCAAAGCTAATCCCTTACGATTTCGCACAGGAAAGCGTGCGGAAAATAATCACAGTCGGAACACCCTATGAAGGAAGTCCTTGGGCCGACCTACTTTGGCAGGTAAGAGGGAGTCTTCTGGGGAATATTATTGAACAAATCATTTGTGCCTCATTACCAGTGCAACCGCCTGCAATCACCGGGGGCGCTATAGAGGATTTAAGAAGGGATCCATGCAACGCGGCTTTGCCTGTTTCTACACAGGTTCCTGGAGTTGATTGTAAGACAGTTGTTGTAGGGGAAGGACTGTATGCCGGTCTCCCAGCTTATTATCGCTATCTTTTATGCTTATTGACCGGCCAATGGACTGCTGAGACGATACACACAGCAATATTTGGTCCCAATGTGAAAAGCGATTGGATAGTCTCGGAAGCAAGCCAGAGAGGTGATGCCCAAGACCCGTATGAGATATCGGTCCTATGGCACTGTACAGAAACCAGTAATGCCGATTTCATAAATATCGTACTGAACTCACTAAATCAACCTGCCCAGATATCATCGATGGATTTTCTTATGGGTTCTGTTACTAAGACGAAAGAAATAAATTACGATTCAAGACCATCTCAAACAATGCCCTCAATTTTTAACCTATCAGGAGAAGGTGAACCCAGCGGTACGGTTGAAATCGTCGAACCAAACGAAGGGCAAACCGTCATAGCGGGAGAAACTGTAAGCATTTCTATTGAAGGGATGGGAGATACAAATGAGGCAACTGTCTTTGCGTTTTTTGGCACTGAATCATACGCAAATTTGGTCGATTTACCATGGCAAGATGAAGTAAATGTACCAACCGATTCGATAGGTACAAAGGCAATGATTATTGCCGTTGGTTTGGATCCAAATAGGAATTTGACGGCCGTGGATGAGGTCAATCTTATAATGGACACAAATGTGATATTAGAGGATATATTCTTTGGCTTTGGAGAAACATGGTACTTTGACTTCAAAAGCGATCCAGGACAATCTCACAAGTTGCAATTATATCCTATTGGTTTATTCAGCAATGGTTCCGAACATCCACTTTCTGTTTTATCAGATGAGAAGACATACCAGAGTTATAATGAAACCGTAGCCACCGTAGACCCGAATGGCTTGCTAACTGTGCACTCTCGAGGAACGGCTGTGGTTACAGTAGCCTGTTCTTCGAAAACAGCTAGTTTGATAATAGAAGTTGACACATATCTTGGAGACATAAACCTAAATGGCAAAGTAGACTTTCCTGATTTCGTTGTTCTCGCAGATCAGTGGCTCCAACCGCCTGGTTATCCGCCTGCAGATATTGTTCCAGAGAATGGGGATAATATAGTCAACATCAACGACTTAAAAGCCTTGTGTGATCATTGGCTTGAAGGCACTACACCATAGGTTTATCGAATTTCCAGATGCAATCAACTCATTCCGGCTTTTGACCATCCAAGCTCTTTTAAGAGCTTATCCAAAATTTCTATCTCACCGACGAACTGCCTTGACTGTTTACCGAAGAGTTATTTAGAAACTTGGCCAGTCCTTCGTGTTCCTGACCTTTTCCCAACGCTCTGCCATTTCTTCATCAGTTCGGTCCCAATGTGCAGGATGATACATTGCTCTCTTAATCAATTTACCTTTTTGATAGCACAGCAACAGAAGGCCTCCAGCAGTCTTTCAGTAAACATCGAGCGTCTGTTTGTCTCTCAATTCTATATCTGGCTTTCCGAGGACGGAGACTGCGCGTTGCAGATTAGTACCGTAGCGAAGCTCGTCACTTTGCTTGAGAAGCCGCTCGCCGGCATGCTTCGCCTCCCAAAATGAACCTTTGTGAAGGGTCTCAAGAAGTGAAACCTGTGGAACGACGTCGGCCTGATAAGACCGGCATCCGAAGAGCGCAAGGACAAGCATAATATAAAAAGATACGACAACAGATTTCATTTTCTGTCAGCCAGTATTATAATACACAACACGATACTTAGGGCACAATTACCACCTATGGTATAAGCTATGGCACAATTACCACCTATGGTGCAAGCTATGGTATAAATACCTAAGGCACAAGTTTTCAGTTATTTTATGCTTGGTTTATTTTAGAATCAACAGGAAATTTGGCTTGAAGGCCAGCGATAAGCGAACTGCTGCTACAGAAGATGGGTGACGGAGCTAGTTTTGAGCTTTTGGCGATGCTCAGGATAGGTCCTTTGGCAATGCTCAGGATAGGAAACAATCTGTTTAAAAATATAGGAAATAGAATTTTAGAAGGGCTGGTTTTTAGAAAGTCGGGCTTTTGTTTTGCGTAAGAATTTGTTAATATCCTGAATTATAATTTTACCTTGTTTTATTAACTTGATTTTAAAGGGTATTTTTCGGGAAAACGGGGAGAAATCATGTTTGATAATATAGTTGATTTTTTTAAGAGCGCGATAACAGAACAGGTTTTAAAAGACCCTTACTGGGCGATATTGGCGTTGGCCGGCCAGTTTATATTCGGCGGGCGATTTGTATATCAATGGCTTGCGAGCGAATATAAAAAACGCTCATATGTGCCGACAGCCTTCTGGTTTATATCTCTTGCGGGCAGCCTGATATTGCTTAGTTATTCTGTTCATATTAAAAATCCCGTATTTATGCTCGGGTTTTCTTTGAATACGCTTATATATATTCGAAACCTTCATCTTATTTACAGGCACCCTGAAAAAGCCGTATGAATATCGAACTTAAAAATGTAAATCAGCTTAAATATAATAACTTCGGGGAATCAATAGAATGCAAGCAGAACAAAGTTACACAAAAAAAACAAAGGCTCTCATCATTTGCGGAGTATTAGTTCTTGCATCGGTGAATTCGTTTTGGATGTTATCCGCAAAGACGCTTGACAGTCATGAGTGTTTTGTATCTGTTGCAGCGAGGGAGATGGTTCAAGATGGTCACTGGATTATGCCGACGTGCAACGGTGTATTACGGCTTAATAAAACGCCGCTGTCATATTGGCTTTTGGCCGGCGTCGCTAAAATCACCGGCAAAGTGGATGAATTCACTGCAAGGCTGCCGAGTGCCATTTTTGGAATTTTGTCGGTTGCGGCAATTTTTTACTTTTTAAACCTGTGGCTTTCTTTCCGAATAGCGGCAATTAGTGCATCCGTTTGGGCAACAACATTCGGCTACATCCGGTATTCTCAAAATGCCAGGCCTGATATGGCACTGACATTTTTTGTTATTTTATGTTTTTTGAGTTTTTATTCAGCGACGATTACTCAGGAACGTAAAAGGCAGATTGTGTATTTTCTTGTTTTCTGGATAAGTTTTGCACTTGGGATGCTTGCAAAAGGTCCTGCTCCTCTGGCATACGTTTCTATTCCGATAGTTAGCTATATTGTGCTAAACAGGAACTGGAAGATGATACCAAAGATGCTGCCGTTAACAGGCATTATTATTTTCCTGGTTATTGTGCTTCCCTGGCCGCTATTTGTTGCCAATAAACTCAACTGGGACTTGCTGCTTTGGAAGCATGAATATATTGACCGGTTATCCGGTGAATATGCACGGGGCAATTACCCTGTTTACTACTATTTTCTAATGATGTTTAAGTTTATAACGCCGTGGGTTGTTTTTTTGCCGATGTCATTGGCATCTCCTTTTTATAGGCTCTGGGAAAGGAAAAGGCCTGTGATGATTTACCTGGCCTTGTGGTTTGCAGCTGATTTTATTTTTCTTACAATTGATGCCGGTAAACGTCAGCACTATATAATGCCTGTAATGCCGGCGGCGGCTATGCTAATCGGCATAATACTCGATGATATTGTTTTTGAGCGAAAGGCATATACATTGAAGTTTGTCCGCAATATTCTTCGGTACCATTTTTTGATTATAACTTCAGGTATTATAATAGCGTCAATTTATATTTGCATCAGACAAAGCGCCTTTTGTAGAACTATGATTCTTCTTGCAATATTAACGATAGCAATGATTACGGTCGTTGCCGTATTATTTTCAAGAAGGAAACCTGCAGCGGCATTGTCTGTGATTTTTTCAGGTATAGTTATTTGGGCAATGGCATCAAAGGCGGTTTTCGGCACAGTTTTGGATGTAGATAGATTTTCGCGTGATTTTGCAGAAAGAGCTGCTGAAATAGTGCCGCCATCGGGAAGACTTGTAGCATATAAACATCTTTCGAGCAGATTTGTGCAATATTTCGGCAAAGTCGTACCCGTAATAAGTGAAATATCACAAATAGAAAAAGATTATGAGCAGGGCAACTGGGTTGTTTGCGATTTAGATTACCTTAAAGAGCTGATGCAGCGAAATCACTTTAGAGCAATATACTCCGATGCAATAGAGCCGGGCAAATACAAGCCGGATGCTGGTGGGAAGATATTTCATAAAACAGCCGCTGTTGTGGAGGATTCAAATAACAGCAATATTAGCGAGCAGTCTTCTTTTCCAAAAGACGAATAAAATTTTTTTCTTTTTCTGTTAATTCTCTGTCATCGATAATTTCTTTTATTTTTTTGCAGGTCTGGTCGTAATTATATTCCTGACTTTTTTCGAGCCAGACCGCCACAAGCATAGAAACTCTTTTATCATCGCCATAACCATGAAGGAGGACGGGTAGATTGTTCTTATCGGCCATAATTTCAAGGAACTGTTCCTGAGTCTGCTCATCAGGAAAGTAGGTCTTTCTTTCGATAGGTATTTCAATATAATTAACGGCGTTATTTTTTGTCCAGACCAGCTCTTCATTTCGCCAGTTACGTTCGAAGTGTTCTGTGCTTGGACGGATATTTACTATCGTGGCAATATGGTAATTATAAAGCAGCCTTGTATAATCCATTCCTCTGGGTTGTCCGCTTATATAGAGCACATCCTCTTTTATTATGCAAAAATCCCGGATATGAAAATGCCTGACTAACAAAACGAGGGATATGATAATCACAGAAATAACGATTAAAACATTAATAGAATTTTTTTTCTTTTTCATTTTATCGTTGCGTTGTTCATTTTACTTTCGGTGAATTTTATGAACCGAGTATATTTTTTTATTCGTAGATTCGAAATAGACCCTGCTTATCATTTCTCCTATCAGTCCTGTCGATATAAAAGTAAATCCGACAAGAAAGAGCAATGCCGCCAGGCCGGCCATAGGGCCGTGAGCAACCATAATAGGTACGTTATAAACAAATCTGTCATAGAGGATGTAAGAGCTTAAAAGGAATGCGGCAAAAAAGCAGAAAAGAGCCGCTTTTCCGAAAAAATGCAGAGGCCTGGTGACATATTCAAGCAGAAATTTTAAAGTTATCAAATCGAAGACGACCCTGAATGTTCTCGAGATTCCGTAATTGCTTTGGCCTTTCGGGCGTTGTATGTTTGTAATTGGAATCTCGGCAATGGAAAAACCGCTTTTCGAGAGCAGGGCAGGTATAAATCGGTGCAGCTCACCGTACAGATTCAGACTTTCAATCACTTCCCGCCTGTATGCCTTGAAAGTTGTGCCGAAATCGTGAATGTTAATGCCGCTTATTTTAAAGGCGAGCCAGTTTGCAGCTTTGCTGGGTATTTTTCGCATTATCATATTATCCACCCTGTTTTTGCGCCAGCCGCTCACGATGTCGTAGCCCTCATTGATTTTTTCAAGAAAGGCTGGTATCTCCTCTGGCAGATGCTGAAGGTCTCCATCCATTGAAATTATTATTTTTCCCTGAGCAGCATCGAAACCGGCGGCAAGCGCCGCCGTCTGGCCGAAATTTCGGCGAAGCTCAACGATTACGACCTTTGAATCTTTTTTGAAAATATCTTTCAACTTTTTTAGTGTCTGGTCATTGCTTCCGTCATCGACGAAAACGAGTTCGTACTTTATAGGCAGGCTGCTCATTGTCTGGTCTAATCTGCGGTACAGCTCGCCAACAACAGCGCCTTCATTATAAACGGGCACAACGATTGAGCAGTCAATGTTTTGTTCAGATGTTACCATAATGTATCAGTTTTATTCCCGCCTCATTAAAATACATTTTTGTTTTCTTGTCACACAAAGCCTGCAGTTCGACCTGCCGCTGATATACGAGCCTTGTTTTGGCCAAATCGATTCCGTCGGTCAGTCCCGGATGTGTCATTAATTCTGCGATTTCCGCCCGGCAGTATTGACTGACAGCCCTTAGGAAATCCAGGTCAATTTTACCAGTATGTGCTATTCCGATAAATATTTTATTTTTAAGAAATTTCGGATTTTGCAGACGGTTTATCCTCGCCATTAAGCGAATGAGAGCGGCTTTTTTCACACTTTTTTTGTCAGGGTCGGGCCAGGGGGGTCGAGAAATTTGCTTTTGTTCGAAGGGCCATCTTACCGCTTTGATGTTAAAGCTTTCAGCTAACTTACATACTATCGAAAATATGACGGGAAAGGAGTGAATATGCTTGTGCGAGTCCAGATGGGTAGGCTTTAATCCCTTATCTATGGCCCATTGAATCTGGGCGGCAAGCTCGCTTCTTATAGCATTTCTGTATTTGACTTGTGATAAGGAAAAGAGGGCTATCTTCGCGGGCGATAAACAAAAGTTGCCGTCAGTGCCGAGCAGGGGTGCAACAGTGTTTTTTTCCGATATCGGCCGGCCTTCAGAAAGATTAAGATGTACCCCTATGCCGAGAGACGGCATTTTTTTCGCTATCTCAGCGGCCTGGTCGGCAGCCGGCATATTGGTCATAATCGTAGCACTTGTTAATACGCCGGTTGTATGAGCTTGTGCTACAGCCTTATTTACTCCTTCACAAAGGCCAAAATCATCTGCATTTATTATTATTCGCTTTTCCATTTTTAAAGAGCTTAAGCGACGAGAACTTACTCGTCAATCTATTTTTACGTATAAGTTCCTCTGATAGGACGAGCATACATTGCCGTTATTTCACAGGCGCGGATAGAGCCAGAGTTCAGCGGTGAATTGGCGGGCGGAATAGGTTTTACATAGAATGAGCTACATTTACTTTTCGGCCTGCACGGCGTTTGCTGGCGAGGATTTTGCGGCCTTTTTTTGAGCTTGAACGATTCAAGAAGCCGCTCTTGCGGTTTCTTTTTACCCTGCTTTTACGATGGTTTTCCATATCTGTTTTTCCTGCTGCTAATGTTATTTAGTTTTCCTATGATTTCCAACAGTATTGGTAAGCAGAGAATATACCTTAGCTGGTAATAGAAAAGCAAGAGAAATCTTTTTTGTTTGGCAAGATGGGGGACTTGAAAAAATAAGTGACTTATAAATCCATATTAATAATTTTTATCTTTGGCGAGCTATAAGTTTATTGTATGGAAATAGTTAAGGAAGTATATCAAGTTTGTAAATATTTTATCATTTTTTTCTTGACACTATGGTTTTAAGGAAGTAAAAGAGTATTGGAATTTTTTGTGGGGGGGAGAGGTAAATGATGATAACTGTAAAACACACCCGGCAGTTGTTATTACAACTCGTGGATTTGTTCTATTCGAAGCTCAATCAAACCTGTTTAATTAAATTAAAGGAGGTTTATAAATGTTTAAGAAAATTAGGGTTACGGTATTTTTCTGCATTGTGTTAACGGCAAATTATGCCCTTGCTGATGCTGAGCTTGAGCAGGCAAAGGCGCTTGTCATAGACTACATAACTTCAGGTAAAGATGCAGAAGCGGCGGAGGCTTATCAGAAGCTTATTACCGATTTCGCGGGTGATGCGAAGCTTCCCGGAGCTGTATTTGATATAGCTGAACAGTACCGCCACTCACAGAAGTTTCAAAGGTCCATCGATACTTATAAATTTATATTAGACAATAATCCGGATTCTGAGCGGGCTATCTGGGCACAAACGTTCACAGCTGTAGATTATGTAGCTTTGTCGGATTTTCAAAAGGCCCAGGCTGAGACGGAAAATCTTTTACAGCAGTATGACGGTGACCCTAATCTTGCCGGTGCGGTAACTGAGATTGGAGGGGCATACCACTGGTTCGGAAAATATTCACAGGCAGATGCGATAAATGAGCTTGTGTTAAAAAGATGGCCTGACAGTCAGCCGGCCTTATGGGCAAGGATGAATCTTATTACATCGAAGGTTGCGAGGGAGAAGTTATCCGAAGCCTCGGCGGGGATGGAGCAATTGTTGAATAGTTGTGCAGGTGATGAGCGTCTGCCTGAGGCTCTTTTCTATATTGCGGGCAGTTATGAGTATTCAAAGAAATATGATGAGGCAAAAGCTATTTTTCAGCAGATAGCGGAGCAGTTTCCTGCGAGCAGTCAGGCAGGCGAGGTGACATTTGCGATTGCAAGGATAGGTGTTTTATCGGCAATTGATACAGGTGATGCCAATTCACTTGACTCCATAGATAAATTTGCTGTGAATTTTGAGGGACGAGCCGCTTTGCCGGGGACATTAGTACATACGATAGCGCATCAGATTTACAATAAGGCGTTTGAGATGGAGGCAGCCGGTCTTGAAAGTCAGTCCAAAGCTTATTTTCAAAAGGCGATTGAGATATGGGAGCAGGTGGGTGCAAGTCATCCCGAACAAACCAACACAGCGGATGGTTACAGCTGGGCGGGTCACTGCTATCGCAGACTGGGCAGATATGAAAAGGCGATAGGCTGCTACAGAAACGTCGCTGAAAAGTTTCCAGAGCATAATTTAGCCTGGAATGCCTTGTTTTTGGTAGGTCAATGCTACGAGGATATGCAACAGTCGGGAACGATTAGCGAGTCGGAGGCAAAGACAAAGATAACAGCTGCATACCAGCAACTTGTAGAAAAGTACCCTGATTGTCAGGCAGCGAAGATTGCAAAGAGCTGGCTCGAAAAAAATATCGAAAGAACGGAAACGAGTCCATTTATGAGGAGTAACTAAAGATGAGGAGTAAACATTTAGCGGAAATAATAAGTTTTGTTATTATTTTTGTTTTTTCAGAACAAGCTTTTGGGTGGAATGATCCGCCGGTTGCGAATTTAAGCGCAGATCCTGTAATATGTCTTGTGGACGATACGGTAACATTCAGCCATGCAGGCTCTTATGACCCTGACGGCTCAATAGTCGAATATGCAATAAGATTTAAAAGCGGTGACAGTTACCAGGTATTTACTGAGGAAAAAATTACTCATTCGTATTCAACTGCTGATACTTACACGGCTACTCTGAGGGTCAAGGATAACGGTTCTCCAGCTCTTTATGATTATGATAGTGTTTATATTTATGTCTATGAAGAGTATGGACCTGTTTATGTAGATAAAAATGCTACCGGCACCGAAGATGGTAAAAGCTGGCAGAATGCCTATATAGAGCTTAGTGATGCATTGGCAGCAGAAGATGAAGCAGCGATAATCTATGTTGCGAAAGGTACATACACCCCCGGGGATGAGAGCAGTGACAGTTTTGAATTGAAGTATTTTATGGAAATTCAGGGCGGCTTTCCGACAGGCGGAGGCGAGCGCGACCCTATTGCATATCCAACTACTTTAAGTGGCGACATCGGTGAAGAAGGTATAAAAACAGATAATTGCCATCGTGTTGTGCAAGGCTCTCACGGGATAATACTCGATGGTCTTACAATTAAAGCTGGTAATACTGACGAGGTTTATGTTGAGGGTGGAGGTTTATATTGCGACGGTGACGCTGAGATAATTAACTGCATATTTGAGGATAATGGTGGAACATATTATTATGGCGGAGCAGTTTGTAACTACGGCGATGACAACACTCAAAAATTTACTAATTGCGTTTTTTCCGGAAACGAAGCTTTTATAGGCGGAGCGGTGAGCAATGCAGTTATGTATGATAATAAAACATATACTCAGGAATTTGTCAATTGTGTCTTCACCGGTAATACTGCAGTTGTTGGTGGGGCTGTCATCAGTCATCTGCAGGATACAACATTTATTAACTGCACATTTTATGGCAATGAAGCAAGAGATGAGGGAGAATATTCAGGTTGGACCGGCGGAGTATATTCAGATGAATCAACCCTGACTGTTACGAACTGCATTTTTTGGGGCAATACCGACAGCGATGAAAGTACCACAACAGAGCAGGAACAGATTTACGACGATGACAGCGATGTTACTGTCAACTATAGCTGCATTGAGGGCTTTGACAATTTAGGCGGAACCGGCAATATTGATGATGACCCTAAATTTGCAGATTCGAGCAATCCTAATGGCGATGATGGAAGATTCCTTACCGAGGATGACGGCTTACAGCTTCAGTGCTACTTTAACAATTCGAGTGATTATAATCCCTGCATAGATGCTGGTGATGATACAGTCGAAGTGATTAGCGATATACTTGGACGCAGCCGTGTTGATGTGCCTTATATTACTGGTGCCGGGACATACGATATTGGTGCGTACGAG
>CAZMQF010000017.1:0-24149 GCA_964568365.1 uncultured Pirellulales bacterium | reverse complement strand
TCACGTGTATGAGGAACCAAACCCGATACGCTGCCGACAAAATAAATCTCTTCGACACCGAACTGAGCACAAGCCGAAAAGATACACTCCGAAAATTCCTTCCAGCCGAAATTTGGCTCCTTGCCGATAAAAAATATCAGATTACTCGCTGCGTCACCGTAAAAAATATTTTTCGGCCATTCGAGTCTCGTTACAAGCCCTTTCTCAATCTTTGTATAGGGCCGAAATATTGCCGCAAAATCCATCGTACCCGGGAAATTTTCGATATAGAAACCTTCCGGCCTTATCTCGGCAATTCTTTCCGCTCTAAGGGTTTCCACAAAATATTTGACAGTGCCCGTCGAAACTTCTCCGCTGTCCATCCACCCCTGAAAACCCAGAAGCAATTTCGGCTTCTCAAGCTTCACACTTTTATATATGCACAATCTGTCGTGTTCCATAAATCACCTTGTATTGTTACTGCACATTCTTCAAAACAACCTGATGTTTGTCAAGCTTTGCTTAAAAAAATACGCATCCGGAATATCCCGTCCAGCCGAATTGCTCTCTTGCTATAAATCGCCAAAACTGTATACTTATTTCGTTAAAAAAGTATTCAAACTTAACGTCAAGTGACGAAAAAAATGAGAAACGAAGCAAACGCTCTCAACCTGTCCAAAAGCAAATCCCTGGTTACCTTCGAACTGTTTCTACTTATCCTTTGCCTGTGCTTAATCGCTCTTCGCACTACGCTTACCGAAGTTTTATCCCCTCAATCAACAGACCAGATAAGCACCCTGAATACTGTCATTTACAGCCTTATTCTTTCTGCTGTTTTGATTGTCGCATTTGTAATCTGGCTCATCTTAAATTTTTATACAAAGCACTTCCTCTATAGATTCACAGGTATCGAAATCGGTCTATCGCTGCTGGTTATCGCCTCGGTAATCTCAGGCTCAGCCGCTTCGAATACGCGAGCTGCAATCACCTCTGCAGTCATTTTTATCGCACCGCTGCTAATGGTCGTCCTTCTCGTTCAAATTCTCGATTCCTCTGCTAAAATCAAACTAACACTGGCTGTCATTGCCGCTTCAGGATTCCTCTGTGCCTACCAATGCTACGAGCAGTTCTCCTATATGAACGAACAATCAATTAAACAATACGAACAAAACCCAAACCAGGTGCTCCAGTCACGTAACATCCAGACCGGCTCTTTGCGACATTTTCAGTTTGAACACAGGCTCTATTCGAAAGACATAAAAGCATCCTTTACTACCTCCAATTCCGCCGGCTCTTTTATAATACTGGCACTTTTCGCCGCCGCCGTTTTATTTATCGACAAAGTTAAAAACCGCAATAATCCCGACGCTGACCCCTGGCACTATTTAACATCGGGCGCCGTCTTAATAGTAGTCATTATCGGTCTGCTCCTTACCCGGAGCAAAGGTGCAACCATCGCGGCTCTGCTCGCATCAGTACTCTTTGCCTCACTCTGCTTTTTCGGCGGCTGGATATACTCTCACAAAAAAATAATCTCAATCATCTGTCTGCTTGTAATCGCTTCTGTCACCTGGGCCGTCATTTCCTACGGCCTCACTCACAACCGCCTGCCGGGCGGTAACTCTATGCTCGTAAGATGGCAGTACTGGCTCGCCGCCGGCAAAATCGCCGCAGAAAATCCATACACCGGTGTCGGACCGGCAAACTTCGCAACTGCTTACCTGCTTCACAAACTACCCCAGGCAATAGAAGCCATCTCTGACCCGCACAACTTCATCCTGAGCCTTCTGACTCAATACGGGCCTATCGGCCTTATAGCTTTTCTTGCAATAATCTGCCTTCCTCTCTGGAAGATAAATCCGATAACTAAACTATCCCAGACGCCTGTTAAAACTCATTCGAGCGAAAATCTCAAAAGACTGCTTATCCTTTTTATCCCGCTTGTACTGTTAATCTTCAGACCATTGTTAATACCAATCCCACTTGATATCTCCCTGTCGGAAATTCTCAACGGCATACTCATAATCTTTATAATGCCCATAGCAGCATTTATTATAGGCTTTTTTTTGATAACCAACGGCCCCCTGCACAACACGCAACAAACCAAACTCAAAATGAATATAACCATAGCCGCTCTTGTCTCTGCTGTTTTTGGTCTGCTCATACACAACCTCATAGACTTTGCCATCTTCGAGCCTCCTGTTTTCACAGCCTTTTGTGCTATCCTCGCCTGCCTGATTGCCTCGGATTTAAATGCCCGGCAGAAGCCCTGCTTTCATCTCAAAACCAACTCCACAATAAAAATAATAACAGCTCTCGCAGGCTTTACTGTAACTTTCGCTTTCTTTTATTATTGTATTGTCCCTGTTGTAAAAAGCTTTTCGAAGATAGCCGCTGCCAAAAAAGCCGAAGCCATCGGCAGCTACCAGCACGCGCATATCCTTTTTAATGAAGCCGCAGAAGCTGACCCACTAAGCACGACCGCACCATACCACAACGGCCTGCTTTATGAGCAAAATTACAGCTCAAATCCACGCTCCGGCATAGAGCTGCTCACACAGGCTGAAAGCTGCTACCTGACCGCAATCAAACGATACCCTGATAAATATTCTTACTTCAAAAAATTAAGCGATTTATATTTATCGCTCAGCCAGGCTCAACCGGAACCACAAAAAACCGAATGGCTAAAAAAGGCCCTCGATGCCGCATCGCAGGCAGTTGAGCTTTATCCCGGCCTGGCAAGACTGCATCTCTCGTTAGCTCAGATAGCAGAGCAGCTCGGAAAAATGAATCTCGCCCTCGAACATTATGAAAAGGCTGTCGAAATCGAGGATTCCTTCCGAGCGCAGTTCAAACAGATGTACCCTGACCACACCCCTTTCAGCCGTCTCGGCCAAAATAATTACGAAACAGCACATCAAAAAATCGAAAATCCAAAAAACTAAACAGATAAGAGCAGCACTAAAGACTTTTTTTACTGCTTTTCCGGCACATCAGCCGAAAAAATAATAGCTTGTTTCTCCCGAACATTATTTACGTGAGCTTTTTCTTAATATGATTGAGCTGCGAAAACAAACTGCTCTCGCTGACAAAATCGCCGTATGTGTTATCCTGCTTATGGCGACGGGTACAGTCTTTGTCTTCTCAGCTTCCGCCAACATCACGCAGGACATAGACTTACGTCATTTTTATAACTCTGCGTCGCTCAGACAAATCCTCTTTTTCCCGCTCGCAATTCTCATAATGTTCGCAGCCTCAGCAATAAACTATCACAGATTCGAATTCAATAAACACCTGCTGAAATCACCTGCCGTTTACGCTTTAGCCCTCAGTATCGCCCTTCTCGCTATCGTTTTATACCAGCGATTCCACCCGGTTTTTCCAACATTCATACCAAAAATACATAACCACTATCGATGGCTGAAAATCCCCTTAGGCCCGATAACAATCAGCTTTCAGCCATCAGAGCTTGCAAAATGGGCGATTTTTTTCTTCCTCGCAGGCCTTTGTGCCAAAGAAGGTTTCAATCTACATCTGTTCCGCAAAAGATTTATACCGCTCTGCGCCGTTATAGCTATTGTTGTAGGCCTGATTATCATCGAAGACCTCGGCACCGCCGCCTTTATTGCATTACTGGCATTTATTATGCTCACAATCGCAGGTGCGAAATGGCGGCACATGCTGGCCCCTCTCCCATTTGCACTTATCGCTTTTTGCCTCATTCTCTGGCTCTATCCGCACAGAATGCAAAGAATTATCGCCTTTCTAAAACCAACCGAACTCGCCGACTCAGCTAATTATCAGGCAAATCAATCACTTATTGCGCTCGGCTCAGGCGGCTTATTCGGCAAAGGTCTCGGCAGCGGTATCTGCAAATACGGCCATCTGCCCGAAGATACCACCGACTTTATCTTTGCCATAATCGGCGAAGAGTTTGGATTTGTCGGCACCGCAGCGGTCATTACGTTATTTATAGCTTTCCTCTGGCTGGGAATTCTCGTTATCAAAAGAACAAAAGATGATTTCGGCAAAATCCTTGCTGCTGGCGTAGTGCTGACAATAGCAATCCAGGCTGCCATCAATATCGGCGTTGTCACTGTCGTTTTACCCACGAAGGGAATACCGCTGCCTTTCGTAAGTGCCGGCGGTACTTCTATGCTCCTCTCCGCCGCCGCTGTCGGAACACTCCTGAACATCGCAAAACAAACCGGCATAGAACAACCAGATGAACCATTGCAAACAAATAAAACCGCTGTTACTCTACAGGCTTTGGAGTCTATGTAAAAATGAGTAACAAAGCATTTTTCTTTGCCGGCGGCGGTACAGGCGGGCATATCTACCCCGCAATTGCTGTTGCTGAAAAAATCACCAAATTTGAGCCAACAGCAAAAATCCATTTCTTCTGCAGCAGCCGTGACATCGACTCAAAAATCCTCTCAAAAACTGGGTTCGAATCTACAAAACTGCCCGCAGAAGCTTTTTCACTGCATCCGGCAAAATTCCTCAGATTCTTAAAAACCTTTTTTCAAAGCGCCGAAATCGCAGGCAAAATTCTCGACAAAACCGAAAATCCGGTTGTGGTCGGCATCGGCGGCTTCGCAGCAGCCCCCGTATGCCGGGCTGCACATAAAAGAAAAATACCCGTCAAATTAATAAACGTCGATATCGTCCCAGGCCGCGCCAACAAGCTAATCGCACGATGGGCTGACGGAATCTTCGTACAGTTCGAGGATTCTGCCCGATATCTTAAAAAGCAAAAGCATAAAATAAATTGCACCGGCTGTCCCCTTAGAGCCGGCTTCGAAAATCCTAATCCTCAAAAAGCCATCGAACACTTCAGCCTCGATAAAAATAAAAAGACTCTGCTGATAACTGGCGCCTCCAGCGGCTCGCAGAATATCAACAATACGATTTGTTCGCTGCTCGAATTTCTCGACCGCTTCGCCGACAAATGGCAGGTAGTGCACATCACAGGCATAAACAATCTCGACCAGGTCAGGGCAAAATATTCGAACGCAAAAATTGCACACAACATTGTTGATTATTACGACGATATGGCTGACCTCTTATCAGCCGCGGATTTGGTTATCGGCAGAAGCGGTGCCGTGAGCATCGCCGAGTACGCCGCTGCATCCGTACCGAGCATTTGCATTCCATACCCCTATCACAGGGATATGCACCAGTACTTAAACGCCGGAAAACTCGTCGAAACCGGCGCCGCAGTCATCGTTGACGACCTGCCCGACGAAAAAGAGCGCTGCGAATGGCTCGCCGAAGAACTCGAAGAGCTGATGAACAATGATGAAAAACTTGCCGAAATGAAAAAAAACTGCGAAGTCATTGCCAATAAAAACGCCGCAAAAATTATAGCTGAAAAGCTGCTGAAAACTTGAGAAGCACAAATGACAAAAGAGGAAAAAACAAAAATTTTGTTTTTATGTGTGGGCAATTCCTGTCGCAGCCAGATGGCCGAGGCCTTCACAAACGACTTAAGGCCGGACGAGCTCGAGGCCTTCTCCGCAGGAGTAAACCCGAGCAAGGTAAACGAACGGGCAATCAAAGTTATGGCCGAAGCCGGAATAGACATCTCCAGCCACTATCCAAAATCCATCGACGATTTGGCCGGCATCGATTTCGATTACGTCGTAACTCTCTGCGACAAGGCAAAAGAGAACTGTCCTGTTTTCCCCGGCAGGGTAAAAATAATGCACCGCAACTTCGACGACCCGACAGAAACAACAGGAACCGAAAAAGAAATTATGGCAGAATTCAGAAAAGTGCGGGACCAAATAAAATCATTTATAAAAAAACTGCCCGTATAATTATATACAATTTTCCAAAACCACTAATACAAAAAATCAAAAGCCAAGATATACCTTTACATCGGAAAGTAAACCCTCTATCATATTACCAAACCTTATCTCAACGGAAAATTTTATGGCTGAAGATAAGAATCTGACTGTGATAACAGTGAACTGGTACTCTATGGAATTCTTAGAGCCTCTGTTTTTAAATCTTAATAAAAAAGCTAAATGGCCCCGGAACATTAAATATCTCGTCATTGATAACACGAACGGCGAAGATAAACAGTTATCTTCTCTTGAACAAAAAAATCTGAATTTGACTATATGCCCTAACGACCCAAAAGGAGAAAAAGGTTCTTTTGCCCATGCTTTCGGCTTAAACATAGCGATGGATAAATTAGAAACCGAATACGGCCTGATAGTTGACCCCGATATTCATATTTTTAAGACTAACTGGGACTCTCTTTGCATTGATATAATCGAAAATGAAGGCTGCTCAGCCGTTGGCGCAACCTATCCCCAATGGCAGCTTGGAAAATATCACAATTTCCCGAATCCCGTGTTCTGTTTTTTTAAAACCGATGATTACAAAACGATTAATGCCGACTGGACCGCATATTCTAAGAGCCCATTAGTTAATTTTTTTAACTTCTGCAGGCGGCAAATCCTGCGCTTCGGAATTTTCATCAATAGAAGAAGGTACCAAAAATATCCTGCCGTAAGAAAAATGTTCGGATTTCTTGAGCACATAATCGGCGTATGCAGCAATGATACGGGCTCAAGAATAGCTTCAAAAGCAAAAAGAAATAACCTGAAGGCAATTTTGTTCAAAGCCGTTTTGCCCGATGACGAAATAATTAAAGGCAAAAGCGATTCTCTCATCAACCTTGCAGGGCAATTTGAGCTGTACTGTTATAACAAAGAGCCTATATTAACCCACAGGTATGGTACTGGTTCGCGGGTTTTTCGCAGCGACAGGGGCTATGACAGCGATTACTGGCGAAGGCAAATACAGGTATTCGAAAATCAGCAATAAAAAATTAAAAAGCTTATAAATTGAAAAAATTAAAGAAAATAATCAGATTATTAATTGCACTGGCCTGCATTATATACCTGGTAAGATTCTTCTATAAGAACAAAGATTCGCTGCTTTTGATTCTGAAGCTCGACGTCCCAACCATATTTTTTATCATCATTCTTACGGTCTCTTACTTTTTTATTTACAGCCTAAGGTTCCAGATAGTCCTTGAAAAATGCAGCAGCATACGCCTGAACTATATTTACCTCTTCAAGCTGCTGATTCAGGCTCGCTTCCTGAACTTGGTTTTTTCTCAAATGGGGAATGTGTATCGCGGTTACAAACTTAAAAAAGACTGTAACATCTCATACACTCGCTATATAAGCAGCTTTACGTCCACCCTCTGGATGGACACCTGCTTTAACCTGTTCTTCGCAACAACGGTGATACTTGTATTGAGCCCGCGTTTTAAAATAGGATACTTTATCGCATGGCAAACTTTTTTAATATTGGCATTACTGATTTCTGCCGTGCCCGTAGCGGTCATCTTTCTGATGTCAAAATTCAAAATAAAGATTAAATTCCTCGACTGGACTCACGCAAAGCTGACCGAAGTGTTATCCGTAACTATCAGTAACCTTCGCGATACAACGTATCTGCTGAAATTTTTTTCACTCGGAATCATACAGCTTGCGCTGACCGTTCTTGCACACTATATCTTATTCAAGAGATTCGACCTTATCCTGAATTTGCCTACTCTGCTGGTCTTTTACATTCTTTTAAGGCTGAGTATCTTTATTTCCATTACACCGGGAAATATAGGTGTTCAGGAAATCGCTTACGGCTTTATCGCCGAGCAGATGGGCATTGGTATGGCTGCCGGCATCCTCGTCTCCGTCGTTGCAAGAGTACTGAATTTTTTCATAATAATATTATTAGGCATCATATTAGGCGGCACAAGTTTGTTGCGTAGAAGAAAAGAATTTGCTAACTTAAAATGACAACATTTATAAAACTCCTTTAACGAAAAATATATGAAAATCAAGAATACAGGTGAGCGTTTAATAGCACAAAAACACTCAGAACACAGCCCGATGTTCCTTCGACATAAAGCGGCATACATATTCGCAGAACGTTTTATTAAAGATAAAATAACTCTCGATAATGGCTGTGGTTCAGGATACGGTTCTTATCACCTGATAACAAACGGGGCTAAAAAGGTCATCGGAATCGACATATCGAAAGATGCCGTGGAATACGCGAGAAAATCCTTCAGTATAGAAAGTCTTGAATTCAAGGTTAACAACGCCACAAAACTGGAGTTTGATGAGAACACTTTCGAAGCACTGACATCATTTCAGGTTATAGAACATATTGGGGATGTACACAGTTATTTATCGGAAATTGAACGTGTCTTAAAAAAAGACGCAGTTGCAATTATTTCAACACCTAACAAAAAAACTTATTCACCAAATTCTTCAAAACCGGAAAATCCTTTTCATGTAAAAGAATATTTCTTAGACGAATTACGCGAGCTTTTGAAAGATTTTTTTGATAATGTTGAAATTTACGGAGTTAATTCATCACAAAGAATGGAAAATTTAGAAAAATCACATTTGTATAAATTCAAAAACTTTCTGAAAAAACTTCTCAAAAAAACTCATTTATTATTCCTGTTGAACCTTATCCCCGGAAAAATACAATATATTCTTTCGAAACAGCTTAATAAAAATATTGATATCTCCGATTTTTGTGTAACAAAAGATAATTTGGAAAATTGTTTGGATTTTATTGCTGTGTGCAAAAAAAATGCCTGATCCCAAGAAATTAATTCGCGAATATGGACTATTAAAATGTACACTAATGGCAATAGACCATTTTTGCTATCTTATAATCAGATCCTTCAGGTCCAGGCTTTACAGATGGAAAAAAGATGACTTCGGTCTTAGGGAAGCGATATTCTGGTCTAAAGATCTGGATCCTTTTCTCAGATATTCAAAAATCCTGGCTGAACTGAAATCCCGGATTTCAAATTCAGATGCTAAAATTAACATACTCGAAGTAGGAGCAGGCGGAGAGGGATTAGCAGGTTTTTTAAAATACATGCGAAAACATGAGAGTTTCAATATCCTTCTGGCTGACAGCAACCCGGATTTTCTGGCAAAAGTAAAACTTGCCAAAACAATTGTTCTCAACTGCGAGCAGCTTCCCTTCGAAAATGAAGAATTCGATATTGTTATTTCTGTCGATACCCTCGAGCATATTCCAAAAGATAAGAGGGAAAATTTTCTTAAAGAATTGAAAAGAGTCTCCAAAAATACTGTTCTGCTGCACTTCGTTATGCACGACCCTGTAAAACAATTCTTAGGAAGAGACGGCGACATAAAATTTAACCAATGGTATTTGAATAATTTCAAAAAGGAACACCGATGGACCGCTGAACACCTGACAATCGAACCTCCGTCCTGCCGGGAAATTGAAAATGTCTTTGAAAATCCCGTGATAACGGGAACTCAAAATATTGACGCATGGTTTAACTATATCACTATGAAGTCAAAACCTGTTGTCGGTCTTTTAACAGGTTTCTTTTTTTTGTATAAATGGAAAAATAAAATTAATCTTCCTCCGTATCACGGCTGCTTTGTAAAATGGTCTAAAAGTCAGTCCTGATTGGATATTGAAAAGATTCAGTTTAATATGATAGATATACTTCTTGCAACTTATAACGGCCAACGTTTCTTAAAAGAACAAATAGAATCCATCCTTTCACAGACATGCAATGATTGGCAACTTATAATACGTGATGACGGTTCAGACGATAACACATTAGGAATAATAAAAAGCTATATAAGTCGGTATCCCGATAAAATCAAACTCATTGAAGATTCGCTTGGCAAACTCGGCCCGGCACAAAACTTTAACAAACTTCTGGAAAAGTCAAAAAATGAATACATTATGTTCTGCGACCAGGATGATATTTGGCTGCCGGAAAAAACAGAACTGACTCTGAATAAAATCAAAACCGCAGAGCTTAGCTATCCTGTTATTCCCATTCTTGTGCATACCGACTTAAAAGTCGTTGATGCTGATTTGAATGTAATCGCAGATTCTTTATGGTCATATAAAAAATTAGAACCCCTTACAGGTGATAAATTAACTAAAATTATTTACAAAAATGTTGTCACCGGTTGCACCACAATGATAAACAAAAAAGCTAAACAAATCATTTTCCCCATTCCGCTACAGGCAAGAGTGCATGACTGGTGGATAGCTATGAATATCGCAAAACAAGGCAGAATTTTCTGCATCCAAACGCCAACTGTTCTCTACCGTCAGCATGAAAAAAATATAATCGGCGCAAAATCCAAAAAAATGACAATATCGCTGTTTTTCCAAAAACTGTCAAAATTCCTGAGACAGTTTTTTAACGATTACAACACAATCAAAAGAGTCTATCCCAAAGTCAACATCTTTTCTCTGCTCGTACATAATATTCGTGATACCATCCAACGCAGGCTCTAACAAATTGTATATTTTCTCTTAACTTTTATCTGTAAATCTGTATAATTCATCCTGCTATACTGTCATAATCATTATAATAAAAATCCTTCGGTTTAGTTTTTTCAACATCACTGGCCATAAATGCACTTCCCAATTATTTTCACAACCCGCTCAGCCGCATTTCCGTCCCAGAGCTTCGGCGGCCTGTAGCCCGATGAATCAAAATCTCGCGCCCAGTCAAGTGCAGAAATAACCGCAGAAAGATTAAGACCGGCAACACGATTAGTACCGCTCTCAACCGTCAGGGGACGCTCGGTATTATTGCGAAGCGTGATACAAGGCACTCCCAGCCAGCAGCTCTCCTCCTGAATACCGCCCGAATCCGTCAAAACATATCTGCAGTTAACCATCAAATTCATAAAATCGAAATACCCGATAGGCTCAGTCATTTCCAGATTCTCAATCGAATCGAACTCGTCTTTCAAACCGAACCGTTCTATGCTTTTACTCGTCCTCGGATGAACGGGAAAAACAAGCTTATCCTCCGCCGCAGCCTCTTTTAATATAGACAACACAATCTCGAGAGAGGCTTTGTTATCGACATTCGAAGGACGATGTATAGTGACAAGGCCGAACTTCCGGCTTTCAAGCCCCATCTCCTCAGCTTTCTTAACAGCTTTAATTTGCTCAAGATTATTTTTCAATGAATCAATCATTAAATTACCCACAAGATGAATACGCTTCTCATTAACTCCCTCATTTCTTAAATTTTCCACACCCGATGGCTCGCTGGCGAAAAGCAAATCCGAGATTCTATCGGTCAGAATCCGGTTTATCTCTTCAGGCATCCCCTTATCGAAACTCCGCAGGCCGGCTTCAATGTGTGCAACCGGTATACCCAGCTTCACTGACGCCAGAGCCGCGGCTATAGTGGAATTAACGTCACCGACTACTATTACCAAATCTGCCGGCCTGGCGAGCAAAAGCTTTTCCATCTCAATCAAAATCCGGCCGGTTTGGTAACCGTGTGTCCCTGAACCAACACCCAGATAAAAATCAGGCTCCTTCAAACCAAGATTTTTCAAAAAAACCTCGGACATCACATAATCGTAGTGCTGGCCGGTATGGATAACATACACATCAAACCGCTCCCTTAGCTCTTTAAATCTGTGCCACAGCGGAGCAATCTTCATAAAGTTCGGCCTTGCCCCCGCAACAAGGTAAATCTTATAAGTTACCGGCATAATAATTTACCTTTTCTCTGTTAACTTACTGCTAAGCACAATATTCAACAACGGTTACAGAAGCATTAAGGATAAACAAACATACACAATTTGTCTATCATAATATAAAAAAGGCATATCAAAATTTTATAGACCGCCCCAAAAATTGCTCTTAAAATCTAAGACAATTAAATGATTGACTACTTAAATAATGTCCCAATTCTAACTTGCCGGAAAAAATCTATGCTAACACAACAACAATAATGGGCATCATTTACTATTTCTGTTTCTTCTTAACAAACCAAGAACGCCAAAGCCCAGCAAAACCAATGTCCCCGGCTCTGGAATAACAACAACGTTATCTACCCAGGTTTCGGCTATCAAACTGTCATAAATACCAGAACCATATGCACTAAAATAAAATCTTACTGAATCAGCAAGTTCCGGATCGTGACCCAATTGTAATAGCATATCTTTAGCATTGAAACTGTATGACAACATTTGGTCTTCAGCTATGGAGTAAAAATAATATGAATCGGGTAATATATTATATTCATCAAATGGACATGTTGAAGTTGAATAAACATAAGCTATTGTGCGAATATGTTCAGATGAATAATCATAAAACGCAAAATACACACCGCTCATAGCATAATCATCATCTGTAGGCCCAAAAGGTGAAGATGACTGAACCTTCATATCAAAGTTGAATGTCAAATCATGGCTATAATCAAAGGTATTTTCAATTGTTATCTCGGTTAAGCCGGAATGGTTCAAATATGCAACTTTATTATTATCCTGAGATACTACTTCGGCTATATTATTACCCTCTTGACGGCCGTCAATGGTCCATTTGTCCAGTGTACCATCCTCAAAATCATCCGAAAAAATAACGCCAGCTTCTAAAATAGGACAAAAAAATAATACAAATAATAGAAATGCTTTTCTCTTCATCTCGCTTCTCCTTAAAAATAATTTTTATAGTATCTTTTAACCGCTCTTTCGAGCAAATTATAGGGCTTTAAAAATTAGAATTGCAATCCGCAAATTATCACCCTCTCTTCTCTTTTTCGCAGGCAAGACCTGCCGAAAACTAATATTACTCTAACAGAACCTCTCTAATCAGTCAAGAAGAAAAGTCCGATAATTTACGGTTTCTTGTTTTTATTTCCGGTGAAATTTGTTGAAATTATTAAATAAATCGACCATCCAGGCTGTTAAATCAACACAATCATTGAGCATCCTCTGTCGCCTGGTCTGCCATTGCTTTTTGATATCCCGCTCCGAAAGCAACTGGTCAATTTTAAACAGCATCTGCTGAAAATCTGCTGGCCTAAAACCAAATGCAAGACCGTATTTGTGCTCCAGCTCTTCAAGATAGGAAATACGACCAACAAAGCTGTTACAACGCAAAGCAGGCGTCCCAAGAACTGCAGCCTCGGCTATCATCGTCTGGCTGTCACCGACAACCATATCTGCAAATGCCATAACATCAAAAATACGATCTACTCGCGTAGGAAGCAGGTACTTCTTCAGCTCTTCATCAACAGTCTTCTCTGCACTTATAAAAACTCGGCCGTAAGCTGAAAGATGCGCAAGCAAAAATCTACCTTGTTCGGTGCTCACTCCCTTTGCCCCTATATCATGATGAGCAGTTAACGAAACCAGCCTTATCAAAAAAAAACGCTGCCCTTTTTCTAAGCCGAGTTCCCCAAATACACTCGGATCCGGAGTAAATCTATTAGGGTGAAGATATGCCAACTCGTGATAACCCTGATACCGAATATGTTTTTTACCGTGTTCTTCACGAACCAGACTGCTCGGCGTGACAATATAATGCGCAAATGGGTAGGCAAGCTTAGAAAATATTGGGATTATATCAGCATCATCTTCGTTGAAAATAATAGAAGTTGACCCGCTGAGACGAGCAACAGGCCCGACAACAAGTGATGTCCCCGCAAGAAAATCTGTATGGCTGTTCCTTGCGAGACGTAAAACCTTTCGAAATGCTCTTAAATTCTGTATGCCCTTGGCAAAAAAACTGTCTCTCGTCTTCGCAACCAGATGATATTGCCAGCCCGTCTCATCAACAAGTTGCTGCAAACAATCTTTCTCCCGAGCTACTATTTCAATATCATGTCCCGAATCCTTAAGAGCTTTGATTGGATTTTTGAATAAATGGAAATGTGCAGGATGTCCCAAATCAAATATTATCCTCATCAATTAACTCCCGCTCGCTTCTTCAATAAAATAAGAGGTACGGCGCCTCTGCCGCTGGGATGCAAAGCCTCTTTCTGCTTTAATTCATATTTTCCCATCAACTGATTGAATTCACCTCCTTGCATTAGCTGCCTCGTCTGGTCATCGGAAATCAAAATCGCATAATCAAAATCAGCCTTCAAAATATCCTCCCGCGTACCGTCGATAAACTGTTCATAATTTAGCCTGGTATTGAAAAAGATATTAAAAATATGACAATGCGATTCGACGTTACGGCCGAGCATCCATGTATATTGATGAACATTTTTTGATATCAATATTTTAGTATCCCTGTCAAACTTGAATTCATCCTCAAAAACTCTACAGGTCTCATACCGCCACCGGCTCTTTACAACCGCTGTATCCATTAATTGTTTGCCGTCTGCAAATCCAGGCAGCATCAATGCGAATAAAAACAGCGCCGTGAAAAACAATGTCGCAAGACCCCGCTTCTTGCTCAATAGAGCCGTTACCAAAAGTCCCGTCACCGCTACAGGTATTATTGCAAGCGCATAAAATAGCTGTTCCGGCGATAACCTCTGGTACTTCAAATTCGGGAAACCCACCAGAGGCTCATCAAGCTTATAATAAACCGCCCAGCTATGAATCTTCGGTAAGTAAAACCCAATAACAATAATAAAAGCTGCTGCCGCCAGGATGATTCCAAATCCTCTTCTTGAAATCGTAAAACTCCTCCCCACGCCGGCTTGTCCTTTCAAGTCAAAGTGAAAAAACTGACACGCGAATATCGCCATAATCGGTATCGCCGGACTCATATATCGCGGCACAACATACCAGGCCCTTCGGGAAAACGTCAGAAACAGCATAAGAAATAAAGGTATAAGCCATACAATCTTTTCCCGCGTCGTAAAATTCTTAACAGGTGACTTCCATCCGACTAACAGATAAAGCAAAAAAGCCACAAATATCGACCTTGTCGTGAAAAAGGCAAACCACGACTGTATCGTACGGGTTTGGGTATTAATAATCGGCTCACCAAGATTGCTGCCGAGAAGCTTGCTGAGATTTGATGGCCGAACTGAAAACCAAAAATCTCCCACAAATGCCGCATCAAGCACCATCAAAATCAGACTGCCCGCAACTATCCCGCAAACCACCCATCCGATATCCTGAAAAAACCTTTTTATACGCCAGAGATTCTGGTTATCTCTGCCAAGCCCAAAAAATAAAACTGCCATACAAATACCGATTTCCTTGGACTTAACCGCCCAGAAAAAAACCAGCCCCAAAAACATTAACAGCCAGCAGGTAAACTTGCCCCTGCGACCGAGAAATGCAAGATAAATGAATACCCCCAAAATCACCAGGAACATCACGGTAAAATCTGCCAGCGGTGAACCTGCTTCTCTGCCGAACATCGGCTGCATATAAACTAAAAGCACCGCTACTACTGCAGCAACAGCAGTCCCTTTCCCTGCCAGTATTCGGGCAGAGAAGTATATCAAAATACAGCTCGCCGTGAATAAAAAGCACCAGTAAATCCGCGCTCCCGTTATGGAATCACCTGCAAGAAAGTAAAACAGCTTCAAAAGATATATATGCCCATAACGATTTAATATCCACGCCTGACCGTTTGTGTACCGGGCCAGTGACATATAAAGCAAATCGTCCCAGTTAATCGCTGAATATATATGAAAATAAATCCATATCCCTGCGATTACCGATACGACCGGAGCCAAAATCCAGTCCAGCCGTGTTAATGTAGAGTATCCAACCTGCAACTGAGCCGTTTCACTTTTTTGCATAAGACCTTTCTCGGACATTTATTCAGGCTTCCCTTTTAATGCTCACTTCAGGTCCTTATTGCTTTCCATATCAAACCACATAGCAAAAAGCGTAAACTGAGCTGCGCTCATAAAGCTGAACATCGCCGCCAGCGCATTAACAGGTGGAATGCGCCCGCTCACCGCCCAGTAGTAAAACAATCTGATAAAGAGAACCAGCGTTGTCAAGCCGAACAGGAATCCAAGAAAATAAAAGAATACCAAAGGATGAAAATCCCTTATAATATACTTTTCCTTCATCCGGTACAAAAATCTCCTCAGAAGAAGCCAGCTCAATGTCACCATCACCCTGTGAATCTTTATTAAAGACTTCTCACCGATATTGTAAACAGGCCTGACCGGAATATCCCGAACCTTCAGATTATAGACATTGAGCTTAATAAGCATATCATTCGGCATCCCGTACCCCTTGTAAATCTTATCGATATCAATAAGCTCCAGTGCCTTGAGGTTTATCACCGTATACCCGGTTTGCGAATCGGCTATATGCCAGTAACCCGAAGCGATTTTGGTCAGAAGTGACAGATACGAATTACCCAGGTATCGTATCTTCGGTATGACGTTCCAGGCATTGCCGGTGAAAAGCCGGTTCCCCTTGGCGTAATCAATCTCACCGTTAACAACAGGCTCAAGAAGCCTTGGCAGGTCCTCAGGGTCCATCTGTGCATCGCCCGCCATAACAGCCGTAGCGTCCATCCTGTTATCGCGCGACCACTTATAACCGCTCGCTATAGCCCCACCGACACCCTCGTTCTTTTTATGTTCAATAAGAATTATCCTCCCCTCGGATTCTGAAGTGAATTTGCGAACAACCTCGACAGTCCCGTCGCTGCTCTTATCATCTACTATCACAATCTTGTCGACGTAATCCGGCATAGTCTCGATAACTTTGCCTATCAGTTTCTCTTCATTGTACGCCGGAACAACCACGCAAACACTTTTGTCTTTATACATTTTTATACTCCTGACGCCGCCGGCCGGGACCCAATAACAATACACGATGCACGTACAGATTAGCCCAGATAAGAAAGTATTGTCTCTGCCACGCAATCTTTCATCTCATCGGTCAGCTCCGGATATATCGGCAAAGCCATCACTTCCTTTGCTGCCTTCTCAGCCTCGGGAAAATCACCTTCCTTGTAGCCAAGATAAGCAAAGCACTTCTGCAAATGCATCGGTACCGGGTAATAAATCTCGCAGCCGATATTATTCTCCTTCAAATGTGCAGCCACCTCATCTCGTCTCGGAACACGTATTACATACTGATTATAAATAGTAACACAATCAGGATTAATATACGGCACCTGGACAATTGTCCCCTCGAACTTCTTATTATAATACGCCGCATTTTTTCGACGCGCTTCGCTCCACTCGTCCAAATAAGCAAGCTTGACCAGAAGCGCCGCCGCCTGTATCGGGTCAAGCCGGAAATTACCGCCTATAAACTCGTGATAATATTTCGGCTTGCTGCCGTGATTACGCATAATAAACGCACGCTCGTAGAGCTTCTTATCATTTGTCACTATCATCCCCCCGTCACCTATACCCCCCAGATTTTTGCTCGGGAAAAAGCTAAAGCACCCCGCCGTCCCGATGCTGCCCGCCTTTCTACCTTTATATGTGCTCGTTATTGACTGCGCAGCATCTTCAATCACTGCAATATTATGTTTTTCCGCAACCTCCATAATCGGGTCCATATCAGCCATCTGCCCGTAAAGGTGAACCGGCATAATCGCTTTCGTCTTCTCAGTCACCGCCTCGGCAACCTTCATACTGTCGATGTTATATGTCCTCGGGTCAATATCCACAAACACAGGTTTTGCACCGACCCTCGCAATACAGCCGACCGTTGCAAAAAAAGTAAACGGAGTCGTTATAACCTCATCACCCGCGCCAATCTCAAGACTCATAAGTGTATTCAATATCGCATCCGTTCCGCTCGTTGCACCAACCGCATATTTACAATCGCTGATTTCTGCTATTCTTTTCTCAAGCTCTTCAACTTTGGGCCCGCCTATACAGCGCTGACTCTCCAAAACTTCTGTTATAGCCGCCAAAATTTCACTCTTAATCTTCGCGTATTGCGCTTTCAAATCCAAAAGTGGTATCTGCATAAACCTTCTCCTGTCACCTGACCATTGCTCTCTGTTTATTTTTTCTTCTTGAATTCATCGTACGGTATCTCGCCTTTTGACAATTCAGCCGGCAGTGACGCCTCCTCATCAAGGTCAAGGCAACGCATAATCCTCTTCTCAACCTCTTTATACCTGTAACCGCTCTCAGGGCATACCATAATCCCGCTCGAATCCGGTTTTTTCAGAATATGGCCGTGCCTGCTCATCCAGCCGGCCTGCCTCGCAGGAACACCAACCATTAACGCATAATCCGGAACATCTTCTGTCACAACAGCGCCTGCTGCGATAAAACAGTATCTGCCAAGCTCTATCCCGCAAACAACAGTTGCATTCGCACCGACCGTACAGCCCCTGCGGAAAATCGTCTTCTCATAAAGACCGTGCCGCACAACCTGTGACCGGGGATTGGTAACATTCGTCAAAACACACGATGGCCCCAAAAAAACATCATCTTCAATCACAGCTCCGGTATATATCGAAACATTATTCTGAACCTTTACATTGTTACCTATCACCACGCCGCCGGCAACGCAAACATTCTGGCCAAAAATACACCTCTCGCCGATTTTGACATCCTTCATAATATGGCAAAAGTGCCATATCTTTGTCCCCTTGCCTATCTCGCACGGCTCGTCAACGTATGCCGACTCATGAACAAAATAATCTTTCTTCTCGCTCATTTATAATACTCCAGCTCAATCGGCTCACCATTATTATCTAATGACCTCTGCCCCGCTTCGAGGACCTGCACAACCTTCAAACCGTCACCACCGTCACTGCGTATCGGCTCACCATCAAGCACGCCGTTAATAAAATGTTTACACTCAAGCGCCAATGGCTCAGTCGCCGCTATTTTTGGTATAACTATATCGCCGAACCGCAAAGATATTATCTCCGGATACCCTGCCTCGGTATCTTTCTTTATCGCCGCACCCTTATCCCATATCCTCACCTTCTCACTGGCCTGCATATCGTCAAATGTCACCATCTTCTCTGAACCCACCACCGTCATCTTTCTTATCTTGTGCGGGTCAAGCCAGCTGCAGTGAATATGAGCCATTTTCCCGTCATCAAACTTCACAGTCGCAAAAACAACGTCCTCGACATCTTCCTGCAAAAAGCTTTGTCCCCTCGCCGCCACCGATACAGGCCTGCTGTCGAACAAATAACAAATCACTGAAATATCGTGCGGTGCCAGTGACCACCACGCATTCTCATCCTTGCGAACAATTCCCAGATTAACTCGCTGAGTGTACATATAATAAGGCCGGCCTAAACCGCCTGCATCTATCAAACCTTTGATATATGTTACCGCAGAATGGTACTCCAGCAAATGTCCCACCATCAGCTTCAGGCCTCTTTCATCCGCATCCTTTACGAGTTGTCTGGATTCCGAACTCTTCAGTGTCAGCGGCTTCTCAACAAATGTATGTTTGCCCGCCTGCAGCGACTTTCTGGCAATCTCAAAGTGACTCGGCACTTCGACAGCTATCACAACCGCATCGATTTGCTCATCTCTCAGTACCTCATCAACATCCTTTGAAACCTCAACAGCCGGAAAGTTCCTTTTATGCACCGCCAGCAGCTTCTCGTCAAGGTCGCACACATACTTCAGCCTGCATCTGTCAGCCGTCGCAAAATTACGTACAAGGTTCTTGCCCCAGTAGCCGGCTCCCACAACAGCTACATTCAAAACTTTTTCACCCATATTATTACCTTCCCCTTTCACAGCCTGCATTCTACTGCCGCTCTACCCATTCTAATAAGGCCCCTGTCAATAATATCACTTTACAGCCGATACTTTTATCACTAACATAAACAAACTTTTCGTGAAAATAATAAAAGATTTAGCAGAAAATTACAACTAAATAATTATTCTTGGCAAAACTCATTCAGAACCTTTTATGAAAAGAGAAAAAAACAAAAAACACCATCCGAAGCAGCAAAAGCTGACTTCAAATCTTCAGCCGATACGCCTGAATAAGTATCACATTTTTAGCATCTGCTCATTTTTGCTCGCCGTGATGCTGGCAGTTATAATGAGCAACAACATAACCGAACCTTTTATCGAAATGCACAGTTGGGGCCGCGCTCACGATGCCTGGGTTGCACGCTCACATGTAGTCTATGGCCTGGGATATACGAAAGGATTTGACACTTTTGCTGTCGGAAATCCCCCTGAGAAAAAACCCACTCGATACCTCGACCACCCTGTACTTTTCACTCTGCTGAACGCTGCCGCTATGGCCGTCCTCGGAACAAACGAATGGTCGCTCAGAGTAATGAACATAATCAGCACAATAGCGGCATTACTTTTATTCTTAAAAATCCTTCGCCATCTCGCCGACGACGTAACTGCTCTTCTTGCAGGCCTATTCTTCTGCATCTTTCCATTAATCGCCTTTTTCGGCGTAAATATGTGGCTCTATCCGCTTGCCTTCTTGGCATTCTGGTGCTACCTGGCGCTGATTGGAACCCTCAAGAATGCCCCACCAAAAAAATGGCACAAGCCGGTTCTTGCACTGTCTATCTTCTTCGCCATACAGATGACCTGGGAAGGATTCTTCTTCGCTATGGCTATCGGTATCCATTATCTCTGTCATTGCCTCAGAAGAAAAAAATGGCCGGACTGGGTACTCTTCGCGGTCCTCTCTGTCATCCCTTTTCTTTCGCTTGCCGCAGATTTTACTGTCCTCGCAGCCGGCCACAACTGGGATTTCGATAGGCTCTTCGAGCTTGCAAAAATCCGCGCTACACACGGCGAGCTCGGAAAGCTCACCTGGACAAGGTGGTTCGGCCGCTTCACCGAACACGCTATGACAAACTTTTCACTCCCCGTTATAATTGTCGCTATTATCGCTGTAACTATTGGGCAGATATATGCATTTACAAAAGTCAAAGCCTCTGCCTATTCGTTAAAATTCCCTCAATTCTGGCTTTTTTTTATGCCCGCTCTCTTTCAACTGACCCTGCTGAGGGGAACCCTCTGGCCGCATCAGTACTGGGAAAGACCCTTGGCACCTGTTCTTGCAATTGCAGCCGCCCTCGCTATTATGACTGTTTATGACATCGTTAAAAAACTCAACAGGATTGCTGCCGTGATAGCTTCAACTATTATTACAGCTTTACTTTGCGCTTCCTGTGCCTATGGAATCAGCTATTACTATGGTATCAGATGGCAGTCACCGCAAAGAATGGAAATGTTCAAATACCTCAACACAATTATTCCTCCTGACAAATCCCTGCTGAGCTTTGAGACTCACATCATCGACCAGTTTCCCGGCATAAAAGCCGCCTCCTACAGACCCGAAATCGCCTGGCATCTCGACAGGGACATTGTCGTCGCCGGGAACATCATTCTCATCGATTCAAAAAACAATATTAAAATCGACATTCCACAGGCTTTAGCTGATATCGAAGATAAAGCTGAAACCGGAGAATTCACCTGCTATTTGGCTCCGATGCAGAGCGCTTTTTACAATCCGAAATTAAAGTATAAAACCCCCGTCACTAATATGGCTGAATTCCTCAATACCCTCGCAAGACGGTATCCTGTAGTTAAAACTTATCCTTATGTCCCCTGGAAAACAAAAAAGCCTCCGTGGCTCAAACAGGAAAACTTCTATCAAAGAGGAATGTTGCCCCACGTTATCTTCGATTTAAACAGTACGCCAGAAAAGCAGAATACGAATTAAAAACACCTGCTTATGGTCGAAGGCCGGCTCTGATTATTTATGCGCCGGATTCCTGTCTTCCGGCTTGCTGGAATCGTAAATTGCAATTTGACGTGAAAGCCGCGTCATCGTATCGGTCAGAACATTTATTCGCCTCCACAAACCTACGATAAGCAAAAGCAAAAAAAGATGTGAAAGATAAAACAGTAAATCAACTCCTCTGCCGACACCAATCCTGTGAGCTGCCCAGTTCGATACCTCCGGAAAAATAACCAGAACAACCAGAACCAAAAACAAAATAATTGCCGACAGTCTCTTGGCTAAAATCAAGGACCTCTGAACCAGGAATGCCCGCAAAACCAGCAGAAGAAGCAAAATGAGAATAACCTTAATCAAAATATGTCCCTCAGTTTGCGACGATATGTCCTGTAAATTGTCAGCCTGCTGCGCTAAAATCATTTCTTGCCTCCTGTCAGAAGTTCATACAAAATATTAATCGAGTTCAGTATCGACTGTCCTTTCGCCTTTGAATATTCCGTATAACGAATTTTCACACCTGCTTCCTTGTACCTTAATTTATTACGTGCTATCTCCGATAGTATCTCTGATGAATGAGCCATCCTGTTTTGCGTAATCACAATTTTCCGCAAAGCATCGGCACGAAAGGCCCGAAACCCGTTATGAGCATCCGTAATCTTCAAACCTGTTGTCAGCTTCGTGAAAACAACCGCCAGCTTCAAGAGAATATTCTTTACTAAAGGAATTCCCTCGGGTTTTACCCCCAAAAACCTCGATCCCAGCGCAACATCAAATCCTTCATTCAGTTTGGAGACTAACTTATCGATATCCTCCGGCCTCATCTGACTGTCCGCATCGAATGTCACCACAATATCAGCATTCTGTTTCAGCGCATATTCTATGCCCGTCGCAAGTGCAGCACCTTGACCGAGATTAATCGAATGCCTCAGAAGATGTACCGCCATCTTCTCCGTAGCCGCTACCGTATCGTCACTCGAGCCGTCGTCTACTACCACAATATTGTATGATTGATTATGGTTAATGAGCTCCTCGAGCACTCCTTTGATGATAGGGCCCTCATTGTACGCCGGTATAACAATCCATATCGACGGCTCAGACATAAGAACGCTCCAAAAAAAGAATGTTAACCTCACAACTGACGGTAAAAATATCACTAAATTAAAAGCTGGCCAGAAAAATTTGCCTCTCTGTCATCCGGGCCGGTTATCAATACTAAACTGCCTGCATAGCTGCCGAACCTTCTGCTGAATCTGCTCTTTGAGGCTCTGCTCCAGCTCGTATTCGCCTGAAGCTTTTTTCTCAATCCCTTTCAATACGGCATCGAGCAGACCCACAATCACATCCATCTGTTTTGTTCCCATACCCGTCTTTGTAACTATCGCCGTTCCCAGCCTGACACCCGAACTCTTACTCTCTTTTTCTGCATCCGGCGGCAGCTCTATCCTGTCAACTACTATTCCGACCTCTCCCAAAATCTTCTCAGCCGTCTGCCCCGTTAATCCCTCCTTCAGCCTGGATGCATCTAAAATCACCATATGATTATCCGTCCCCCCTGTCACCACATCATAGCCGAATTCCAAAAGCCTCTGCGAAAGTCTCCTCGCATTCTCTATAATCCTGCCCTGCCGCTGCCGGTACTCCTCCGAAAGCATCTCATTAAAGAAGACCGCCTTCGCCGCAATATTATTAAAATAAGGTGTCCCCTGAACGCCGGGAAAAGTATTGACCTCGATAAGCTGCCACAACGCTGCCCTCTTGCCTCCGGCCTCTGCCTGATTATCGAAGTCTTTGCCCATCAAAATAAGTCCGCCTCTCGGCCCGCCCGACTTATACGTGCTGGTCGTCGTAAAATGTGCAAAATCTATCGGCGACTGATGTGCCCCCGCACTGACAAGGCCGGCGATATGGGAAATATCCGCCAATAGATACGCCCCCGCCTCATCCGCAATTTCCCTGAACCGTGCAAAATCTATCGCCCTCGGATACGCACTCGCACCGCATATTACAAGTTTAGGCCTGAATTGAAGCGCCTTCTCTCGTATCGAATCGTAATCCAGCCGACAGCTCCTCTCATCCAGATAGTAATTCTCGACCTCAAAAAATTTGCCCGTAAAAGAATCAGCCGAGCCGTGCGAAAAATGCCCGCCCTGCTCTGCCGCCTGACTCAATATTTTGTCACCGGCATTTAATACTGCTGTGATAACTATCTGATTCGCCTGTGTCCCCGAGTGAGGCTGAACATTCGCATATCTCGCGCCGAATATCTCTTTCGCACGCATAATCGCTAATTGCTCTATCCTGTCAACAACCTCACAGCCGCCGTGAAGTCTGCCTGATATACAGCCCTCCGCCGTCTTGTTCTGCACCACCGACCCCAGAGCTGCCAGAACCGCCTTTGAACACTCGTTCTCCGCTGCTAATAGCTGAATACTATTCCGCCTACGCCCGAACTCACCTGCCACAAGCTCCCACACCCTCTTATCCGCCTGCTTCAACGCTGCGAACATACCATTATGCCAACGCTCACATCCCTGCTCCAGCCTCCTGTCCTCATCCCGAAGCTGCTCATAAACATACTCACCCGACCCGACCTTACCACCCAACCCGCTTTTTCCTTCAATCTTATCAGCAGACATATTACGCAATCCCTTACCTAAAAAAACCTGATAGTCCTTACAACATCATTAAACGTGATATAAACAGCAAGTATTA
>CAZMQF010000016.1:0-24958 GCA_964568365.1 uncultured Pirellulales bacterium | reverse complement strand
AATTTTAAAGAGCCCGCAGAGATTGTCTGCGAATTGAAAGGTTATACTCCTAAAACTGTAAAAGGGCGTACTTTGACTGCCGAAAAAATGAATGCTTATAACACGTTTGATGAGCCGGATGCAGTTGAACCGGAAAAACTGTACAATCTGGAAATCAAAGGTCAAAAGGTATCCATTATTCTGCCTGCTAAAAGTGTAAACGTCATTGAAATCGGAGATTGAAAACAAGATATTTTTATGACTCTGGCGTGCGAAGGTAATAGATGATTTTGCAAAATAAGAAAAAGACATCTTTATGTTTTTTTCTGTTATTAAACGTATGTGTTCCTTTAGCACTCTGCTCGCAGCAGTCCTGTTTAATGGATATTGAAGGAACGTGGCGATTTGCTATCGATACCGATGATGTCGGTATAAATGAGCAATGGTATAAGCATACCTTGCCGGAAAAGATTCAGCTGCCCGGCACGCTTCAGGAGCAGGGTTTTGGCGACGAGATTTCGGCTAAAACTCGCTGGATGAGTCGATTGCATGACAGGTTTTGGTACCTGCGAGCAGAGTATAAAAAATATGGGCAGCCGGGGAATATCAAAATTCCATTCTGGCTGCAGCCTGAGCGTCATTATGTTGGAACCGCCTGGTATCAGAGGCAGGTGTCAATTCCGCCTGAATGGCAGGGGCGCCGTGTCGTTTTGCACCTTGAGCGGGCTCACTGGTCAACTACGGTGTGGCTGAATGATAAAGAAATCGGTTTTAATGACAGCCTTTCCGCACCTCATATCTACGAACTTGGAATTCTGGAGCCTGGAAAATATACGGTTACAGTTTGCGTCGAGAACACGATGCTCCAGAATATCCGTGAAGACGCTCACAGTATTACCGATTCGACACAAACTAACTGGAACGGCCTGATTGGTGCTCTTAAGCTGATTGCAACAACGCCGGTTTGGATAGACGATGTTCGTGTTTTCACAGATATTGAACAAAAATCTGTTAAGCTGAAGGTAAAGCTCGGAAACTTATCCGGACAATCGGGAGAAGGTACACTCTCTGTCGGAGCAATACAGGTACCTGTTAAATGGACAACGGAAGGTCTGGCGACTGAGCTGGATGTGAATCTCGGCAAAGATGCTGAAATTTGGGATGAGTTTAATCCGGCACTCCATCGGCTGACCTTGAGGCTGAAAGGTGAGATGGCCGATGACGAGAAAGAGCTTGTTGTGGGACTTCGTGATGTCAAAGCAAAAGATGCGAAATTTTATCTGAATGGCAGACGCACCTTTTTCCGTGGAACTCAGGAGGGTTGTGAGTTTCCGCTGACAGGCTATCCGCCGACGGATGTGGAATCCTGGAGAAAGATTTTTCAGATATGTAAGGATTATGGTCTGAACCATATCCGTTTTCATTCCTGGTGTCCGCCGGAGGCGGCGTTTGTTGCTGCCGATGAAATTGGGATATATTTGCAGCCGGAATGCTCGAACTGGGGCCAGTTCTCATCACGGGACAATCGCCTTGTGGAATGGCTGAATCGAGAGACAGAAAGAATTATCAGGGCTTATGGAAACCACCCGTCGTTTGTTTTGTTATCAACCGCCAATGAACGGGCTGGCCCTTGGAAGGAGCCGCGGTTGCAGTGGTTTCAAGATTGGAAACGACGGGATAACCGCCGGTTATATGCAAGCCAGACCGGACGTTTTTTCGCGGACAAACCAGGGCCGGTACCACACATAGATTTTCTGATTGCTATACGTATCGGCTCTTATATGTTTCGCGGCGACAAGGGATGGCACGGCAGAGATTTTGCAGGGTCGCTGGAAGGAACAAATTATCCGGTTATCTCCCACGAGACAGGCCAATGGTGTGCTTTTCCCGATTTCAGCCGGATGTCAAAATATACAGGAAAACTCAAGCCTAAAAACTTTGAGATTTTCCGCCAATCACTGGCTGACCACGGTATGCTGGAACAGGCTAACGATTTTATGATGGCCAGCGGAAAGCTGCAGGTGGAATGTTATAAACAGGAGATTGAAGCATTGTTGCGAACTGCCGGAATGGGCGGATTCCAGTTGCTGGACCTTCACGATTATCCCGGTCAGGGTACGGCGCTGGTAGGACCCTTAAGTGTCTTCTGGGAATCTAAAGGGTATATAACGCCCAAAGAGTTCCGGCGTTTTTGTGATGTGACGGTTCCGCTGGCGAGGATGCATCGGGTGGTGTACACGAGTGACCAGACGATGAATGTGGATGTGGAAATAGCTCATTTTGGCAAAGAACCTCTGAAAGATGCTGTGCTGGTTTGGAAAATTGTTGATGATTCTGGAAGCGTTCTGGTCGAAGGCCAATTTGAAAAAAGAACGATACCAGTTGAAAACGGCATTCGATTGGGAACGGTTTCGGTAAAGCTCAGCTCATTCGAAGCGCCTAAAAAGTATAAACTCGTAGTGGGACTAAAAGACACTGCGATTGAAAATGATTGGGAATTCTGGCTCTATCCTGCTAAGCTCGATACAAAGGCAGCTTCAGATATTGTTCTGACGCGTTCGATGGACGAGGCGATTGAAGCGTTGCAGAAAGATAAAAAAGTTCTTTTTATGCCTCAATATAATCAGCTGCGTTGGCAGAGTCCGCCTATCGGCCGTTTGCCGATTTTTTGGAATTGCTTAATGGGGCCGAAATGGGAGCGCTTTCTTGGTCTTTTGTGCGACCCGAACCATCCGGCGCTGGCAAAGTTCCCAACCGATTATTACTACGACTGGCAGTGGGGCGGTGTCTTTCGGCCTTATTGTCGTGCAATTAATATGGACTCTCTCCCCCAGGCACTTCAGCCGATTGTCCAGATGATTGATGACTGGAATCGCAATTATAAACTTGCAGCGGTTTTCCAGTGCCGTGTGGGAAGCGGTAAAATGCTGGTATGTGCAGCCGACCTGGAATCTGAGCTGTCCCAGCGGCCGGCAGCCAGACAGCTTCGTCGCAGCCTTCTTGATTATATGGGTAGTGACAAGTTTAATCCGGCTGTCGATGTCACTATTGAGCAGCTGCAGGGCTTGATGTTTGATAATCAGATTATGAAGAAGCTCGGGGCGGTCGCAAAGGCAGACGAGGAAAATGGTCAAAATAAAGCTTCTAACGCGATTGATGGAAATCCAAATACTTTTTGGCTGACTGCCCGGCGGGGTCGAGGAAGCAGACATCCACATCAGTTATTAATCAGTTTCCCCAGGCCGGTGGAAATGACGGGTCTTTTGTTTATGAACAGGCAAAATCATCGGGGGCATGAAGGTGATATTCGTGAGTATGTGATTGAAATAAGCGACGATGCAAAGGAATGGTCAAAGGTTTTAGAAGGGCAATTGGAGTCAACTTTCCAACCACAGCAAATAGAATTTGGGAAAACGATTTCTGCACGTTATCTTAAGATACGTATTTTATCCGGCTTTGGTGATGATACAGCGGCCTCATTGGCGGAGGTGGCGGTTCTTCATCCCGGCCCTGTAATAATGGCAGAGACAGTATCAGCGGTACCTTATCAAAAAGCTGCAACGGCGACAGAAGATATTTTTGAAGGGGTTGATGTATTGGCGGCTTCGACGAATCCAATAAAGGTCGCTCCCAGACCGTTATATCGAGACCCTGTATATGACGGGGCGGCAGACCCGGTGCTGTGCTGGAATTATCAGGAAAAAAATTGGTTTATGTTCTATACTAATCGACGTGCAAATATTACCGATGCAAGAGGAGTTAGCTGGGTACACGGAACACCGATTGGGATTGCACAATCATCCGATGGCGGAGCGACCTGGACGTATCGCTGCAATGCCAATATCGGGTACAAAAAGGGCCAGGACACCTACTGGGCACCGGAGGTCATCGAGGATGAAGGTACATACCATATGTACCTTACCTATGTACCGGGCATCTTCACAAACTGGTCTCATCCTCGCGACATCATCCACCTGACAAGCAAAAACCTTATCGATTGGGACTATCAATCAACCCTCAGGCTTTCTTCGGATAAAGTCATTGATGCCTGCGTCATAAAGCTGCCGAACGGCACGTGGCGAATGTGGTATAATAATGAAAAAGACGGCAAGTCGATTTACTATGCTGACAGTAATGATTTATATACCTGGCGCGACCGCGGCAAGGCAGCGGGACAATGGCGAGGGGAAGGGCCAAAGGCCTTCAGATGGAAGGATTCTTATTGGATGTTGGTTGATACGTGGGACGGCCTGGGAGTGTATCGTTCGCAGGATGCGATTGTATGGACGAGACAGAAGGAGAATTTACTTAAACACCCGGGCACAGGAGCCGAAGACCAGGTCAAAGGGCAGCATCCGGATGTGGTGGTTAGTGGTGGCCGGGCATATCTGTTCTATTTCACACATCCCGGCAGAAAAGGTGAGAATGCCGATAAGGATACCTATGAGCAGCGCCGCAGCTCGATACAGGTGGTTGAGCTTGAATATAAAGATGGCCGGCTTACCTGCGACCGCAATAGACCGACGCATATCCTGCTTTCCCCGCCGACAGGTTCAGCCGCTCAGAAAGCTGCCCATTAATTATTATGAAAAGTATTTTAACATTTTGTTTGCTGTAAGGAGTGATTATGAAAAAGAGACTGTTTAACGGCGTTTACTTTTACTGTTTCTTTTTCATCTTTTGCAGCATTGCTTTTTCTGCTGAATTTAACGCCTGCGGTTACGGCGCCAAATCCGACGGCAATACTGTTTGCACCGAGGCTATTCAGAAGGCCATCGACGCCTGCTCGAAAGCCGGCGGCGGGACGGTCGTGTTTTCACCCGGCACTTATCTGACGGGCTCTATTTTTCTGAAAGATAAAGTCGACCTTCGCGTGGATAAGGAAGTTGTCCTCAAGGGCGTTCAGGATGATTCTGCATATCCGCAGGTATTCACACGTGTCGCAGGAATTGAGATAACTTGGCCTGCTGCTCTGATAAATGCCAATAATCTCTCCGGAGTGAAAATCTATGGAGAGGGAGCAATCGACGGTTCCGGCAAGATGTGGTGGGACCGATTCTGGAAAATGCGTGACGATTATGATAAGAAAGGGCTTCGATGGGTTGTTGATTATGATTGTAAAAGGCCGAGACTGATTCTGGTTTACAAATCGTCCAATGTATCCATTGAAGGCCTGACTCTGAAAGAGCCGGGCTTCTGGACGGTGCATATATGTTTCAGCACCAATGTAATCGTGGATAGACTGACAATTCGCGCCAACCGGGGCGACGAAGGAGGTCCCAGCACGGACGGTATCGACATAGATTCTTCTGCCAATGTTCTGGTTCAGAACTGTGATATCGACTGTCACGACGATAATTTCTGTTTGAAAGCGGGCCGGGATGCCGACGGGCTTCGTGTGAATAAGCCCACCGAGAATGTAATAATTCGCGACTGTACTGCCCGCGAAGGTTATGGATTGGTTACGTGCGGAAGTGAAACATCGGGCGGTATCCGAAACGTCAAGGTTTACAATCTGAAGGCATACGGCACACGGGCCGGGATTCGTTTTAAGTCAACGCAGGGTCGCGGCGGAACGGTTCAGGATATTGACATTAGTGACATTGAAATGACAGGCGTCGAATATCCGATTGAATTAAATTACGATTGGTATCCTGCCTATAATACGGTTCCGGAAAAAGTGCGAAAACAGATAGAAGCGGAAGATAAAGAGCTGCCGTGTCATTGGCAGGTTCTGATGCAGCAGGTCCCTCAAGAACAGGGAACACCTTATATCCGTGATATAACCATTCGAAATGTAAAGGCGGTGGATTGCAAAACGGCATTTTCCGTGCAGGGTCGCAGTAACCAAAAAGCAGGTAATTTCCTGTTTGAGAATGTCACCATAATGGTGGAAACAGCGGGCTCTGTCAAAAACGCTGAAAACTGGACGTTTAAGAATGTTCGTATTGAAGCTAAAGATGAATCCAAAGTGAAATTCGAGAATTGTCTGAATATGACAGGTATGTAGTTTAATCAACACAAACGATAGTTTTCTTGAGGTTGAAATGATGGTACGTAGATTTGTATTAGCCCTGATACCTTTGCTTTTTATTTCGTGCCTGTCATCTCAATCCCGGCAAACCGTTCTGCCGGATGAGCTGCTCTGGCCGGAGCCTACACAAACAAACCATCCCTGGTCACGCTGGTGGTGGATGGGCAGCGCGGTCGATGAAGTGAACCTGACTAATCTTCTTACTCAGTATCATAACGCCGGCCTGGGTGGTGTCGAAATCTGTCCAATCTATGGCGTAAAAGGCTATGAGGACCGATTTATTGATTTCCTTTCGCCGGAATGGATGAAGATGCTCAAATATACGACGCTTGAAGCAGAAAAATTGGGTCTCGGAGTCGATTTGACCACCGGTACCGGCTGGCCGTTTGGTGGAGCAAATGTCTCGGAAAGAACTGCTTCTGTAAAGATTCTACTGGAACGCTATACGGTTTCAGAGGGAGAGAAATTTTCAGCCGGTATTCCTAAGGATTCCAAAGGGCGGTTGGAGTATCTATTGGCAGTTTCGAAAGACGGCAAAAGAATCGAGCTAACCGATAAAGTTGTAAATGGCCGGCTTGACTGGGTTGCTCCGGTAGGGGGGCAGTGGACAATTTATGAGGTTTCGATAAGAACACCGATTCAAAAAGTAAAACGAGCAGCACCGGGCGGTGTTGGTTATGTGCTTGACCCTTATTCTGTTCAGGCTTTGGACGGCTATCTATTGGATTTTGATAAGGCCTTGAAAAACTTTAAGGGTAAAATGCCGCGTAGTCACTTTCATGATTCTTTCGAATATTATGATGCAAGCTGGACTTGTGATTTCTTTGATAAATTTGAATCATTGAGCGGATACGACCTGCGGGACAGGTTGGAGGCTTTATTTGGCGATGGGCCGGATGAGATTGTATCTCGTGTAAAGTGTGACTACCGAGGAACGATTTCTGATTTACACATTGCCTATATTAAGCGGTGGACACAATGGTGCCACGGCTACGGAAGCCTTTCCCGTAATCAGGCCCACGGTGCACCAGCCAATCTGATTGACCTCTATGCCGCTGCGGATATTCCTGAGACTGAAATCTTTCGTTCAGTGGACGAGAGTCAGATACCAATGTTGAAATTTGCCTCCTCAGCAGCTCACTTGAACGGCAAGGCCCTGACTTCATCCGAATCTTTCACCTGGCTGAAAGAGCATTTTCAGACTTCGCTTGCGGATGTCAAATCTGCAACAGATTTTTTGTTTCTGGGCGGAGTGAACCATATTTTCTTTCATGGAATTCCCTATTCTCCGAATGAGGCACCCTGGCCGGGATGGCAATTCTATGCCTCGGTTAATTTTGGCCCTGAAGGCGGCTTGTGGCGTGACCTGCCGGCATATAATGCTTATGTAACCCGTTGCCAGTCGATTCTCCAATCGGGAAAACCGGACGAAAACATCCTGCTGTATATGCCTATTTATGACTTCTGGCAGGACAAAACAAATCTCACTATACCGTTCACACTGCACGACCAGGCCGAATGGCTGTATAAATCTAATTTTTACGATGCAGCTATGACGTTGTGGAACAAAGGATTTACCTTTGATGAAGTCTCCGACCGATTCCTGGCTCAGGCAAGCTGTCTCAATGGTAAAATACTCCTCGGAGAAAACGAATATGATGTTATCGTAATTCCCCGCTGTAATCTGATACCGGCTGCGACGATGCAAAAACTTGTACAACTTGCCGAGTCGGGGGCAACTGTTCTTTTTCAGCAGACACTACCTGCGGATGTTCCAGGCCTGGCAGATTTGGACGAACGCCGTATCGAACTTAAAGAAATACTCAGCCGTCTAAAATTCAGCCCAACTTCGAATCCACAAATTCAACAGGCTAGTGTAGGCAATGGTAGAATGATGTGTGGCAAACTCGAAGAAATGTTGGACTCATTAAACCTGCCATGTGAATCGGCTGCTGATTTAGGGCTTCGATTTATCCGACGCAAATACCCACAAGGCTATTTCTATTTTTTTGTTAATCGCTCAGACAATTTTATCGACCAATGGATTTCACTTGGCAGGCCTGCACGGTCGGCGGTTTTGATGGATCCCCGATTTTGTGATTCTGTCGGACTGGCTGAGCTTCGCACAAAGAACTGCTCAACACAAATATATTTGCAATTACAGCCTGGCCAGTCAATTATTCTGCGAACCTTTGCTGAGAAACAGGTTCAGGGCCCGAAGTGGCAATATACTCATTCAAAAGGTAACCAAGTTTTGGTCGATGGTACCTGGGATGTGACTTTTATTGATGGCGGACCGGATCTACCAAAGAATTGTCAAATGGAGAAGTTAATATCCTGGACCGAACTTGATGATTCAAAAGCAAAATGTTTTGCCGGTACTGCAAGATACAGAATCGAATTTGATAAACCTGCGCAGAAAGCTGATGACTGGATTTTAGGTTTGGGTCGTGTTTGTGAAAGTGCCCGGATTAGTCTTAACGGCCGAAAGCTCGGCACACTTTGGTGTGAACCGTTCCAGTACCGGGTTGGCGAATACCTGCGTTCCGGGAAAAATGTTTTGGAAATCGAAGTAACCAATCTTGCAGCCAATCGCATTCGTGATATGGACCAGCGCGGGGTAAATTGGAAATATTTTTATGATATTAATATTGTTAATCTCAACTATAGACCGTTTGATGCTTCCGGCTGGCCGTTACGCGATTCAGGGCTTCTCGGCCCGGTCCGTTTGATTCCACAGAATAAGATTCAACCTGATGAAGAAGATTTTTCTTTGACGATTCAGCCTTACAAAAAGAAGTGATTTATTCGAATACTGCTGTCACGATAAATCTACGTGGGCCGTGTGCACCTAAAATCAATATTTTTTCAATATCTGCCGTTCGGCTGGGGCCGGTGGCAATAACCATATTTTTGGCCTGTTCAGGTCCTACAAGCTCGAAGAGTTCAAATATATCTGCTGCTATTTTTTCGTAATGGACGATAGCGAAAACGGTCTCTGCCAGAAAATGGGGATAAGAGGTTTGGCTTTGGTCATATACAAATACCACTGAGCCGGTTTCAGCTACGGCGTAATGTGCTGCCACCAGCGATACCGGGATTCTTGCAATGTTTGATTTTCTATCTTCGCCTGAAAACGACGTTGCCTGAATGATTTCAACTCCGCAATCCGTTGCTTTAATTTTTTCTGCGACCTGTTGGCAAATTTCGTCTCCGGAAATTGCAAGTTGTTTGTGGTTGTTCTCTTTGAGAAAACCAGCTATATGCTCGGCGATATTATCACTGCTCTCGAATAGTTGAAATTCACCGGCGACTTCTTGAAGTTCTTTTTTGAATTGTTTCCAGAGCCCCTCTTTTGTCTTTGGCCTGTTTGAAATAATCTCTTTTATGAGTTGCTGTTTCGGTTGGTCATATAAATCTGGTATTTGTGATGCAGTCTTCAATGCCTTCTTTGTATTGCTCAGTATTGTTTGTCTGCTGTTACTCATAGTTGCCCTCGTGTTTAATATTCACTCTTGTGATTTGTTAGTTTATAGAATCTTTTCCTGAAACCTTTCACATCAAAAGGCGGCAAGCATCGCTTTCTTGTATAGCAGGGAGCCGGAAAACCTGTCCCCTTCGGTAAGAGCCTCTGCAGTATTCGCGGCAGGCTGCTTGCGAATCTGTAAAGAAACGGATGCCTGGCGAAAAAGGCCCACAGAGATAGTCCTAACTGTTCAAATTTGTTATTGTAACCTGCCCGGACAATGCGATTTCGAAGTTCCAGGATATGCTCGGTCAAATCGATATTGGTCGAACAAACCTCCTGGCAGGCTCTGCAAAGCGAGCACAAACTCGGGCTGTATCGCCCTTCGGAAAAACCGAGAAATAATGGAATAAGGTTAATCCCGATTGGGCCCATATATACCCAGCAGTAAGCGTGGCCGCCGATTTGCTGATAGACAGGGCACACGTTAAGGCAGGCGCCGCAGCGGATGCAGAACAAAGTTTCTCTTAGGCTCGGCTCCTGAAGAATCCTGCTTCGGCCGTTATCCAGTAATATGATATGTACCTGTTCCGGACCTTCGGACAATTTGTCACTTGACGGTTCGCCTATAAAATTGACGTATGTGGAAATTTTTTGCCCCGTGGCGTTGGTCGGCAGTAATTTCAAAAAATAAGGCAGAGTGTCCAAAGACGGAATTATTTTCTCAATCCCAATTACCGCTACGTGGATTTTGGGAAGTGAGGTGACAAAATGAGCGTTCGCCTCATTTTCGAGTATGCAGATGCAGCCGGTATCGGCAATCCCGAAGTTCGCTCCGCTGATACCCATATCGGCAGTCAGGAATAATTCGCGAAGTTTTGCCCTTGCGATATCGAGTAGTTCGGAAGGCTCTTCTGTGTACTCACAGCCGAATTTTTCACTGAATAACTTGCCGATGTCTTGGCGGGTTAAATGAAGGGCGGGAATAATCAAATGAGAAGGAATCTGGCCCATCAGCTGGACGATGAATTCGCCGAGGTCGGTCTCGAACGTCTGGATATCATTATCAAGCAGGGCTTTATTAAGACCAATTTCCTCAGTGGTCAGGGACTTTGATTTCACAACCGTTTGAACATTGTTCTCTTCGGCAAGCCGGAGAATGATATTTTGTGCGTCCTCGGATTTCTCAGCCCAGTGAACCTGGATACCGTTTTTGCCGCAGTTGCTTTCAAATTGTTCGAGATATTTATCCAGATTTTCTATGGTTTGTTTTTTGATGTCGTGAGCCTTTTGTCGAAGCTGCTCCCAGTAGGGTAGCTGGTCAATAATCTCCTGACGGGATTCCACTGTGGATTTGGTGGCAGAAAGTAACGCTTTTTTCAGCTCTTGGTCTTTGACAGCCTTTTTAGCGTATTTTTTGGTTTTAAGTGGTGTTGTCTTCATAATTTATAAATTCAAACTTTCTGCCAGTAAATCGGCTATGTGAATCGTTCTTATGTTTTTTTTGTTTTTCTTCAGGTAACCGCTGATATTCATCAGACAGCTCGGATCCGCACCGACACAGTACTCGGCACCGCTCTGCTCGATATACTGACACTTTCGTTTGACCATCTCGATGGAAATGTCGCGGCATTTGTAAGAAAATGTTCCCCCGAATCCGCAGCAGGCGTCCGAGTTTTCCATTTCGACGAAATCAATATCTTTAATCGCTTTGATGAGCTTGCGAGGCTGTTCTCTTATGCCCAGCCCGCGTGCCAGGTGACACGAATCGTGATAGGTAACTTTATGCGCAAGTGTCCCACCTAAATCCGTTACCTCGAGCACGTCGATGAGAAATTCTGTGAATTCGTATATCCTGTTTTTTAGCTGTTCGTAAGCTTCTTTTAAATTTTTTGTGATATCGAGGTGGTCGTAGTGCCGACGGACCATAAAAACACAGGAGCCCGACGGCGCCACAACATACTGCTGGTTTTTGAAAAGTTCGATAAACCGCTCAGCCAACGGTATCACTTCCTTGAAATAGCCGGTATTGAAAGCAGGCTGACCACAACAGGTCTGATTTTCAACATATTCAAAATCGAGCCCGAGTTTTTTGAATATCTTGACCATCGACAGCCGTTTGAGGGTAAAAATGCTCATTCAAACATGGAATAAATAATGCGATTTTAATTTTATTCCTTTTTCTCTCTTTTCGGCTCAAAGAGTTTAACATCAGGCCCACCGAGCAGCTTTTCGTTTATATATGCTTCTATGCGGAATCTGCCTATTCTTTCAGCACTTGAGGCATTGTGTGCCGCCTGTTCGAGAGTGGTTTTGCCGGTGCTTATTACTCCGTAGCCTGATACAACGCAGCATCCCTTGTACCATCGGAGCATATTTAATATCGGATTGTCAGCAGTCATATTCGTAAGCTGATGAATATCAACGAGTCCGAGACGCGGATTAAGGTATTTTGCTTCGGCATCTATCGGGACAATAACAGGGTGACTTTTGTCCGTGTATTTGATATCGGTTTTCTTGCAGAGGAGGACATCAATGCCGAACTGTTCGGCTAATAGCGCCATTGCCTCGGCAGTTATGACGGGATTGATTGTAATCATACAGGTATTTTGTTGTGTCATCTGGTATATTAACTTATGGATTTTCAAATCGGTGCTGTCACCGTCTTCAAATTCAATTTTCTTCCGATATAATTGAAAATCAAGGCCTTCCGGTACTGCGGATGTCGGGCAGTAAATCATTTGTTCGGCTGAGATTTTCTGACTCATCGAACCCGTGCCGTACGCGCTTATTTCATTATCATAATTATAGTTCAGTCTTTGTTTAAAATCGAACAGAACTGTAGGGTCCTGCACCTGCTTTTCGCCGGCGGAATTGAAATCGAGCTGGTGAGCTTTAGCAGGGAAGAAATTTTCAATACCTTGTGATGTTATGCTTTTTTGTATTTGCACAATATCGATGCCTCTTCTTCTTAAATTAATCGCAAGTGTTGCACTGGATTCGAGCACACCGGCTCGATATAAAAGCTCTTCCGGAGAGCACCCTCTTACAAACGGGCCGTGACCTTTAACTATTGTGATGAAATTTTCGGCCAAGTACCTGGGGACTCTTTCTTCCATCTCGGTTGAACCGACAGGCTGAAAGAAATCATCTACCCTCACCTGGCCTATTGCGAATGCCCCGAATACATCTATCGGATGAAATGCAAATTTGTCTCTGCCTTTTTCATCTTGTCCGAGAAACTGTAAAAATAACTGTTTTTCCTTTGTGTCGAAGGATAAATAAGTCGTATTTAAAAAATGTGCGTGCATCGATGCATTTATTCCCGGTAGTGATAGAATTTTCCTGTGTATTGTGGATTCGGTAGAGCCTCGGGCATCTCCCCAGCTTACAGAAGAAAAATGAATAGGGACGATATCCTCGGGCACAAGGGCGCCGCACTGGGCACCTGTTGCTGTAATGTAAAAAATATCTTCATCTTCGGGGTCTCTTACAGCCAGATTGCCGCTGTGTGTATTGTTGCCCTTGACTCTTGAAATGGCCTGGCCGATTACTTTCAGCTTGTTGAAAATGTTGTTTATTTTATTTTGTTCTGTCATTTCAATATTGCAGTTTCATTTTAATCCGGTCGGGAACAAAATCTGTCAGCTGCAGTTCTTCGATTGTATCTTCATTTGGCTTTCCGTTATCATCCCAGCCGAGTGAATTGTAATATGTTTTGTGCATACTTTCAAAGGCTTCTTTGTCACACTTTGCAGGCCCGTCTTTAGCCTGTATGGTTTCAGTGTAGAATCGTTCCGGCAGCAGGTCATCTTTGCCGGTTACCCCGCATAAGATATTAAACAGGCGTTCTAAGGTAAGCGTTCTTTGTGCAATTTTTTCCAGTGTCCCTGAATTATGCTCAAGACCGGTGACAGCATTAACCAAATCGGCAAATTCGTCCAGGCTGAGTGAAAAACCGTTATAAGCACATACTCCGATTATATCATAAGTTGTGTTTGTTAGAGTTGCATTTTTTGCAATAAGCGCAGTGCCTTCAACGCGATTACCGGGCCATTCTGCATATCCTGCACAATATGCATAGGGAGCGGTATAGCCTCCTTCTAAGTGACAACCGCCCCGGTTGCTCATTTCATAACTCAAGGCCTGTGAAAAAGTCGTACGCGGATCGTAGGCAGGCAGTTCCAGTCTTTTTATTGTCATCGAAAATTCCTTATGGCCGTAGCGTTCACAAAACTTATATGAACCCATAGACAGGTATTTTCCTATCCCTTCTAATTTGCCGATTAAATGAATAATCGGGATAAGTAATTCCGGCCTGCCGAAACCGGGACCGCCGTGCTTTTGCACAAAATCCTTTACGTCGTCAAGAAATTGTTCCTCCTGGATAGTTTTGGCTTCACTTTTCGAACTGACATATTCGTATAATTCAAAAAAAGCAGCTATAGTCGAACCCGTTGTTATTGTGTCAATGCCGTAACGGTTGCATAGATAATTCGCCAGAACTATCGTTGGCAAATCGTAAATTGACAGATTGGCGCCGAGCATTACCGTGTTTTCAAACTCAGGGCCTTCACCTTTTTCTATTAATTGACCGTTCTCGTCAAGAACAGACGTATTTCGTTTGCATGCAATCGGACAGTTGAAGCAAACCCCTTTTTTGACCACTACTTTCTTTTCCCCCGGCTTGGCATTTTTCGCATGATTTCGCAGAGCTTCACCATCGATTTTCCGGACATCATCGATGTTATGACTAGTGTCTTTCATATTATTGCGTATTAGCTGTTTATAACTATTTATCATTCCCATAATGCCCAGCGAGCCCATCGATGAAAGGATACCGAATGCGTCTTCTCTTTTTGTAAATTTGCCGAGGTCAATTTTTAGCTTGGCATGATACATAGCGCCGTCGGGATTTTTTGCATCAAAGCTTTCAGGCTCTGCTACCTCGATTTTTTTCTCACCGGCGACAACTGCGATTGCCTGCAGGTTTTTCGAGCCCCAGACGGCGCCGGCTCCTGTTCTGCCGAATGCCTTTCCGACGTCACTCATCACGGATGCAAAAGGAATCAGATTTTTACCAGCTTGGCCGATTGCTAAAACCTGAGTTTTTTTGCCGTATAGTTCTTTAAGCCTTTCTCTTTTTTGGACGGCATCGAGCTCGAAAATTGTGCTGCCGTCAACAAATTCGACTTTGTCGTTCGTAATCAGCAAATAAACCGGTTTTTCAGCTTTTCCTGTTATAACTATAACGTCGAAGCCGGTTCTCTTAAAATCCACCGCCCAGCGGCCGCCGGTATTAGTGCTGCCGTAATACGAAGTTAACGGTGACTTGAAGTTCATATGGACCCTGCCGCTTGTCGGCATCCTTGTGGCCGTGCCGGGCGAGGTTGATATGATAATGACGTTATCTTCGCAAAGCCCGTCAACCTCGGCAAAGGCGTTTTTATATTTACCTTGCCTTTGCAGATTTAGAAAATGCTCGAAAAGAATCGCAATTCCAAAACCTCTGCCGCCGAAGAAAAGCTCTGCCAGCCGCAAATCCAGAGGCTCTGTGTGGAACTGTAAACTCGTTAAGTCAACTTTAAGGATTTTCCCCATATAGCCGTTGGGTAACTTTCTTTTCTCATTGTCAGCCATTCCGAGCTCTTTTAATTCAAGCAATTTTTCAGCTAAACTTCTTTTAGACGGGCTGTTTACTGTATTTTTTTAGATTGTAACAATATAAGCAAATTTAATCAATTATTGTTAGGTTTTGAACAGCCGATTTTTACCCCTTGAAAAATTCCAGTACCTGTACGAAATAAAAATTGCATCAGCTTGCAAATTCAATAAAATTCTACTTCTGGAAGTGGTTGTTTTTGAAAAGATAATGGAATTCTTCAATGCCGGCCTTTAATCCCTGCTCTTTAGGAGAGTGAGTTTATGAAAAGTGACAAAAGTATTGAAGATGCCTACTCGATAGCAAAGCAAAGGTACACTGAATTGAAAATCGATACGGACAACGCTTTAACGCGGTTATCTTCCATCCCGGTATCCATTCATTGCTGGCAGGGTGACGATGTGGGCGGTTTTGAAAAAGCCGGGGCAGAGCTTACCGGCGGAGGAATTGCCGCCACCGGTAATTACCCCGGTAAAGCAAGGACGATTGAGGAGCTTCGTGCGGATTTCCAAAAGGCCCTGAGTTTAATACCCGGAAAGCACAGGATTAATCTGCACGCCTGTTATCTCGATAACGGCGGCATATTTGTTGATAGAAACCAAATCAGAATTGAGCATTTCCAGAGCTGGATTGACTGGGCAAAGTCCTTGCAGATTGGGATGGATTTCAATCCGACATTTTTTTCACATCCGAAAGCAGAAGACGGTTTTACCTTAAGTCATTCTGATAAGGCAATAAGAAATTTCTGGATTGAGCACGGGATAGCCTGCAGAAAAATATCCCTCGAGATTGGCAGGCAGTTAAAAAGTCCCTGTATTATGAATGTCTGGATTCCGGACGGCTTTAAAGACATCCCCATTGACAGATTTTCTCCACGTAAGAGATTGATGGATTCGCTTGATATTATTTTTAAAGAGCGGCTAGATACCTCTTTTGAAAGGGATTGTTTGGAATCGAAGCTGTTTGGCATCGGCTCCGAAAGCTACGTTGTCGGCTCTCACGAGTTTTATATGGGGTATGCTGTAAGCAGAGGCAAGATGCTTTGCCTTGATTCGGGACATTTTCATCCGACGGAGGTCATCTCCGACAAAATAAGTTCGCTGTTGGCATATCTTGATGAAATCCTTTTGCATATCAGCAGGGGCGTTCGCTGGGACAGCGACCACGTGGTAATTGTAACCGATGAGCTCACCTCCATCGCGCAGCAGATAGTTCGCAACGATTTTATAAAACGTGTGCATATTGGCCTGGATTATTTTGACGCCAGTATAAACCGAGTTGCCGCCTGGGTCATCGGTGCGCATGCAGTGATAAAGGCTTTACTTTCAGCATTGCTCGAACCGACGGAAAAGCTAAAAGAGCTGGAGATGCAGGGTGACTTTACATCCAGACTTGCATTTCTCGAGGAGATTAAAACTCTGCCGTTTGGCGCAGTATGGGATTATTACTGCTTGAAAAAGGACCTGCCGATTTCAGGCAGTTGGATTGATGAAGTTAAAAAATATGAAAGAGAAGTTCTTGCCAAAAGGCAGTAATTTCAAAACCTGATTAAAATTTATTTGAAGCAGAAAGAATTAAGGAAAAGAATATGGACAGCCAGGAACAGACTCAGCAGGAGGTTAAGGGAGGGGAATTTGAACGCCAGCCGGTACCTAAAAGTGCGTTACTGGGCTTTAAGAGTTTTATTGGAATGTACGCAGGTGAGCATTGTGCGGGCACAGAACTTATGATTGGCCCTTTATTTGTCGCCGGAGGGGTCGGTGCGTTTGACGTTGTGGTCGGCCTGATTGTCGGCAATGCTCTCGCCGTTCTAAGCTGGATGTTTTTGTGTGCACCGATAGCAACACGAGCAAGATTGACTTTATACTATCAGCTCGAAAAAATATGCGGGCGAAATCTGGTGACTATGTACAATCTTGCTAATGGTGTGATGTTCTGTTTTTTAGCCGGTGCTATGGTTACGGTCTCGGCAACGGCAGTGGGAGTCTGGTTTAAGTTTAAGATGCCGGGCTTGAATGACTTGTACCCAAACAGTATAGGCTGGATTTTGGCGGTAGTGGTTGTTGGCGGCCTTATCGCGATTGTTGCTGCTTATGGTTATAAAACCGTTGCCAAATTTGCTAATGTTGCAGCCCCCTGGATGGTTCTTGTATTTCTTGCATTTGGTTTTGTCGGCCTGAAGCAGTTTATCGACTCTACTGGTGTGCAAATCAAATCCCTGGGCGATTTGTGGACACTCGCTCAGACACATATATGGAAGGGAGGTGACCCGCTGCCCGGTCAGATAAAGTTGACTTTCTGGCATGTCGCTTTCTTTGCGTGGTTCTGCAATATGGCAATGCATATAGGTATGAGTGACTTATCGGTATTCCGGTATGCAAAAAAAAGCTGGTATGCAGTTGCTTCCGCAGCAGGGATGTATGTCGGTCATTTTATGGCCTGGCTGTCTGCATCGATTTTATATGCTCATCAGTCACATCTCAATCCCGCAGATACGGATGTTTTGCCGGGTCCTATGGCATATAAAGCGGCTGGTCTTGCCGGACTTTTTTGTGTGATAATCGCAGGCTGGACGACGGCAAATCCGACGATTTACAGGGCAGGTCTTGCCTTTCAGGCTATTATGCCGAAAAGGTCCCGCTTTACGGTAACACTTGCCACCGGAGCCATAGCTACTGTGGCCGGGATGTTTCCTGCCATTGCGATGCAGCTTTTAGACTTTGTTCTTCTTTACGGTTTGCTGCTGATGCCTATGGGAGCGGTTGTTTTTGTTGATTTCTGGCTGATTAAGAAATTAGGCCTTAAGAGTAACTATGCAGAATTCAGTAAAAAAAGCTTCAACTGGGCGGCGGGTTTGGCCTGGTTTGTTACTTTAGCTATATGCTTTTGGTTATGGCGAAGCGGAAAGGTGCAGATTTATTTTGTTTCACTTCCCGGATGGTTCTTTGCAGCCTTTTTATATATCCTGCTTAGTGCATTTTATCAAAACTACGTTTATGAGAAAAACTGGATGAAGGCCCTTTCACAGATATCGGGAATAATTATTTTGGTAATCGTTGTTTTGCTGCCGGTCTTATTTTTGACAGGCGCCGTTAAATTGGAATCTGTGAAAACCGGATTATGGGCTTTAACTATAATATGGTTTATTGTTGCGGCTTTGTGGATCTGGAAAAAAGATTAAGATAAAATCATATTTGTAAATATAAAGAACAACTGTGAGCGGTAAATATCGCTATATTGCTGTTGACCTTGGTGCGGAGAGCGGCCGGGTAATGTTAGCCTCTCTTCGCAAAGGAAAAATATCTCTACAGCAGGTCCATCGCTTTGCAAACGCCCCCGTAGAGCAACAAAATTCCCTTCGCTGGGATTTTACCAAAATATTCTCTGAAATTAAAACCGGCATCAAAAAGGCCTTTGCCGTAACCAGCAATATTGAAAGTATTGGAGTTGATACCTGGGGTGTTGATTTCGGACTAATTGACGAAAATGGCACCCTCATTGAAAATCCCTGCCATTATCGCGACAAACGAAATGAAGGTGTGCTTGAAAAGGCCTGTAAGATTCTCCCCAAAAAGGACATTTACTTCAATACAGGTATCCAGTTTTTACCGTTCAATTCGCTCTATCAGCTTCTTGCATACAAATGGCAAAAGCCCGACGTCTTATCGAGGGCGTATAAGCTTTTGTTTATGCCTGATTTGGTTGTTTATTTTTTAACAGGTGCAGTCAGTGCCGAATATACGATAGCCAGCACCTCACAAATGATGGATATGAAAACAGGGCGATGGTCGCAAAAGCTTTTACAGGCTCTCGAGTTGCCTAAGGATATCCTGCCTGAGATTATTCAGCCGGCGACATACATTGGCACCTTAAAAGAACAAATCGCAGAGCAGCTCAATTGTAAGCCGATACCGGTAATTGCGGTCGGCTCTCACGACACTGCTTCTGCAGTTGCAGCTATACCTGCCGCAGAAGGGCTAAACTGGGCGTATCTTTCCAGCGGAACCTGGTCTTTATTAGGTGCCGAAATTTCCAAGCCGGTTATTAACGACACTTCTTTCCAAATGGAATTTACTAATGAGGGAGGCGTTGAAGGCTCAATCAGGCTGTTGAAAAATATAATGGGTCTCTGGCTGGTGCAAGAGTGCCGAAACCAATGGGCAAAAGATGGTTACGATTATGATTATGCCCAGCTTGTAGAGATGGCGGCGAATGCCGAACCTTTTACTGCATTGATTGATACTGAATACATAGACTTTTTATCGCCCGGCAATATGCCCGAAAAAATCAACCAATTCTTACAATCAACGAAACAGCACACAATTGTTGATAAGGGACAAATGGTAAGGGTGCTCCTTGAAAGCCTGGCTGTACGTTACAGGCAGGTTTTACAGATGCTCGAAGAGCTGTTGGAAAGGGAAATTGAGGTTCTGCACGTTGTAGGCGGCGGCTCGAAGAATCAGTTATTAAATCAGCTCACTGCCGATGCGACGGGCAAAAAAGTAATTGCCGGCCCGGCTGAGGCTACGGTTACCGGCAATATCATTATGCAGGCCGTCTCTAAAGGCCACATCGGCTGTATTTCCGATGCCAAGAAAATCGTCGCCGACTCGTTCGATATAACCGAATACACTCCCCGCAAAACCTCAAATTGGCAGCACTTTATTCAAAAAAAAACTTACAATAAGATTGGTTAACCTTTAGTTATTGAATGTAAAATTACTGTACAAATAAAGCAAAGATGTCATTCCCGCGAAGCTTGTCCACGCGAAGGAGGGGAATGCGAATCCAGCCGTCAGGTAAAGTTAAAATGGAAACCACAGTAAAATAATGGCCGTAAATGCACATGAATTTAGATGAAAATAATTTGCAAAATTCGGTCATTTATGTTATGATTACGACTATTGACAGCTAATAGCGGGAGAGCGACAGTTCCGGTTTACGAACTATTATTCAATCAGAGGAATTTTAGCTGTGGGTGAGGATATACAACATAGCGGCGAAAAAAGCGTTGAAAAATCGGGCCCGAGGTGTAGTTACTGCGGTGCGGTCCTGTATCCTTCATTCTATTTCTGCCTCCAGTGTGCCACGCCTTACAAGTCGATCGAGACGGTACTATCGCCTGTTTATCCTTCTGATTTAACCGAATCGGAGCTCATCAAAAAAAAGGCGCCGAAGGTTTGGCCGGTGTTCTGGACGTATTGTGTCGTAATATTTATATCGTTTCTTTTCTATCATTTCCTCTTCCCGGGAGAAGACCAGTTTGCTTATGCCCTCATTTTCGGAGTTTGCTCCATTATGATTACGACCATCGCGCTGGAAGTAATCTTTTGGAAGTCACTGGCAGTTCAGCTTAAGAAATTTGGTTTTTTCAGAATCGAAGCGTGGATTGGGTTTGTCTTGCTTGCAGGGCTTTTGGTTGTCAATTATATGTATTTTCAGTTTTTACGTTTGTTAATTGACAGAGAATCAATCTATTGTGAGCTGAACAAGGCGGGATTGTCAGGCGTTTCGTTATTTTTATTCTTATGCCTGATTCCGGGCATTGTCGAAGAAATTGGTTTTCGCGGTTTGGTTCAGCATTGGCTTCAGATTGCCCTTAAACCCTGGCGGGCGATTATCCTGGCCTCGGTATTGTTTACTGCTCTGCATCTCAGCGTCCTGGGAGCTCCGTATATTTTTCTGGTTGGAACGCTGTTTGGATGGGTAAAGTGGAAAACAGGCAGTCTCTATCCGTCAATGGTGCTGCATATTGTACATAACGCTGTGGTTCTTTTCATTTTTCCGGTTTTACCCGGAGGGTAATAAAAGAGATTTAAACCTGAATAGTGTTTTCTTTGCGATTTGTTATATAATGTTTTGCTTGCTGTAAAATATAAACGATAGCTGTAAGGATTGATTATGTTTTTGTTGATAGCTCTGATATTTGCCATTATTTGTTCATTGCTGGCGTATCATAAAGGCAGAAATCCTATCGGATGGTTTTTTATCGGTTTCTTCTTCCATCTCTTTGGATTAATAATTCTCTTGGTTGTCTCGAATCTTAAAGAAGCCAAGGCAAAGGAAAAGCAAATGCAGGTGGAGCAGCGCCGACTGCAGGAGCAGCTTAGGCAGGAACGACTTAAGAGTGAGCAGTTTAGAAAACACGCCCAGATGCGTCTGGATGTACATGACCAGGAGCTTGAAGTGGATACTCGTTTAATAGCCAATGAGCTGCCGGTAATACCTTTACAGCTTACAGAAAACCCAAAGCCAAATGATACGGATGCCGTTAAAGCATTCGATATAGACGGCAAACCGATGGAATCTAAAGACCTCATGGATGATGTCGGCAAAGGGTCTTTAAGCCTGGATTATAAAGATATAGCGAATGGCTGGTATTTTCGCGACGGCCATAACAGCATCGGACCTGTAGCATTAACCGAAATTAAAAATAAAATGCGGATGGGCAAAATTACTCCTAAGACACACCTCTGGCATCCTACGTTTTTGGACTGGATGCCCGCGGAAGATGTTGACGTGTTAAGGTTTGGAGATTGATATGGATAAGCCTAAAGTCGAAGGGACTTTTATTATTGATGGCCTTTTAGAAGGCCGGCTGTTTTCGGAGGAAGATGTATCTTATATCGAAACTTTCGTTCGGGAAGCTAAAAAAGACGGATTGTTTTTTCATCTGGCAGTTAACGGCAATCGTTTCAGTATTTTACCGGAACAGGGAGTAGTAAAGCTATCACCCAACAGGATTTCTGCCGAAGAGATTGTCTGTGAGCATTTGAATCGTCTGCTGGAGCATTTCACCGCCACAGAATCTTCGCAATGGATGTCAACGCTGCGCACAATTGAATATGCTTCTGGTTTCGAAAAACAAAGCCTTTACGGTATCGGATATGACGGAAAAGTTCAGCCGGTAAATCGGGCTGTGGCTGCCGATACCGTTGCTTCTGCAAAGCCATTGAGCTTTCGTGAAAAGCTCAGGATTACCGCAATTTCGCTGGCAGTATTGTTGGTGTTGTTTGGAATATCGCTTTTTTTTGTACCTTATAAAAGGCTTGCTGCCAGGATTATCGAAAACATCATGCCGTATAATACCCGGCAGTTGGTAATCGAAACAGGCCCCTTTAGTGACTATTTCATACTCAAACAGGTTGAAATCGATTCTGAAAAAGGATTCATTATAACTTTTCAGGCCCTGGAAAAATTCCCTCGCACAGAGCAGCAGCTTGATAATTTGTGGCAGACTTCAAAGCAGGATATTTCGAACAGGCTGGCGATAGAAACCCTCGCACGCCGGCATCTGTACTGTGAGCTTTACAAAAAAAACGGCGAGTTCTATTTACGTCATGAATCACGCATTAACTGGACAGACGAACAAGAGGGCATTTTTGTTATTTATGTTCCTTTTAACCGAATGCTCGGACAGATTAATATTACATATTAGAGCATTTCTCAAATAATAATGTTCTTCAGAAAAAGATAGAGTAGGGGATAATAGCGGACGTTTACCTATTTATACCGCTGTGATTTTCCTCAATTTCACCATCAACATTTAAAAGAGCATTACAAGAGCCCGTAGCATTATAGTGGAAATAATAGTATTTCCGCTCAATCTGAGATGTACCAGATTCCGGACAATATATATCAGGCAAATCCGCAGCGGTTATTGATTTTACTCGCCTTCAGGTTCCGATGAGTCGGCCTGAGTTTCTGATTCCTCGCCGGTTTGCTCTTCAGCCTGCATCTGTTGGCCTGTCTGTTCAGGAATGGTATAGATATCATCGAAATTGGTTCCATCGACACCCTGACGCATAAGCGAATAGATGATAGTGTTTACTGTAAAGTAAAAACTGATTACAAAAGAGATTACTAATCCGACAACGACCAGAAGGCATATGTAAACCAGGAATACCGCGACAGACTCCGACCAGTTTGTATTTGCAAAGCTGATAGGGCCGAGAAGATTCACAAAGTTGCTTTCCGGCCACATTGCGGATAGCTTGTCAACCTCTTTGCTGCTGTTATCGACAAAGATTCCAACCCCTAAGAACAGGTGCGTAATAAACAGAAGCAAAAACGCAAAGAAGCGAACGAATATATAACAAATGGCCCCGTAGATTAAAGCCACTGCCGTGTAAAATGCCATCCGCCAAGGCCTTGCATATACGTAGCTCATCGAGCGGCTTATAGCGTCGAAACAGTCAGAGCCGTCGTATGCGACTGCGGGGAACATCAAATTAAATCCTCCAATTGCTCCTATCGTAATTATTGCCAGAAGTACTCCTGCGAGAATGGCCAGCGGCATAGAGATACCCATTATCAGTTCACCGATATATGGTAAGTTTGCTATAAGGCCGAGAAGGGATATTAAAATTCCTATTGCGATAATTATTCCGAGCGGAATAAGTGGCGCAGCAAAAAAGCTGGTGAATTTTTTCCCGCTGTATTGCAAAGCCTCGAACAAGCCGGCTTTTTCACCTCGTGCAAGCTGAAGAGATGCTATGCGGCAGATGGCCCCGCCCGCGATTGCTATGATGCACAGCTTTATCAGCCCGAAAAATATACAGTAAATTGTGTGATACCTGAAGGCCCATTTGATGGCTCGGCAGTAGCTGATGACGTCGGATGAGAACTGCTGAAGATTAAGCTGCAGCAGAGAATTGACGGCGCTGTTGAATCTTACAGCAGCAAACTGCCATACAGTGGCGAAAACTCCGGAATGCTCACAACCGATTTCCTCGTTTGTTTTGATAAAATACGGTACTCGGTCAGGCTCGGTTAAATAAATGTCAAGCTCGGTTGTTCCGTTGCTGGTTCTGACAACGGTGTCTGAAATATCCAAAACCCAGCCCACCAAGCAGATAACAGTCACAGCTAATAGAGCAATTATCAGGCTTTTGGGCTGGATAGCTATGCGAAAAGTCTGGAAAATTTTCAAAAAAAGAGGGTTTTTAAGGCCTTCAGTTAGATTTTGGTTGTTGTTCATTTCGCATCCTTTCGAACAATTCCGTTTATAATCATTTTTTAACGAACCGATACACGCGTAATATATACCCTTATTATCGGTCGTTTTCAATAAATTTTACAGGATTTTTATCTCTTGTTTTCGTCCGCTTCTTTCTCGGATTTGTCTTCGGGAAGGGGGGTGGTCATTTTGTATCTGGCCTCGAGCCACTCTCCCAAATCTATCAGCTTGCATCTTTCTGAGCAGAAAGGGAAATATTTTGTTTTTTTAGCAGGTACCTTAAAAATTTTATGGCAGGTTGGACATCTGTGTCTCATTTTGTCGGATTTGGGTTTTGCTATTCCTGTGCTTAAAATAAACGATGCTTCAGCGTTCTTTAAAATTTAACAATCCTTATCTTAAGGCTTACTGCTCTTCTCTTACAAGTCCTTTTTCGAGCATTTCGGCGTATTCGACGCTGTATCTTGCCCAGGGCTGGGCCTTGAGTCTTGATTTGGGTATCGGTTTATTCAGCCCCTCGCAGATGCCGTAAGTTCCTTCTTCGATACGCATAAGGGCCTCGTCGATTTCTTTAAGGAGTTTTCTTTCGCTGTCCATCAACTCGAGTGCAAATTCCTGCTCATAATTGTCCGAACCAAGGTCAGCCATATGAATCGGCATACTTGAAAGGTCACCGGTGGCATCAAGTCGGGATTTTCTCAGGGTCTCATCCTCCATTTCATATACGCTGCGGAATATCTCACGACGTTTTTCGAGCAGCATTTCTCTGAACTTATCAAGCTCTTTAGGGCTGAGATTGCTCTTTTTCATTTGGGTAGAATCTGCTTTTTTCAACAGTTTCTTTTTGCCGCGTTTCTG
>CAZMQF010000015.1:22901-25309 GCA_964568365.1 uncultured Pirellulales bacterium | reverse complement strand
TTACAATAGAGCTGTTAATTTTTAAATCCTTTATTTTTCCTCCGAACGCATACCCAAATAATCCGATGTAGTCTTTTTCGTTAGCATCTATGAAAAGATTTACAATTGAATGGTCATTACCATCAAAACAACCTGTAAAAGAGGGTCCCTGAAAGCCAGATATATTCAGTTTTGTATCCGGGGCGATGAGGGCATTAGTAAAGGGGGGCAGGCCGGTAACGTTCGGGTCGAGGTCGATATCGTTTATTAGAATATAGCATTTATCGAGCAGGTTCGGGTCTGAGCCGAGCTGTAATAATTGGGCGGCGGTTTCGATCTGGTAAGGGTCGTTCGGCTCGCCCGTACCGCCTGCAAAGTCATAAGAAAAAGATATTGAGCAGAAAGTGAAGAATACAAAAGTAAAAACAAAAAATGTTTTTGACGAGGATATTTTTACCGCCATATTGTCCTCCGGGAAACCGCAAAGAAACAATTTAATCCCGCACTATTAAAACAAATACATTATACAGGATTTGGTAGGAAAGGCAAGTATAAATTTGCGATAAATCAGGGGTAAATGAATTTTTTATAAATCGGAACTTCGAAATTATCGTATTACAACAAAAATAGCCCCCGCACTATCCTTAGGATGAAGTGCGGGAGCTATATATTTTAAAATATAAAACAGGCTAATCTGCTTTAATCTTTTTTGGCTTCTTCTTCGGCTTTTTTAGCTTCTTTTTCAGCGGGTTTTGGTTTTGCCTCAGCCGGCTTCGCCGTAAATTTCTTTCCGGTAACCTCGCTGGTACCCATCTCGCTGGAAGATTCGCCTTTAATCTTACCGCCATCAATCTTAAGGTCGAAATCAATCTTAAAACTTCTGTCGCCGAAACCGAAAGTGATATTGAATTTTACACTGCCCGCTTCGAGCTTGAGGTCATTTGCATCAATGTTGCCGAAGCCCATACTGTATGTTGCGGTCAGGTCGTTATCTATCCAGAGCGAGCTGTTCCAGTCGCCTCTTTCGGTTTTCGAAACGAGGTCCCATCGGCCGATATATTCCGCGCCTTTGCGCTTTCCGGTCATCTCTCTATCGCCCCGCTCGCTTGTGAACGTGCCGGTGAGCACATTTGCCTTGACCTGGCCTGCGAAAGTAGTTTTCATCTCCCTGTCGCCGAAACGCCTTACACGCTCGAAGGTAAGTTTGCCTTTTTCGCATTTGAGATTTGAAATCTCGCTCTCGCCGCGCTCCGTGACCCATTTAGCTTCGAGCTTGCCTTTGTCGTTTTGGGTAATAATCAATTCACTTGTGCGCTGCCTGTCGGGCGGGCCGGTCTGTATCAGCCATACACCGACACATTCCGGTTTTGGAATTATACGGGTGCCGGTAAATGAAGTCTCGCCTCTGTCGCTGAGAAGTGTCCCTGTGAGCTTGTCGTCTTTGAGCGTAGCTTCTAAATCGGTGTCCATTTCAAAATCGCCCATAAAGACGGTTCTTGTAAATGTAAGCTTGTTGTCTTTGAACTTGACACCGTATATATCATCATCCTGAATGCCCTCGTTCCATCGAATTTTCAGTGAGCCGTCGGCCTTTTTCGTTATCTCCAGCTTGTTCGACATTTGTCTGCCGCCCCGCTCGGTGACAATCTTCCAGCTACCGAAGATGCCTTTGCCTTCTGCTTTCTTTTCACCCTCAGCCGAAAGCACAGAAGCTGCTGAAAGAAGAAGCAGGGTTGTTAACGCCACTAAAATTATTTTTGTTTTCTTCATAATCAAAATACCTCCTTAAAAAATAAAGTTAATAAATTCTACTTTTCTTCAAATTCACCGCAAAAGGTATCAGCCTGCACCTTGGCCCAGTACGCCGTCTGAACCTCATCTTTAAGCAGCTTTTTATAGGGATTGAAAGAGGTAGGATGCGGCGCTTTTTTGTGGCATTCGCCTAAACCTTCGTTTTCACTCAGGGGGACGAAAAACTTGCAATTTTTGCATTTCTGCTCAGCCATTACCAAACCCTAAACCTTCGTTTTCACTCAGGGGGACGAAAAACTTGCAATTTTCGCATTTCTGCTCAGCCATTTCCGAATCCCTAACATCTACGATTTCTCATATACAAAACCGGCTGCAAAAACATTTCCTTTTGGGCCTTGTATACTACCAAACAGCCGCAGAAATTTCAACCAATTAGTTTTCTTTATTTTGCCGGTTCGTATTTGCATATTTTTGAAGCTGCGAGTTGCTATTTACAGGATATGCACAACTGCCGAAGGCGGGGGTCGAACCCGCACGAGGTTTAAGCCTCACAGGATTTTGAGTCCTGCGCGTCTGCCAGTTCCGCCACTTCGGCGCAATTGAAACGATAATGATAGACGAAAAACGAAATTCAGTCAATAATCAATCAAACAGACAAAAATCAATCAAACAGACAA
>CAZMQF010000015.1:0-22801 GCA_964568365.1 uncultured Pirellulales bacterium | reverse complement strand
AAACGAAATTCAGTCAATAATCAATCAAACAGACAAAAATCAATCAAACAGACAATGTTCAATCAGTCAATAATCAATCAAAACTATGTCTTCGGGAATTGCGACGACGTCCCTGTGCTTCGGGCCGAGAAGCTTGCGTATTTCGGTGCTGTGCTTGCCGATGAGCGATTTGAGCTGAGAGCTGCTCAGGCTTGTAACGGCCTTGGCCTTGTCGTTTAATATAACTACCGCGCCGGCTTCGAAGGTGCCTTTGACGGCGATTATGCCGCTGGGCAAAAGACTTTTGTGTTTTTCTATGGCTCGGAAGGCTCCGTCGTCAATAACTATTGTTCCCGCTGCGGTGCTGTTGAGTATCCATCGGGAGCGGTTGCTCAATTTGCGTTTCGGCATAAAAACGGTTCCGATTTCGGAGCCTGAAATAATCCGGGTGATAACATTGGTTGCTCTTCCGTTGGCAAGGACTATTCGACAGCCGGCATTCGATGCGATTTTTGCAGCCTCTAATTTTGTTTTCATACCGCCTGTAGCGTGTTTGCTGCCTTTTCTGCCGGCACTTTTCACAATATCATCGGTGATTTCGTAAACGGCGGGTATCGGTTTTGCATCTTTGAAATAGCGAGGGTCTTTGTCGTAAAGGGCATCGATGTCACTTAGCATTATCAGTAAATCGGCGTCTATTTTGCTGGCGACCAGTGCGCTCAGTTTATCATTGTCGCCGAAAGTCGAGCCGATTTCATCGGTGCTGACAGAGTCGTTCTCGTTTAGTACCGGTACGACGGAGAGCTTTAATAATGTCTCAATCGAGTTGCGAAGGTTCAAATAAGTCTTTCTGTTGTTGAGCACCTCAGCGGTGAGCAGGACCTGGGCGGTATTGACGCCGTAACGCAGGAAGGCTTTTCGGTATTCAGCCATCAAGAGTGGCTGGCCGATAGCGGCACAGGCCTGTCTGATTTTCATATCGTGCAGTTTCGGCTCGGCGGTGAGGCGGCCTGCACCCATCCCGATTGCGCCGGATGTTACTATAACGACTTCCCTGCCTTCTTTGAGGAGATTACCGACCTGGCGGGCTACCTTCTGTACGTAGGCGGTGTCTATGCCGCCGGCTTTTGAGAGTGTGTTGGTGCCGATTTTTATTACTATCCTTTTGGCCTGGCTGAAGTCACGCATAATTTTTTCTCTTTTAGAAGCTGCAATATTAAACATTTTATTTTAAGAGGTAGATGGAGAGTTGTAAAGAGGGAATTTAGATACCGGAGGACGGAGGGCGGAAGACAAACGTCCAACATAGAACATTGAACTTCCAACATTCAATAAGAGGCAGAGAATGCTAAGAAAAAATCAACCACGAAGTTCCACGAAAAGACACGAAAAAAAAGAATATCGAATATCGAACAAGGAATGATGAAGTATTTTTAACCGCAGAGTGCGCCCTTCGACTACGCTCAGGACAGGCAAAGGTCGCTGAGAAAAACTTTAACCACGAAATTTCACGAAAAGACACTAATTATTTAATCGCTGATTTCATTGATTGAAAATGATTTTTTAAAACCAAAAAGGCGCTAAAATAAGAACACAGAATACAGGACACAGAACACAGATGGCGGAGGACGGAGAATTGAGAATTAAGAATTAAAGGAAAGGATTTTACCACGGATTCCTTCGACAAGCTCAGGACAAGTAACGCGGATTTACACGGATTTTTGACATGATAACAGGATTAACGGGAAAATTTGCTGTTGAAAAAGGATAGGGATTGGGTAGAATTGTAACCACGGATTAACACAGATTTACACGGATTTTTAAATAGAAAAAACAAATCTAAATAAGAAGATTTTTGCTAAAAAATTTTCTGATTGAGTTATTTTGTAGTATAATATGCTACTAAATAAAGTGATGAGTAATATTATATTTGGCAACATGATAGATTTTAGAAGAAAAAATAATGAGCAATCAGAAAAGTATAGAGCTTACTTCGGTAAAAATTGCAAGTCTTGAAAAACTAGACAAGTTACTTGTCTTGGTTCACGACGAGCATTTTGACTTAGATAAAGTTCAATATCACCCCAGGTTAGAAATGGTAGAAATACCTTATCGCCGCATTTTTCATAATGGTCCCTCCAGAATAATCCGCAACTGGCTTTTCTATAAGGTGAAGGAAGTAGATATTATCAGAGCCAAAATGCGCATTTACAACGTCAACGAATATAAAGTACACGACCCGGCAAATATAGGTACTTATTCCTTCAACACAGTGAAATTAGAAGAGAATGCTTCTACTCTGATTGTTCAGTGTAATGAAGACCTTGAACTCAGGATGAAGATTTCCAGTCTTATGATTGAAAGTAAGGATTTAGAAATACGCGGAAAGTCGAGGATTTCATATCTTTTCGGAGCCATAGAATATTACTCCGGAAAAGTTTACGAATAGATAAAGGCAAATAACAACTCCCTTCGACTGAAGTCAATATCATTACGAACCAAACCCGCTATAGTGATGGTCGAATACACTACCCCTTGCGATGCAAAGGGCTAACAATACCCCCAACGTAAAGTTGGGGGCTAAACATTTTTTGGATTCCCGAACAGGTCGGGAATGACAGTGCCCCTCGCCGCGAGCGGCGAGGCTAAACAAAAAAGAAAATATCACCCTACATAGGAGGTGTAATTGACTAAGGCTGGGTGGTGGATAAGAATTGGCGCAGGCCTGTAGCGAACATCTCGACGGCGACGGCACTAAGTAACATACCCATAAGCCGTTCACAGGCGGACAGGCCCTTGCGGCCAAGCAGTTTGCCAAGACTGATTGAGAAAAAAAGTATTATGCTCGTTAGAAACCAGGCACAAAAGAGGACGAAAAGCCATTTGTACCACTGGCCCGGCTGACTGGCGGTTATGAGGATTAAAGTCGCCATAGCCGAAGGGCCAGCGACGGCAGGTACTGCGAGGGGGACAATAAAAGGCTCGGCGACCTCGCTGAGCTCAAAGATTTTTTCCGAGCCGGAAAAAATCATTCGAATGGCAATAAATAATAAGATGACACCGCCGGCCATTCCGAGAGAGGCCTGCGAAATGCAGAGCAGATTCAGAATAAAGCGGCCTGCAAAAAGGAAAAAAGTTAGTACGAGCAAGGCGATAACACATTCGCGAATGATAATTTTCCTTGTTTTTGCTGGGTCAAAGCTTTTCAAGATGCCCAGAAAGACAGGGATGTTGCCCAAGGGGTCCATAACGAGGAAAAGAATGGCTATCGCGGAAGCGGTTTTCATATCAACCTTTCAGAAAATTTTTAGCATATAATTATTGTAACAATGTTTTGAAAAGAAGCCAGTATTTTGCAGAAGAGAATTTAGAATGTAGAATTGAGAATATAGAATTAAAAAGTCGGTGATTAAGAGTCGCCGTGCCGGCGACTGCTAAACCCTTCGACTTCTTCGATGGTTCGACTGGTTCGACTTCGCTCACCACTTGTGCGCTCCCTTCGACTCTGCTCAGGGCAGGCAGTACAAGTTTGGGGGCTAAATGTAAATCAATTAAGCGACGAAGGGGGAGAGTTCGCGGAGTCTGGCGATGATGGGCGGGAGTTTTTCGATAACGAAATCGATTTCCTGCTGGGTGGTGTACCTGCTCAGGCTGAATCTTATCGAGCCGTGAGCGGCGGTGAAGGGGACACCCATAGCACGCAAGACGTGTGAAGGCTCAAGCGAGCCTGAAGTGCAGGCGGAGCCGCTGGAGGCACAGATGCCGAATTTGTCGAGCATAAGCAGGATTGATTCGCCTTCGATATATTCGAAACTGATGTTCGTCGTGTTCGGCAGACGATTCTCTTTATCACCATTGAGCATCGAGGCGGGACATTTTTCGAGGATTGCGGTTTCGAGCCTGTCGCGCAGGGATTTTACTTTTGTGTTTTCCTTTTCGATGTTTTCGGCGGCGAGCTCGCAGGCTTTTCCGAGGCCGACAATGGCTGGCGTGTTTTCGGTGCCGGCCCTTTTTCCGGCTTCCTGATGGCCGCCCAGAATGAAAGGCGATATTCGAGTGCCCTTTTTGATATATAAAGCGCCTATGCCCTTGGGGCCGTGAAGCTTGTGGCCTGAAAGGCTGAGCAGGTCGATTTTGCTTTTCGAGAGATTAAGAGGGATTTTCCCGACGGCCTGCACGGCGTCGGTGTGAAAGACAGAGCCTTTGGAGGTTACCATTTCGGCGATTTGCTCGATTGGGAAAATGACGCCGGTCTCATTATTCGCGTACATTATAGAGACGAGCGCGGTGTTATCGTCGAGCTGCTCTTCTAATTGTTTTAAGTCGAGACTGCCTGAGCGGTCGACGCCAAGCTCAACGACGGTATAGCCCTGATTTTTGAGCTCTCGACAGAAGGTAAGTACGGCGGGATGCTCGACGCGAGAGTTGATGACTTTGCGTTTATTGGGAGAGGCGGCGAGTGTGCCGGCGATTGCGGCGTTGTCGGATTCTGTGCCGCCGGAAGTAAACACTATTTCAGAAGGGCTGCAATGAAGCAGGTCTGCGAGCTGCTGCCGAGCTTTAGTGATTTTTTTAGCTATTCGACCGCCAAAGGTGTGCATACTCGAAGGATTTCCGTAAAGCTCGCAAAACAGCGGGGCCATTTCCTCGAGCACCTCCGGAGCGGCCATTGTAGTTGCGTTATTATCAAGATAAACGGTTTTCATTTTTTATTGCCTCTGAGAAGGTTGGCTGGATTCCTGAACAAAGATTTCAGGCGAGACAAATTCCTTCAGTTTTGCTTCGACGACGTCTTTCATTGTGAACTCTGCGGTCTTGCACTGAGCACACATACCCCTGAAGGCTATGATGACCTTGTCGCCTTCGACATCGATGAGCTCTATGTCACCACCATCGGCGCGAAGTGCGGGTCTAATCTGTTCGTTTATTGTCTGCTGAATCAATTGAATTTTCTGAATGTTTTTAAGCTTCGCCGCTTTTTGAGGTTTTGGCTGGGCAGGGATTTTAAGCGTTTCAGCCTGAACTTTTTCGATGATCTTTTCGATTTCGCCTTTACAGCCTCCGCAGCCGCCGCCGGCCTTTGTATAGTTTGTTACCTGCTCAACAGTTGTGAGGTTATTTTCGCGAATGACCCTTTCAATCTCCCTGTCGGTGACGCCGAAACAGGTGCAGACGAGATTTCCTTCGAGCTCGCGGGTTTTTGTGCCGCCGGTACGGTAATTTTCGATGGCAGCTTCGAGTGCTTCTCTACCCATAACGGAGCAGTGCATTTTCTGCTCCGGCAGGCCGCCCAGATAATCGGCAATGTCCCTGTTGGTTACTTTCTCGGCCTCTTCGATGGTTTTGCCCTTTATAAGCTCAGTAAGTACGGATGAAGAAGCGATGGCAGATGCACAGCCGAAAGTCTTGAACTTTACATCCGCAATTCTGCCGTTTTCGTCGAGCTTGAATGTGAGCCTCAAGGCGTCGCCGCAGGCGAGGGAGCCCACCTCACCGACGCCGTCGGGATTTTCTATCTCGCCGACATTGCGGGGATGCAAAAAATGGTCCATAACTTTTTCCGAGTAATCCCACACTTTGTTAGTCCTTAGTTTTGAGTTTTTAGTTATTAATTATTTACATGCAATAGCAAGAGCTTGTTCGAAGTCGGCGATTATGTCATCGATGTGCTCTGTTCCGACGGAGACGCGGATAAAATCGGGCGTTACGCCGGCGGCAAGCTGCTCGTCTTCGGTAAGCTGCTGATGAGTGGTGCTCGCAGGGTGAATTACCAGTGTTTTGCTGTCAAGGATGTTGGCGAGGTGGCTTGCGAGTTTTACATTTTCGATAAACTTTACGGCAGCCTCTTTGCCGCCCATGATACCGAAACCGAGAATAGCACCCTGACCTGCGGGCAGATATTTTTTAGCCAGCTTATAATCAGGGTGCGCGTTCAGGCCGGGATAGTTGACCCAGGTGACAGCGGGATGTTTTTCGAGCCATTGAGCAAGCTTCAACGCGTTTTCACAGTGACGCTGAACTCTGAGATGCAACGTTTCCAGGCCCTGCAAAAATAAAAAGGCATTGAAGGGTGACATACAGGCGCCCATATCACGCAGGAAGGTTACACGCAACTTTACAATGAAGGCAAGCTCTTTAAAAGATTCGAGATATTTTACGCCGTGATAGGCGGGGTCGGGGGCGGTAAGCTCGGGGAATTTGCCGTTAGACCAATCGAATTTGCCGGAATCGACAACGATGCCGCCGATACTTGTGCCGTGTCCGCCAATGACCTTGGTGCAGCTGTGAACGACGATATCGATGCCGTGCTCTATGGGTCTGAATAAAATCGGTGAAGTAACAGTGTTGTCGCAAACGACAGGTATGCCGTGAACGTGAGCGATTTTTGCGATTGCTTCAAAGTCAATCACATCATTTTTAGGATTGCCGATAGTCTCGATATAGAGCAGCCTTGTGTTATTTTTGACAGCCTTTGCGAAATTTTTCGGCTCTTTCGGGTCAACGAAAGTCACGTCGATACCGAGTTTGGGCAGCGTATGGCTGAATAATGTTACAGTGCCGCCGTAAAGAGAGCTCGATGAGACGATGTGCTGTCCGGCGCCGGTGATATTTAAGACGGCGCTGGTTATTGCGGCCATACCGGAGCTGAATGCGAGTGCTCCGACGCCGCCTTCGAGTGCAGCGATTCTTTTTTCCAGACAATCCGTCGTAGGATTCATCAGGCGAGTGTAGATATTGCCGAATTTTTTCAGTGCAAAGAGGTCGGCGGCGTGCTGAGTGTCCCTGAATAAAAAACTTGATGTCTGGTAGATTGGTACGGCCCGGCTGAGTGTATCAGACTCTACGTTCTGGCCGGCGTGTAAGGCCAGGGTTTCGAGATGATATTTTTTTTCTTCGGTCATAAAAAAATCCTTAATTATTTAGAAGGTAAAACCTCAACCATTCTGTCAAGGGCTTTTCGTGCTTTCGCTGCTATATCTTGTGGTATTTCTATTCGATACTGCATATCCTGCAAAGACCAGAGGAGCTTTTCGAGAGTAATTTTTTTCATATTGTGGCAGAGCGCTTTTTCGGAAGCTGGTACGAAAAGGGCATCGGGCCTTTGCTTCGAGAGCGGATGAATCATACCGACTTCGGTGGCGACAATGAATTCCTTTGCGGGACTGTCCTTGGCGAACCTGAGCATCTGAGAAGTGCTTAGGACCTGGTCTGAGAGAGCTTTGACGAGCTCGGAACATTCGGGATGAGCCATCACGACGGCATTTGGATATTTTTTCTTTGCGTTTTTTATATCATCGTCGGTTATTACGATATGCGAGGCGCAATAACCCGGCCAGAGGATAAGTTGTCTTCGGGTTTTTTCAGAAACGAACCTTCCGAGATGCTGGTCGGGGACAAAAATAATCTTTCTGTCTTCGGGTAGTGAGCCGACAATTTCGGCGGCGTTAGCACTTGTGCAGCAATAGTCACTTTCGGCTTTGACTTCGGCAGAGCTGTTGACGTATGTTACGACAAGTGCATCCGGGTGTTGGGCTTTGAGCTGTCGCAGCTGCTCGGCGGTAATCATATCTGCCATTGGGCAGCCTGCGTTTTTATCCGGCAATAGTACGATTTTCTGCGGTGACAATACGGCTGCGGTTTCAGCCATAAACAAGACGCCGCAAAAGACTATTACGACAGAATCGGTTTTCGAGGCTTTTATACTGAGTCCGAGCGAGTCGCCGGTAAAATCAGCGATGTCCTGAATCTCGGGCGGCTGATAATTGTGGGCGAGGATGACGGCATTTCGCTCAGCCTTTAATTTACTTATTTTTTCAATCAATGCATCGCTCATAACACATCCGGAAAACTATTTTTGCACTTTTTTATTATCAGGGTCTCTGTAAATAAGGTCGGCGTGCGGTGTTGAAACAGTGACGCCGGGCGGGACAGATTCTTTTATCCAGACATTACCGCCGACGACCGCGCCTTTTCCAATAGTAACATCGCCTAAAATAGTCGCCTCTGCATAGATTGTCACGTTATCCTCAATAGTCGGGTGTCTTTTTATTCCCTTGATTATTCTGCCTCGTTCGTCCTTTGTGAAGCTGAGCGCGCCGAGAGTAGCACCCTGATAAATCTTTACATTATCACCGATTACGGTTGTCTCACCAATTACGACCCCGGTGCCGTGGTCGATGAAGAAATTTTTGCCTATTTTTGCACCCGGGTGAATATCGATTCCTGTTTTGGAATGAGCACACTCGCTCATTATACGGGGAATGAGGGGGACATCTTTGAGATAAAGCTCGTGAGCAACACGGTAAGTTGCAATAGCGGTTATGCAGGGATAGCTTATAACGATTTCTTCGAAGGACTTTGCGGCGGGGTCGCCGTCGAAGGCAGCGGCGACGTCACCTTTGAGAAGCTCTCTTATTTCCGGCAGACGGTTTAATAAATGCAGAGCTGCGTCCTCGGCTAATTTTCTGCAATCACCGGTGTCGCAGTTTTGCATTCTGCAGCGATATTTAAGAGCTCGCTCGATCTGCTCGGCGAGCTCGGTATAGATATGATAGAGAATATCAATGACGATAAAATTTATGTTAGAGCTGGTAACCGTTCTTTTGCCGGTATAACCCGGGAAGAGCACCTCGGTAAGCAAATCGAGTATTTCGAGGATTTTTTCTCTGACAGGCAAATTAGAGATATCGATAAAATTCGTGCCGGAATCATCCGCATAAGTTTTGGCAATTTCATTAACCATATCTACAATTTTTTTGTTTGGCGATTTTTTATTCAACATTTTCATATCCTTTTAATCAAAGAGTCCGGCAAAATAAACTTCTGTTTTTTAGAGCTGCTCGAACATTTTAGTGGAAATATACCTTTCGCCGGTATCGGGCAAAATAACCACAATGGTTTTTCCCTCGTTTTTCTGCCTGAAAGAAAGCTTGATAGCAGCCCACATAGCAGCACCGGAGCTGATTCCGGCTAAAATACCTTCCTTCGCTGCGAGCTGTCTTGCAGTTTCCACTGCATCTTCGTTCGAGACAGGTATAATCTCATCGATTATATCAACGTTTAAGACTTCGGGGACAAAGCCTGCGCCGATACCCTGAATAGCGTGCGGGCCCGGCTTGCCGCCTGAAAGAACGGGCGAATCCTTCGGTTCGACGGCCACTACCTTCAGGTTAGTGTTTTTCTTCTTTAAGACCTCAGCGCAACCTGTAATTGTACCGCCTGTACCGACCCCGGCAACAAATATATCCACATTACCGTCGGTATCGTTCCATATCTCCAGAGCAGTTGTTTCTCTGTGTATCTGTGGATTTGCCGGATTATTAAACTGCTGGGGCATAAAGGCGGCGTCTATTTCGCGTACAAGCTGATTTGCCTTTTCTATAGCACCGGGCATACCATTTTGTGCGGGCGTGAGGACAATTTCGGCGCCGAATAATTTAAGCAGCTTTCTTCTTTCAATACTCATTGACTCAGGCATAGTTAATATTAATTTATATCCTTTTGCCGCACAGACGCAGGCAAGACCAATACCGGTATTTCCGCTTGTCGGCTCGACAATAACCGTGTCTTTATTGAGCTGTCCTTTTTGCTCGGCGGCTTCTATCATTGACAAGGCGATTCTGTCTTTGACGGAGCCGCAGGGATTAAAAGCTTCGAGCTTTGCGAGGACGGTTGTTTTTTTGCAAGCGAGCCTGTTTATACAAACCAGAGGTGTACAGCCTACAGCGGCAGTTATATTTTCAAAAACAGCACTCATAAAAGAATCTCCTAAATCTGGTAATCAGGCGTTTTTTGATTTTCAGCTCTGTCAACCAAATCCTGTAAAGTTATGGACTGCAAGATATTTTCCACGGCTTGGGTTATCTTTACCCATACCTGTTTTACAATACAATCGTCCGACCTTTGACAATAGTCGTTATTCTCAACACATTCGACAGCGGCTAATCGGCCCTCGAGGCATCTTACGCAATCACTAAGTTTAATCTCAGACGGCTTCTTTGCAAGGATATAGCCGCCTTTAGAGCCCCTAATACTTTTAACAAAACCACCTCTTTTAAGGATAGCGATTAATTGCTCTAAATATTTAATAGAGATATCCTGCTTTTCAGCGATACGTTTGAGCTGAACCGGGCCCTTTCCATAATGAACGGCAAGCTCAAAAATTGCTCTTATACCGTATCTTGTTCTTGTTGATAGCTTCATCACAAGATCTCCTATTATTCCTACTATATTAATAGTATATTTGATTTTGTCAATTTTTGTTTGGTAAAAAGCGAAAAATTTAAGAAAAAAAGGGTAAATTCGCAAAATCTGCTGTTTTATAAACCTCAGAGGCCCTATATGAATTAAAAGGTGAGCAGGTATAAACGATGTTAAAAGTCAATTTACTTGACAGGAATTCTGGAGTAGCTTAAAATGTTAAAGTAGCATCAGAAGATTTTCTTTTAAGGGGATGTTAAGGATGGCGAAGTCTTCCAAAAAGAAAGTTGCATTTATTTCCTCCTACCCGCCAAGAAAATGTGGGATAGCCACTTTTACCTCAGACCTTATCGAAAACATCCGTTCGTCATCCAAGGGCAGCTTCGAGGCCCTGGTTGTCGCAATGCGGTCAGAAAAGTATAAGTACCAGGACCCGGTGAAGTTTGAAATTCGCCAGGAAGTTAAAAATGATTACCTCTGCGCAGCGGATTATATTAACTTCAGTCATGTCGACCTTGTCAGCGTACAACACGAATACGGTCTTTTTGGCGGTGAGGCAGGCTCATACCTGAGCCTTCTTCTGAACCAATTAAACGCCCCTGTAATAACAACCCTTCATACGCTTCTCGATAAGCCTGCGCCTGTGTATCACAAATCACTGGTAGATGTATGCGATGTCTCATATAAAGTAATAACGATGAACAAACGAGGCGTCGATATGCTTCGTGACATTTACGGCATAGATACAAAGAAGATTGAGCTGATTGCCCACGGAATACCTGATTTACCTTTTTTGGACAACAACTACTACAAGCATAAATTCGGTATTGAAGGCAGGAAGACGATTCTGACATTCGGTCTTCTGAGTAAAAATAAAGGCATAGAGGTAATGCTGAAGGCGATGCCAACGATAATTGAGGCTGAGGCATCAGTTCTTTACATAATCCTGGGTATGACACACCCGCTGGTACTAAAGGACGAAGGCGAATCGTACAGATTCAGTCTTCAGAGACTGACCCAGCAATTAGAGTGCAACGAATATGTAATGTTTCATAACAGATTTGTAAGCGATTTAGAGCTACATAATTTTTTATGTGCGGCTGACATATATGTGACTCCATACCAGAACGCGGAACAATTGACAAGCGGCACTTTGTCTTACGCGGTCGGGACGGGCAAAGCAGTTGTCTCAACGCCCTACTGGGCAGCCGAGGAACTTTTAGCGGGCGGTCGCGGCAAACTTGTCAGGTTCGGCGACTCGAGACAACTTGCAGAAACGATAATCGAGATACTTAAAGATGAATCACTATATTATTCGCTTCGGAGAAAGGCATACGATTACGGTCGGTCTCGAACGTGGCCTAAAATAGGTCACACATACTGGAAACTATTCAGCTCAATTAAGCTTCCAATCCACATTACAACAAAGAAACCGGCGGCAGGAGCCAAAGGCAAACTGAGCATTGAAATACCCGAGCCGTCGTTAGTACACTTTAAAAGACTTACCGACGATACGGGGATGTTTCAACATGCGAAATTTATCGTTCCGAACCGTAAATACGGATACTGTACAGACGACAATGCACGAGCGGTAATCGCAATGAGCCGTTATTATGCGCAGTACCCGGAGCCGGAGGCGATGCGGCTTTTCGACATTTATCTATCTTTTATTATGCATTCGCAGAATAAAAACGGTCTCGTGAGAAACTTTATGAATTTTGACAGGAGCTGGATGGAAAACGAACCGCTTCACGACGCTCTCGGGCGGGCGTTGTGGGCGTTCGGCACGGTTATGGCCAATTCGCCATCACCGGCATATTTGCCGATAATTAAAGACTGCTTTGACAGGTCTGTAAAACATATCCGAAAACTACTTCCAAAGGGAATGGCATACTCGATACTGGGAATGAGCGATTATTTAAGACAGTTTCCCGGCGCGAGTGACATCAAGCGAGAGATGGAGCTTGCGGCAGACGAGCTTTTATTGCAATACGAAGAAAACAGCTATCCGGACTGGCAGTGGTTTGAAGACATTTTAACTTACGATAATGCGATACTGCCTTATGCCATGTTTGTAGCTGGGCAAACTCTTTCAGATAAATACTTTGATGTTGCAGAGAAGACCTTTCGGTTTTTGCTTTCCAAGACTTACAACGGCAGTCATTTCAGCTTTGTGGGAAGCAACGGCTGGTACGAGCGAGGAAAGACAAAGGCCGAGTTCGACCAGCAACCGGTAGAGGCTGCAAGCACGGTGATGATGCTAAAGGCGGCCTATGACGTTATAGGTGATAGTAGACTTCTGAAACTTCAGAAAAAAGCCTTCGACTGGTTTTTGGGTGAAAACGACCTTCACATACCGGTTTACAACTTCAAGACCAAAGGCTGTCACGACGGTCTTATGCAGGGAGGCGTTAACGCCAACCAGGGTGCCGAAAGCATACTGAGCTTTTTGTTGAGTCTATTGACAATCGTCGAAAACTATACAGCTCTTGAAAAAATCGACTCTGGCAGCGAGGCTGGTGGAAAAGCAGTGATCGGACAACAAAATCAAAAGATACAAAAGGCAAAAGGTCAAATACCTATAGAGGATTCGACCTCAAGCGCCAAACCGGATAAAGGGAAGGTAACAGAATCTACATAAGAGCCAGAGGCGTTGTTTAGAAGATCGTCTTTGAAATCCGCCGGATATAACTATTCGCCTTCCAGCAATTCAGCGGTTTTTTCACCGGTCCACTGAATATCGCCGCCCAATCCCTGAACCGTCTGACAATTGACCAAAACAAGGCTTAAAACAATTAAAACAATTATTAAAAGAACCTTTTTCATCATTTTCTAAAATCCTTTTTCCGGCAAACAATTTTTTCCAAGCAACAATCTTGTGCAAATGCGAGAAATCTTATAAGCCCGTCGATGTTAGAGCTATACAAAATTTTAGTAAAGACGTATAATATTATCGGTCAGAAGAAGCAATTTACATAAGAAAAGTTACAATGAAGATATCCAGCTTCAATGTTAACGGTTTGCGAGCGCGTATGCCGGTCGTGTTAGAATGGCTCAAAAAACAGAGGCCTGACGTTCTCTGCCTGCAGGAAACCAAGGTCCAGGATGAAGAATTTCCAATAGAGGCCTTTGAAAAAAGCGGCTATGAGTATATCTATTCGGGGCAAAAAAGCTATAACGGGGTGGCGATTTTCAATAAAGGACCGATAAAAAGCGCCGATTACGGCTTTGAGAAGGAGCCTAAAGATAAAAGCCGCTTTATAAAAGCAGAAATAAACGGTGTCATAATCGTGAATACATATGTTCCGCAGGGTTATTTGCCCGAATCAGACAAGTTCCAATATAAATTAAACTGGTTCAACCGGCTTCGGAGATATTTTGAAGACAATTTCGATCCAGCCGAGCCAATAGTGTGGACAGGTGATTTCAATGTAGCTCCGGAAGCAATAGATGTTTATGACCCGGAGGGTTTGCTGGGACATGTATGTTTTAATCCTGAAGTTACCGAAGCTTTACGGTCGGTCACCAAATGGGGTTTTGAGGATTTGTTCAGGAAGCACTGTAAGGATGCAGGCCAATATACGTTCTGGGACTACAGGGAAAGAAATTCGTTCAAGCGGAACTTAGGCTGGCGTTTAGACCATATTATGGCAACAAAGCCTATGGTTGAAAAATGCAGGAACTGCTATATCGATAAAGAGCCTCGCACCGCGGAACGCCCGAGCGACCACACGCCAATAGTTGCGGAATTTGACATGTAAAAATCCTGCATCTTAAACAATGATATCATGCAGAACAAAATAGAAACCAAAATCCGAAGCACTAAATTCTAAATCCGAAACAAATCTCGAATTCGAATTTTCAAATGACAGAAGCAACTGATGGATTTCCTTGCATCTTTGTCAATTATCGTTAGGTAGCTGATCTATTAATTTTTGCACCTGAGTCTTGAGGGTCAAAATCCTGCTTTCAAAATCGAGTAAATCTTTATGAAACTCAGACAATTCGCTTTTTAACTGAGATCCAGTCTTCTTAAGTTCAAAGGTTTTGTTCCTTAACTTATCTGCTTCTGCAAAAGCATTTTCCAAATCTTTCTCCCGAGGATTTTTCTGGCAATAAAACCAATAATAAAGAAGCACCATTAAGATTGGTACCAAAATAATCGCAATGTAAAGACAACGGGACATCTTTAACTTAATGTTAATGATAACTATCCACCAATCTCCCCTGAATGAAAAGACACAGACTGTGGCCATAACGATGATAGCAACCAGAGCAACTATATCAATACCACGGTGCCCACGGTAACCAAGCCGCTTCTTTTCGAAAAGTTTTGATACTACTTTCGCCTTTTGCACAGGTGTGAATCCGTTCCATTCCGTACCTTTGTCTCGAAAAACTTTCATTCCTAATAAATTGCCAACCGTTCCGAGATCATCAGGTAAACCAAGCGATGACTCACAGAATATAAAGTTAGCATAAAGGCCTGCGATAGCGTTATCGAGATAATGAGCATACCAGCGCCAAAGAATGAGGAAAATTGATGAAAGGATAGTAGCAATCAGAAGATATTCCGGTTTTCCCCCTAACGACTGCAATGGATTGTATCGAGATATGCCTTTAAGAAAAATGCCCAAATTGCAGTAACTACTGTCAGGACATACCCGATATGCTGCGTAATAACACCAGACCAATGAGTTCTTAACTGCTGAGTCGATTGAAGAATTGCCCTTACATCTTCTTTTTCCATTTTTTGTCCCTACGTTTTGTTAAAGATTTTATAATAACCAATACATTCATAGCTAACACCATAGCAGCCTCCTGCTTATGAAATTCTTGAACTGAGATTAGACCGCAATCAAGAGTCCTGCGTTCTAAAGCCTCAGCTCAGGATAGTTCGACTCGCTCGCTTACGGAGAGCGAGTCGAACTACTGGGGAACAGGGACTCGAACCCCGACTAACTGATCCAGAGTCAGTTGTGCTACCATTACACTATTCCCCAGCAATCATCAATTCATTAAATCGAGGCGATTTTTTGTTTCAGCCGCTATCAATCACAGTGCGGCTCAGGCTGATTATAACACCGACTTTCGGTTTTTCAAGGCCAAAAAATCCAAAGACGTCAACATACGATTCTCCTTTTGACCTATAGTAAGCACAGGTTGTAATCGTTTATACTCTATATAAAAACAAGAGATTATACGACCATAACCTGTAGAAAAACCATATTATGAAATATTGAACGTCCCATAAGGAAATTTTAATTATTTTGTTTAAGGCAGTCTTTGATAAAACCGATAAGCCAATTAATATATTTTATTTCACACCAATACAGGTGTGGCATTTGGGGGGCTTAACAGCTCTTGGAAAAAGACAAAGAAGTTATGTTTGAAAGGGGGCAAAAATGAATCACAGATGTAGTTACAGAAAAGGAATCCTTGCACTGGCGGCGATTTTTTTGATATTAAATTTGACAGCCGCTGTTAGTGCCGAACCAACGGAGGGGACAGGCAACTTTAAGATGGTCTCTACAATAGAGTATTCGGGGAAGGGTCAATTCCGAAGCCAGGCTGAAACACTGTATACCGTAGAAAGGAAAGAACTCAACGATGATATGGTAAGCTATACCATCATTCCACAAGGGTTTGATGTGGTGGCCGGCGAGACCCAAAGAGGTTTATCAGAGACACTATCTTTTTTAGTAAACAGAAAAACGCGGGGGGTGTTGACTGATAATAAAGCATTATGGCTTTTGGAAAACGTTAATAATCAGTGTGTTCAATCCATAACAAAGCTGGAGAGAGAAAATATCGGCAAAACATGGCAGCAGAGCTTTAATATCAGAACCGGCAACTATCCGTTCCCCGAAGAGCTGACATTCGATATGAAGTCGCTTGGTATCGAAACCCAAGCACAGGGCGAGATTATTGCCGTAAGGGCCTTGTCAAAACCTTTTACGCTCGCTGTAACAAATGAGAAAGGAGAGATGGGGTCGATTAAATGTAAAATCGGTACCGTTTACCTGTTCGATTCGCGGGTGGACAATATTTACCTGAGTGTATCCGTATTCGAGGCTACAACGAAAATGAACGGTTACAAGGAACTTTTGCGACACGAGATCGCAACTTATATGGTTAATAGCGAAGGCAATCCGGTAGATTTGAGCGGATTAAACAAGAAATTTGCAAAGCTGATACGAAAGATCGGATTGCACACAAAAGAACTTAAGGTTACTAAAGAAGTGCCACTGCCTCAATGGGCTCGCTCTGATGTTGTAAAGTCGGCCCAGGCAGCCAACATTTGTGCTGCAACAGCCTGTGAAGGGTCTTTGAATCCTGTCATAACGGTCTGTGCAGCTTCAGGTAACATGATTGAGCTTCAAAGCAGCGGGAAGATAAAATGGGGCTATGATGAAAAGCCTATTATAGTAAGTAAAGAACTTTCAAAGACTGTTCCAGGTATTAGCGATATGAAAATTGCGATAGCACCTGCGTTTATGGGCATTGGATTAGGCAAAGCTGGCGCAATAGCCGGCGGTACAATCGGTACAGTAGCAATAGCCAGCCATAAACACCATGACCGGACTCCGCATTGATAGCGCCGATTATAAACAAAGGCCGAATTGCTAAGATAGCCACCGGGTATCGGCTGGCACTAAAAAGTGCCTTTGGATATCCGGTGGTTTTTTATTCTCTTACCCAAAGAAGGTCACGTTCAAAGTCGAGAACTATCACAGTATCCCTGAAATACTGCATTCCCAATAAACCGCCGCATTCCTCCAGAAGATTACTGTCGTCAGGGAATACGGAGACATTTGCATTTTTTATAATTCTTCCGGCAAAACTAAATTGAGGAACGACGGCTTTTCTGCATTTCAGCCGTCCAATATAAGGGTACAACTGGGTAACTTTTTTCAAACTGACTTTCGGGATGCTTTGCCGGATTTGGTCCCAAATCTCCTCGGTGACAGCCAGTCCATTTCCGTTACCGGTATCAAACTGAACCTCGATACTTTTGCCATTGACGGGAATCTGAACAAATAAAAAGGCATTGCCCTGAAAATCCTCTTCGATGGAGAGAGGATATTTCAGCCAGAGGTGTTCGGCTTCGGTTTCAAAATCCTTATCAGTCGAAAATTCCACCTCCTTTTTTATACTATCAAAGAGGATATATTTGAACTCCCTCAAAGCCGGCAGGCCAAGTATGACAGCTTTGTCTTCATCGGCAGAGTTTGCGAACAGTCTGAACAGACCTCGGCGATTCAGATAAAAACAGGGCCAGTCAACAAGGCTGATGTCAGCAATCATAAGCCTGGGAAGATAGCAAAGGCCGAAATCAAAACCTTTGAACTGGATGGTTTTAATAGGATATATGGGAAGTTTGTTATCCTTAATATGGCTATTTTTAACAAAAACCGCCTGTGACGCACCCGTATCGAGTATAACAGGATAGTTCCGGCGGCCGATTGAACCTTCGATGACCATAAATCGAGCGGTATTCCATAAGTTGTGATACTTTACGCGGCAGGTTTCAGCCTGCTCTATCCGGCTGTTTATATCCCAGAAGTAATCAACAGTTCCATCGGCTCTTTTTAGAATTTCTATCGAATACGGTCCGTTATTCGGGTCTATCAGAGACGAGCCGTCTTCGCTTTCGAGCCCGCTGATATTGAAATGCTGTAAAGAAGAATGAACAGAGCAACCAACAAACAAAAATGATAAGCAAACACAAAAACAGCTCAAAGACAACCTTTTCATAACCATCCTTCTCAACCATTCTCAAATAAAGGTTCCTTCCAAGACGAAAGCATCCTTTGAGCATCCCGTGCTTTGTGAAGAAATTATGAAGAGGCCATTTTTTGCTTAAAAGCTAAGAAGCACCCTGCCCCCATTAAGAAGCAATTTTATCATATTTTGAAGACGATGTCAAGAGAATTCAGAGGCTGAAAGTCACTAAATATGAACGTACAGAAGAGCCGGTAAAAGTGAACTTAGAATGAAAGTGTTTTTTTTGCAAAAAGAGGTTTTTCGTTTTGGTGTTTGCGCTATTATCGGACACAAAGGTGAAAAAATATTTTTTTGTTCTAAACCCGGCCTGTGTAATTTCCGAATAGTCAGATTGTAACAAGTTTTTGGGGTGTAATGATTAAAGGAATAATTCAGGAGATAGTAAATGAGAAAGCAATTCAGACAAAGGCGGTACGCACATATTGCAGGTATATGCATTTCAGTGGCTTTTTTATTATATGTTATCGGGTGTAACGGCCCGGCGGTATCGAGCCTTCAAGAGGTTAGTACCTTCGAAAGAACGGGGCCTGCAGCGCCTGATGAAACCTTAAACCACAGCACCACATACAGGGTTGTTTCCGGAGATGTTCTGGAGTTGTATATGCCTCTTGTTTTGAAAGACGTTCTCGATTCATATCAACATAATGAGCCTTATTTATGCAGGGTAAATAATTCGGGAGATATTGCCCTTCCGATAATAGGCGAAATAGATGTCGCCAACAAGACATTAACTGAACTGGAATCAGATATTTCAGAGGCGTACTTTCCCCAGTATCTGAAATACCCACCGTCAGTTGTGTGCAAGGTAAATGAACATATTGATGAAAGGGCATTTACCGTTACAGGCCTTGTCAATAAGGCGGGCGTATTCAAGTATCCGACAAATGTTCAATACAGCCTGGTTGATGCCATAGCATTTGCTGAAGGCGTAAACAGGATAGCCGACCCCCGCTTTGCAAAGGTTTACAGGCGAGGAGCGGACGGCAAAGTAGTAGCGGCCACCTTTAAGATAGACCAGAAATCTTTCAACAGTGTCTCCACCGTAATGATAAAACCAGGTGACGTAGTTTCTGTACAGGCTACCGCAAGAACCAAAATGAATATGTTTCTCTCCCAAGCACTACATCTGAATTTTGGAGCCTATGTTCGACCCGAAGACCTTTAAATCGTAAAAAGAGCAAGAAAGGAAGCACTATGGATACTTTCAATAACGGCAACCTTACAGAAAATGCAGAGCCGAATTTAAAAGGATTATCCGGAAAAGGTTTGTCACAAGCAGGACTGCTGGAGATGGTCTTACGTCACCGATGGCTAATTATATCCACCATCACAGCATCATTGATAGCGGCATTTCTTTATCTTCTGGCGGCAACTCCGATATATACGAGCTCGGCAAGACTATATGTTGAACAAACCGGTCCGAAGATTATTTCCGAATATGAAGGCTTTATGACCGGCTCGAAGAATTACCTTTATACTCAAAAAGAGCTGATAAAATCCACTCCCCTCATAGCCAGCGTTGTCAAAAAACCACAAATAAGAAGATTCCAAACTTTTACCAAAATCGACAACATGGTCAAATATATAAAGAATAACCTCAACGTTGCGGTCGGGAAAAAAGACGACATTATCACGGTTTCATTCGACTGCCCATATCCCGAAGAAGCGGCACAGCTCGTAAATTCCGTGATAGACTCCTACGTTGAATACCATTCAATTCACAAGCGGAGCACTGTTCTCGAGGTATTAAAAATCCTGCAAAAAGAAAAAATCAAGCACGACAAAAAACTTTCGGACGGGTTTCAAGAAATGGTTGAATTTACCAAACAAAACGGGATGTTAAGCTTTAACGAGAACAGCGGCGGACATATTGCCATTCAGAGGCTGTCGAAACTTTCAAATGCACTGACGGAGGCACAGCTTTCCACTATAAATTCGAAAGCCGAGTACAAGGCAATTGCGGGTATGATAGATGAACCGGCCAAGATTAAGCAATTTGCAGCGGCACAGCCATCTATAGCAACCGCACTGTTAGTTAAAAATAATGAAGCTGCATTAGAATTGCAATTAAGAAGGTTTGAAACCGAACTGGAAAATTTACAGTGCAATTACACAGAAGACCACCCTGTTATTCAATCCATAGAATCCCAAATAAGCCGGATAAAAAAGGACCTCGAAGAGCAGACAAAGACATTCGCAAAAGGCTACGTTGATATAATGAAACAAAAATATTTGACTGCGATGGAAACAGAAAATGAGCTGCTAAAGAATTTCAACGAGCAGAAAGAAGCGGCACAGGACATAGGCGTTAAAAATGCAGAATATTCAGTTCTGAGCTCCGAGCTAAAAAGAACAGAAAGATTGTGCGATATACTCGATGAAAGAATTAAAGAGCTGAATATCACAGAGGATACAGGTGCTTTGAACATAAGCATACTTGAAGTTGCTCGTATCGAAGACAGGCCATCGAAACCGCAAAAGGCCAAGGTAATGGCACTTGCTTTTATTCTCGGTCTTATGCTAGGCGGCGGTCTGGTCCTTGTTCGCGAGCAGTTCGACTGCAGGTTGCGCTCGACTGAAGAGATATCTGAGGTTCTCGGTATTCCAGTTCTTGGTATAGTTCCGTCAATCTCAGGGCAACAAGTTGATATAAAGAAAGTAAAAAACATCTTGGCTGCATTAAAGCTTGCTTTGCTAAAGTTTTATGAGGCGACTCGGATAACAATATCCTCATTCAAAGTTCAACCAGGATCAGTAAAGAGAGGTTTCAAAGACAAGGCTGACAAGACAATTGTTTCCAGAAAGTATGGTAATGCCTGGCGTGAATTTAGATTGGCAGTAGTCCAAGCTTATCAGACAATAGTCAATTGTGCATTCTGCGGCACTATAAAGATAGAAGCAAAGAGTTCTGAAATTGTCGAAGACAAAGAAGAAAAAACAGGATATAAACTGCTCACAGAGCGGGGACAAAAGGTTCGCCTAAAGCCGAAATCCGCTGTAGCTGAAGCTTATCGAACGATACGAACATCGATATTTTTCGGTGTACCAAAGGGGAGAGCAAAAACCATACTTATCACATCACCCACTCAGGGAGACGGGAAGAGCACGTTAGTAAGCAATTTAGCCCTTGCAATGGCACAAGCCGGCCAAAAAACGATTATCCTTGACTGTGATTTTCGAAGGCCGACCCAACATAAAATTTTCGTTGTCGATAATGAGAACGGCTTGTCCAATACAATCACCGGAAATATTAGTCTTAACGAGGCGATTGAACAAGGGCCGATAGAAAACCTCCATATTTTACCCCGCGGGACCGATGTTCCAAATCCATCAGAACTGCTCCACAGCGATGCATTTTTGACGATACTCAATAAGCTTTGCGAACAATACGATCGCATTATTATAGATTCTCCGCCAGTTATGCCTGTCGCTGACAGCCAGATTCTCGGGGCTCTTTGTGATGTTGCAATTCTTGTTCTCAGGGCGGAAAAAAGCACAAGAAAACCAAGCCAGCTCGCACGCGACGGCTTAATCAATGTCGGCTCTCACCTTCTCGGCGTTGTTGTCAACGATGTTCCGCAAAAGCACGGCCGGTACGGATACTACAGCAGATACTATGGTTACGGGTACGGCTACGGTTATGGGTACGGTTACGGTTATGGCCACGGTTATGGTTACTATGATGAGAAGGAAAAAGAAGAAAAAGGGTCAAAAAAACCAAAGCAAAAAGCTTATGCTTAAAACAACATAAATTATGGAAGGTTTATATCAGATAAAACCATGAGTGGTAAAAAATGACAACGTACCCTACAAAACCGAATACAAAAGAGGACAAAAACTTCGACGTGCTTAAGGAGGGCCAATTCGTCGACATACACTGCCACTGCCTTCCGGGTATAGATGACGGCCCGGAAACAATTGCTGAGGCACTTTCTCTCTGTCAGGCCCTGGTAAGAGATAGAATAACCACTGTAATAGCGACGCCACATCAACTTGGGCGCTTTAACAGAGAAAATAATGCCTCAAAAATAAGAAAAAAAGTTCGTACTCTTAACAAAGAGCTGGTGGATAACAATATTTCTCTGGCTGTAGTTGCCGGAGCCGATGTCAAGGTTGATGAAAGGATATGTCAACTGCTTAAAGATGATGAGGTTCTTAGTCTTGCAGACGGCAGAAAGTATATTCTCCTTGAACCGCCTGACAGTATCTATATAGATATCGAACCACTGATTATCGAACTTTCCGATATGGGTATAAAGGCAATTATCACCCATCCCGAACGCCATCCGGTTCTTTCAATTAAACCCCAACTTATGATTAAATGGCTTAACTACAAGGCCGGCATTCAAATAACAGCGGGCAGCTTGCAGGGCAGATTTGGACCATTAGCTAAAAAGGCCGCATGGCAATTGTTAAGCTCAGGAGCACCCTTGCTTGTAGCAACAGATTCCCACAATACAAGCAGCCGATGCCCGTGTATGAGAGCAGCGTTTGAGCTCATTCGCGCGAAACTCGGAGACAACACAGCATACCTGGCCTGCGTTGAAAATCCGTCAAGAGTGCTGAAAGGAAAAGACATATTAACTTTGCCGGGCTATAAATCAATTGTTGGAAAATATGGACAAATACAAGATATCAACAGATACAGCACATTCTCAAACAGGCAAGTCTGAGAAGCTAATCGAACTGCTGCTTATAGCACTTCTCACATTTATGCCTCTTGCTTTCGGTGCGAATAAAAACTGGGCCAAGGAAATAGTGATTGCCTTGTCAGGGGCTATTATTATCTGCTTTTTATTAAGATATTTGTATCCCGATGTTGGTCGGGACTTCA
>CAZMQF010000014.1:1349-25426 GCA_964568365.1 uncultured Pirellulales bacterium | reverse complement strand
CATGTCTTAGCCACGCCGCCAGCGTTCGTTCTGAGCCAGGATCAAACCCTTCAAGTTTGATTCTTAAACCGTCCGAAGACGGTCAAAGACAAATAAAGGCTCAACACTTCGGCAGGAAAAATAATGCCAAAGGCAAATATTTGTTCCTGTACGCACCGAAAGTGCTGAAAAAAGCAAATTTTTCAAGCTCCTCGACACCTGTCGTATCAGTGCCGGGAGCTACACTTTCGCTGCATTTTAGCTTAACTGTTAACTTGCCAAAGAGCCGCTAAACGGCTCAAAAAAAAGAGCCAAAAATATAAGCAGCCAAGCCTCCATCTGTAGTGATATTAACCTGCCTGCTCTTCAAACACATCATTCTAACATATATACGTATATCGTCAATAAGATAAACGAAAAAAATGAAAAATTTTTTTAAGCAAATTTTAAGTTTGTTTTTCCCCGTTTAAGCGTTACTTTTATACTGATTTTTAACCTTTCAACAATAATTATAAGGAGGCGAGATTATGTTTGGAAACATTATTGAAAGAAAACGCGGAGGTTACATCCTTTTATTAGGTCTGCTTATCGTGGTTATCGTAGGGATTATTATTTACTATACCAGACTTCACGGGCCGGTCTATGAGTTCGACAAGGGCAAATCCGACATAAATCCTCCCTGGCGGCAGTGGCATAAGATGAATGTAAGATTCGAAAAAGGAGAAACCATCGGCAAACCTTCCGCCGAACAGCCTCAACTCGATAAAGCCCTATTCGTTAAGGCAAATTGCTTCGATGATGATAAAAAATGCGGCACAGTACAATTTTTCTTTGAGCCGGACGGAAATATCAAAGGCGGCTGGAGCGGGATGTTTTATTTATCAAAAGACGTGCACTTTCAGGTAATGGCGTGCGAGTTTAAGGGTAATATCGACCCGAAGGAAATTTTCAGCGATGAAAAAGGGCCGGATTTTTCGAGGCTTTTCTTTTTAACAAAGGGCTATTTTTCCATACTCGAGACAAATAACGAAAACGGCAGGGTTCGTAATATAATGGGCGAAGCCTATCTTCGCGGCTGGATGAAAACAGATTATAGTGTTGAAGGTGATTTGGTTATCACCTCAGATGCGAAGAATTTTTACCGCTACACCTGGAAAGGCCGGGCAGAAGAAGATTTGCCTCTATCCTTTTAAGTCAAAAACTGTCCAAGGAAAGTATTGTATCAGGTTAAAATTTCAATTGCATCCTGGCGAAGAACATCCTGCCGGGCGTTTCGTGAGCAGATAATTGACCAATACCAAAGTGTGGGCCATTAGTTTCGTTGAGAACATCACTTACGCCAATCATAAATTCGCCATTGCCTTTGGCAAATTCCTTGGCCACACTCAAGTCAAGCCGATTTGACGAACCAGCGTCCATAAGGGTTGTGTCAAGGCTAAGCACACGACTTACACTCATACACTTATAGTTTGCATTAAATGTCCACCCGTCCGACAAAAACAAACGTCCAGTCAATCCTGCCTTGTGTTGAGCAGGAAGATAAGAGCGGACACCCTGTTGGGATGCATCTTCTTTGAAGTCATTATAAGCATACCAGACTGAGAGCTTTCCTTTTTTGCCCTGAAGGGCTAATTCCACTTCTGCACCCCAGGAATCGGCTCCGTCAATATTTTCAGCTTTATGGTAAGGTACTGGTATTGGGCCAACGTATGTTTTGGTATATCCAATAAGCTTGTCAAAACGCTGGTAATACGCATCAGCACGGAGTGTCAGGTTTCTGTTAAGTTTTCCTGTATATCCCAATTCGAGAGAGAAGGTCTCCTCGTTGTCCAGGTCGTCAGCCGGTTCAACATTGAATGCATAGTAACCACCGCCTACTGGGACACGACTGGTCGAAGTTTTGCGAGGTGATGCGAAAGGAGTACGAAAAGCCTTGGCGAAGCTGAATCGAAGTATATGGTCTTTTTGTTTATCCACTGCATAAAGAGCCGTTAATCGAGTAGCCCAATCAGTCCGTGTCTTCGAATAATAATCTGTACGAATCTGACCTTCAAGGCTAAGCCGGTCACTCAGTGTCCAGCGGTCGATTAAAAATGCCCCTGCAAATTGTTCGTTGAATGGGTCTCCCGGATACATAAGATGATAAGAATTCTGTTGTTCGATGTCGAGTCTTATAAGCCGGACATTTCCACCTATCGTAATATTGTGGGATTTGGCGAGTTTAAAATTCAGTTGTCCCTCTATATCATTCTGCATCCAGTCCCACTTCATAAGGGCTGGTACTTTTGAATTAGCGAAATTACCAAACCATTGCAGGTATCCGGTACTGCCATCTTCAAATTTGTGCTCTAACTTTGCAAAAGAGCGGATTGTTTCATACCAGCCGTTTCCGCCCGGATAATATCCCCCCCACTCCCAGTCACCTACTTCAGCATGAGAATAACCGGCGCCAAACGATATTCTGGTTCGGTCGGAATAATCGTAAAAGGCCTCCGTATCAAATCTATAGTTACGCATAAAATCATTTGCGGTAAAGCTGCTGAAACCCATCAGAAAATTCACGGTACCAGTCTGTTTGGATTTATATCTGCCGGCGCCGGCTTCATCGGAATCCTCAAGGTCTTCATATCCTGCGGAGATTCGCCAGCTCCATTTGTCTTTTTTCTTAGCCCAGCGAAGGTGTGTGTAGCTGTCGCCGAATTCGTTTATAGTCGTTGAACCGAAAACGCCCAGAACATCTTCCGGCTTCTTTGTTATTATGTTGATTACACCGCTAAAGGCATTTGCACCCCAGGCAGCTCCGCCGGGACCTCGAACAATTTCAATCCTTTCAATGTCTTCCATAAGAACCGGCAGTGTGTAGTATTCTGAGCCGCCATACAACGGGCTTTCTGCGGCACGTCCGTTGATAAGCACTAACGTACGGTCGGAAATGAATTCATTCAGCCCTCGTACTCCCACGGCATATCTGAAGCGGCTTAATCTAAGCATATCCACACCTGGGGTGAACTGCAAAACCTCAGGGATATTCGTCAGTCCGCTGTAATGGATATCTTCAGCAGTAATCACGCTTACGGGGACAGATAACTCGCTTATTTTTTGCGCCTGCCGAGAAGCAGAAACAACTTCTACTTCCATAAGCTCTTCAAGTGACATCTCAAAAAAATCTTTTTGGTCATTCGGCTCCTTTTGCTCTGCAAATGCCTGCGTGGTGAAGCCAAGCAGGCACAAGAGACCACAGAAAAGCCTAAATCTCAAAATTAATAGGTACTTTCCTTTTGATACCATATCGTAATCTCATTAATATGTGTTACTTCACCCCCTCAAATACTCCTAAGCTAATATGTAAAACAATTCGTCAATATTCAGACCTTATATAAGCTCGGATTAAAATTTTTTTTTAATTCATTGTATATAGTCAAAAATTAAAAAAACACTGAATATATCGGACTAAAAACTGATTTGACACGACAGGTTCTATCTACTAAAGTTACAGAGAAAATAAATTGAAAAATGGTTAACGTTTAATCAAAACAGGGCTTATCACAGATGGTAAAAACGGAAAAAATAACAGTAAAAACAAAAGGCAACTGTGACATTGTTGATATCACCGAGCAGGTTGGGGACTTTGTCGGCAGGTCAGCAGTGAAAGAAGGGACAGTAACGATTTTTAACGTCGGCTCGACCGGTGCGATAACGACGACCGAATATGAGCCGGGTCTGGTAAATTACGATTTAGAAGCGGCTTTTGAAAGGATAGCTCCAAGAGATATCCGTTATGAACATGAAGAGACCTGGCATGACGATAACGGCCATTCACACGTGAGGGCTTCGCTTTTAGGGCCATCACTAAGTGTTCCTGTAGTCGACGGCAAATTAACACTCGGCACCTGGCAGCAGATAATTTTAGTCGATTTCGACACGCGGCCGAGAACAAGAACAATTGTTCTACAGATTGTTTCCTAAAATCTCCTCTATTCTGTCCATAACATCATTCATAACAGCTATGGTCTGATTGAAAGGCTCGGATGTGGTCATATCCACACCCGCATTTTTCAGCAGATTAATCGGATAATCAGAGCCGCCGGACTTGAGAAGATTCAAATACCTATCAATAGAGCCCTGCTGTTTATCGAGGACCTGTTTTGAGAGAGCCTGAGAAGCACAGAAAGAAGTCGAATACTGGTAAATGTAAAAATTATAATAAAAATGAGGGACATAGGCCCACTCGCTACTGTAAAGGTCATCAATATGACAAAGGCCTTTATCATGGCCATAATAAAGCTTCAGCAGGTCGCCATAAATCTGATTCAGAAGGTCACCGGTTAGAGGCTGGCCTTGCTCGACAAGCTGATGAATCTTCAACTCGAACTCCGCAAACAAGGTCTGCCTGAATAAAGTAGTCCTGGCATCTTCAAGATAATTAGTCAAAATTGCCAGCTTAGCTTTATCGTCCTTGACCTGCTCAAGCACTTCATCAATCAGCAGCGCCTCATTTAAAGTCGAGGCGACTTCCGCAACAAAAATCGAATAATCAGCCGTCGGGTAGGGCTGATTGGTGTTTGCAAGATAACTATGCAGAGAATGACCAAGCTCGTGAGCCAGCGTGCTTACATCATCATATTTGCCATTATAATTCATCAATACGTAAGGATGAACATCGTAAACAGAACCATTGGAATAAGCACCGGCACGCTTACCAGGCGTCGGGTAGAAATCAATCCATCTCTGACCAAAAGCCCTTTCTAAAATATCAGTATATTCTTTTCCAAGCGGCCCGGCTGCCTTTAAGACAAGCTGCTCGGCCTGCTCAGGCGTATAATCGGCGTCCACCTTATCAACCGCCGTGACGTACAGGTCGGAATATTGCAATACGTCAAGGCCGAGCATTCTTTTTTTAAGTTTCAAATACCTGTGAAGAGTATTGAGATTGTTGTGAACATTATCAACTAAACTATGAAAAACCTCCACGGGAATGTTATCACGGTCCAGGGCCGCATGCAGAGAGGATTCATACTTTCTCGTTCGGGCGTAGAAGACATCCTTTTTGACATTCTCATATAACTGAGCAGCGAATGTTTCCTTGAAGGAATTGAGAGAGCCGAAAAACGCCTTAAAGACCTTTTCCCTGTCAGCCCTGTTTTTTTCGGCACGGTACAATGTATAAGCAGCCTTTGTGATTTTTATCGTTCGGTCGCTCGATAGAGTTACCTCGGGATAAGGCATTTCCGCATTTGTGAAAACCGAATAGATATTCTCCGGTCCGGAAGCAAATAAACCGACATCGGCCAGAATTTTCTCCTCGCTTTCATTCAGTCGATGAGTCTTTGTTCGCTGGATATCCTTCAAAAATAATTTATATACGCTCAGTTCAGGTTCTTCTTTTATAAACGCATCTATTTTCTCAGTGTCAATCGCCGAAATCTCGGGCTTTATAAAAGAGGACAAAGAGCGGTACTCGGTGGAAAGATTATGAGCCTTCTGCTGCAAAGCCAGGTATCTCGAATTGCCCAAATCCTCGTCGGCTTTCATACTTGCGTAGCTCGATAATCTTGAAAGCTCTTTCGAGATATCGCTGCCAAGCTTCAGGCACTTTGTCAATTCATCTGCTGATTGGCCAAGTTTGCCTTTATATTTCGTAATTGACTTCATCTTTTCAGACAAACCCTGATAAGCCTCTTGCCAGGCCTGGTCGGAAGGATAAATATCCCCAAGCTTCCAGGTCAGCTCTTCGGGTATATCTTTCCTATCCCAGGTCTCGGCTGCCGCTGGAAATGTTATTGAAAAAAGCCAGGCAGAAATGATTACGAAAAATACAGTTTTCCTTTTCATTTTTTCTCAGCCTCAAAAAACACCATTAATGCGATATATTTTTCCCACCAAAATATGACTACAGCACTGAGGCATAATATAAAAATTATTCACATAAATCAATAAAATAAGCAGGTTGCAGAACCGCAGCACGCAAAAAGCCCTTAATACCGCGACAAGCCGTGTAAAAATAGCTTGAAAAAAAAGCCGTCAAAGTTATAATCTCTTCTACTTTGAAAATTACTGTTTTTTTAGGAGATTCAAAATGAAAACATGTTTTTTGCCTGTGTGGCTGATTTTAATTTCTTCCTTTCAGGTTTTTGCAGAAATCAAGGACCCTGCGATGAAGACCTGTGAAGACAAGGCCCTCAAGGTACGCACTTTTGATTTAAAAGATGTCCGGCTGCTCGATGGGCCATTTAAACACGCCCAGGATTTAAGCGGTAAATCACTAATGAACTATGAGCCCGACAGACTGCTGGCCAACTTTCGTATGAGAGCCGGACTCGAACGCAAGGCAGATCCTTATGGAGGATGGGAATCACAGGGTCTTATGGGGCACTCTCTCGGTCATTATCTAAGCGCCCTGTCACTAATGTACGCATCGACCGGTGATGAAAAATTCAAAGAAAGAGTAGATTACATCGTTGATGAGCTTGAAGTAATTCAAAAGGCAAACGGTAACGGCTATCTGATGTGCGTTCCGCGAGGCAAGGAGCTTTTCAAGGAAGTCTCGGAGGGAAACATTACAACCCAGAGATTCAGCCTTAACGGCTGCTGGGCGCCGATTTATACCCTGCATAAGGAAATGTCAGGATTGCGGGATGCATACAGGATATGCTCAAACAAAAAGGCACTCGTTGTCGAAGCCAGGGTTGCGGACTGGTTAGATACGATAATCGACGATTTAAACGATGTGCAAATGCAGAAAGTGATGTTCTGCGAGCATGGGGGAATTGCCGAATCGCTTGCAGACCTTGCCGCCGATACCGGCAACAAAAAATATATGCAAATGGCAAAAAAATTTCACCACAAGGAAATGATGGACGCGATGATTGAACAAAGAGATATTCTGCCTGACTATCACGGCAATACCCAGATACCCAAGTTTATCGCGATGGCAAGAATATATGAGCTCACCGGAGATGATAAGTATAAAACCGGTGCCGAGTTTGCCTGGGACAGAGTGGCCCATCATCATTCCTATGTTACGGGCGGCCACGGCTTAAATGAATATTTCGGCGAGCCGGACAAGCTCAACGACCGGCTCGGCACAAACACGAGCGAAACCTGTAACGTTTATAATATGCTCAAGCTCTCAAGTCATCTGTTCTGCTTCGAGCCCAGAGCAAGTGCTGCAGATTTTTATGAAAGAGCGCTTTATAACCATATTCTTTCGTCTCAGCACCCCGGTGACGGCAGAGTGATTTATCACCTCACGCTGGAGATGGGCGGATTCAAGCACTATCAGGACCCCGAAGATTTTACTTGTTGTGTAGGCACCGGGATGGAAAACCATTCAAAGTACGGCCAATGTATCTATTATCACAACGACAAAGAATTATACATCAATTTGTTTATCGCTTCGGAGCTTGACTGGAAAGAAAAGGGCTTGAAAGTTACACAAAACACCAAATTTCCTGACGAAGACAGCACAAAGTTAACGTTTAATTGCTCCAAACCCGTTGAACTGGCTGTTTATATCCGCTATCCATACTGGGCAAAGAAAGGCCTTGAGGTAAAGGTCAACGGCAAAGCAGAGCAGGTAACATCAAAGCCGGCGAGCTACGTTAAACTATCGCGCACGTGGAAAGACGGCGATGTAATCGATGTTCGCATTCCGATGTCACTTCGCCTGGAGACAATGCCGGACAATCCCAAACGTGTTGCAACAATGTACGGTCCCCTTGTTCTGGCAGGTGAGCTAGGCCCGGAAAACGACCCCAAAGCCGGTGAGCTGATGTACGTGCCGGTGCTGCTGACAGGCGACAAGCCGGTTGAGCAGTGGGTTAAACCGGTTGCCGATAAGCCGAACACCTTCAGGCTTGACAATGTGGGCAAGCCACGCGATGTAGAATTGTATCCTTTCTACAATATGCACGAGAAGCGATACACAATCTACTGGGACATCTTTACTGACGAAGAATGGGCTACAAAGCAAAAAGAATATGAAAGGATTCAACAGGAAAAACTGGAGCTGCAGGCCCGGACTGTCGATTTCGTGCAGCCCGGCGAGCAACAGCCGGAATTAGACCATAATCTGCAGTTCGAGAATTCAAATGCGGGCAGAAGAGGCCGGGGCCCTGCAAGCCGGCGTGCCTTTAACGGTGGCTGGTTCTCGTATGACCTCAAGGTAATAGATGAGCCTCTGATTTTACGCGTCACTTACCTGCCGGCCGGACGCAGAGAAGTCGAATTTGATATTCTTATTAACGGCAAGAAGTTAAAGACACAAAAACTTCAAAGATCAGAACAACGCCAGCGTGAGCCCCTCGTAGTTGACTATAAGCTGCCGGAAGAGCTCATCAAGGGCAAGGAAAAGATTACAGTAAAGTTTGCCGCTCAAGGCGAAGACCAGAGAACAGGCAGTGTCGCCGGCGTTCGAGTGCTCAAAGAAAAGAAATGAAAAAGTTCTAAAACGAAACGGTAAGTAAAATAAAAGGACTCTCCGAAAACCAAAGGAGAGTCCTTTTTATATAGAACTTACTTTTTTATTTTGTCATAAAAACTCAAATTCCATTCATCATGCCATTTAATAATGGGTTTTTCGTCTTCCCATTCTACAGGCAGCCAGATGTATCTTCCGTCGATAGCGTTGGACGGCCGCCAGCGGTCAGCCATAAATATAAAAGAGCCCTGCTCTGCCTGCACCGGCAAAACAAAAGTGCTTTGTGATTCAAATGTCACCTTATTCTGCTCATCCGTACCTCTGCAGGGATTACCGAGCTCTTTCCATGGGCCCAACATTGTATCAGCGACTGCGGAGCGGGCGGCATTCGGTCTCCAGCCGGTACAGTCTGACGCAAAAAGAAAATACTTTCCCTTATGTTTGAAAACGGCAGGAGCCTCCATATACCTGCCTTCAAAAACGCGTACATATTTTCCAGCGTGGCTTAAATAGTCGTCAGTAAGCTGCGAGATATGAAGGGTATTGTTATCTTCCGAGGCGTAGATATGATAAGCCGTCCCGTCATCATCAACAAAGATTGTCATATCGCGAGATTCCTGGCCTCCTTCATAATCCTGTACAAACTGCAGGTCTCTATTTTCCTTTTGCTCCTCTGTGGCATTTATCGGCCAGGCCATTGCGTCCGGCCGAAACGATTTAATAAACGTATAGGGGCCGGTAACTTTATCACTTACGGCAACGCCGCAGCGCGCAGCACGGTAGCCCCTGCCTCTTAGCTCGTGATGAAACCACATCACAAACTTTTTCGTCTTTTCATTGTAAACTACCTTCGGTCTTTCGATAATGCAGTTTTCAACAATGGGGCTGTTCGGGTCTTTTGATACCTCTAATGCGATTGACTCGTCTTCCCAATTGTAAAGGTCTTTTGATGAATAACAGTTCACACCAACCCGTGCCATATTACCCCTTCTGCCTTGCACTTTGTGCTCGCCGAACCAGTAATAAGTACCCTTATAATACAGAATCCCCCCGCCGTGAGCGTTGATATGGACGCCTTTATTATCAAGCCATAACTGTCCCGGATGAAAATTGTTATATCTTTTCTGCTCCGAACCGGCAAAAGACGAAAAAAACAACGCCAAAATAATCAACCAACCTCCGGTTTTATAGGCTATTTTTTTCACAATATTCTTCCTCAAAGCCGAATATTAAAGATAACCGAACCAACGTTTAAGAACGTACAGTAAGCATTGCATATTCAAATAGATATTGGCTTGACGTCAAGTAGAAAAAACAATAGTATTTTAGTGATATTATAAAAGAGCTTTGTAATCGGGGCCTACAGTTATGGAAATAAAGCATATAAAGGTTTTTGTTATAAGTCTATTAATGGCCGGTCTTTTAGACGGCTGCCAGGAGCAGGAACCGGCAAAGCCGATTGTGCCTGCTTCGAAAATAGAGATGGGCTTAACAATAGGCGAGCTGACGGAGATAGTTTCATCGCAGACAATTGCCGTTGAAGGCTACGGGCTGGTCGGGGGTCTGAGGCAGACGGGCTCATCTCAATGCCCGGTGCAAATCCGAAGCTATTTGCAGCAGTATATACTCAAACAGCTGCCTGGAGAAAAAAACGCGGATAAGTATATAAACAGTCCGGATACGGCAGTCGTTCATATAAACGGAATGATACCGGAAATGGCCTCAAAAGGCGACCGCTTTGATGTGAAAGTAGTCTCGCTTGCCGGCACGCAGACCACATCTCTCGAAGGCGGTACGCTATTGGGAGCAGAGCTTAAAGCAAAGGGGCGTTTTGGAATTTCATCAAAAACACTGGCCGTTGCAGAAGGGCCTATATACATAGATAAAATAGACGTTACCGGAGCTAACAAGAAAGAAGGATTCTTGCTGGGCGGCGGACAGGCCAACGACGATTATCCGATAATTATGGTTATGCGTCAGCCCGGTTACAGGAATTCGGCTCAGATTCGCAACCGGATAAACGAGCGTTTTGGATTGGTAACGGCAAAAGCGATAATGCCCGGCCAGATTGATTTGACGGTTCCGGCGCGATATAAGGGCCAAAAACAAAAATTTATTTCGCTTCTCAAAGCCACCTTTTTAAATGAGAATCAAGCTATTATTCAAGAGCGAATTGACAGGCTGGTTTATGAGCTTGCAGAAACAGAGAATAAAGACGCAAGCGAGATAGCGCTCGAAGCAATAGGGACACCGGCGGCAGATAAAGTAGCTACGCTGCTGAATTCGCCGCAACAAGAAATACGCCTAAGGGCGGCGAGCTGTCTATTAAATATGGGCGACGACCGCGGTCTGCAGGCACTTCGCCAGATAGCCTTGGATATGGACAGCCCCAACAGGATAAAGGCTCTCGAAGCGATAGGCTATGGTGCAAGACGCAATGATGCATCAGCAATATCCCAAAGGCTTCTGCGGGATGATGACTTTGATATAAGGCTTGCGGCGTATAAACAGCTTCTTAAATTAGACGATATAGCTGTGATCCGGGATATAATTGCCAGGAGTATTTATCTTGACAAGGTTCCATCGGCAAGTCATCAAGGCATATTCGTCAGCCGAAGCGGGCTGCCGCGAATAGTAATTTTCGGTGCGCCGATATACTGCCGGCCTGATACGTTTATTCGTTACGAGGACGGCAGTATTACAATAGATGCACCGCTCGCTTCCGGAGGCGTCCGGCTGATACGGAAGATAACCAACGTGCCGCCGATAACAGTAGAATGCTCATACAAGCTTAGTGACATAATTAAAACTCTTTGTGAGGAGGCGACTGTCAAGGATTCTTCCGGTCGAAAACCAGGCCTTAATGTCCCCTACTGCGATATGATAGCGGTAATCAAACAGATGTGTGAAAAGGCAGCTCTGCTGGCGGAATTTAAGGCTGGTCCACTTCCAAAAATCGACTGAATAATCAAGAAAAAGCTGCATATTGACCGATAATAATATTGCAAATGCCACAAAATATGACGAATTTTGTATGTACAGGCAATCTAAACAATATAGATAAAGGCATAAAATGAGACTTGAGAAGATTGTTTTAGACGGATTTAAAAGCTTCGCAGACAAGACTGAGCTGTTATTCGACTCTCCGATAACAGCTATTGTCGGGCCTAACGGCTGCGGCAAAAGCAACATCGTTGACGCAGTCAAATGGGTGCTGGGTGAACAAAGCGTCAAGAGTCTGCGAAGCGACCATATGGCTGACGTGATATTCTCCGGCAGTAGCAGCAGAAAGGCTCTGGGAACAGCAGAGGCGAGCCTTTTTATATCCAATACGACGGGTCAGCTCCCAATCGAAGCAAGCGAGGTGCAAATCAGCAGGCGAATATATAAAAGCGGAGAAAGCGAGTACCGAATAAACAACAAAATCTGCCGGCTTAAAGACATCCGCGAACTTTTTATGGATACGGGCATAGGAGTCAAGGCTTACTCGATTATCGAGCAGGGACAGGTCGAGCAGCTTGTTACGGCGTCGAAAACAGATAGACGAAACATATTCGAAGAGGCAGCCGGTATCAGCAAATATAAGGCTCATAAAAAAGAGGCACTTCGAAAGCTGGAAAGGTGCGAGCAGAATCTTTTACGTCTGGCGGATATTCTTAATGAGGTCGGAAAACAGCTTAGAAGCATCAAGCACCAGGCAGGCAAGGCAAGAAGCTATCTGAAATACACAGAAAGACTCAAAGAGCTTCAGCTAAATTATTCGCTCGTCGAGTATCACAGGATACATACGGAAAGTATTGAAAAGCACAAACAAACAGGAATCATCGAAGAGCAATTTGCATCAGTTTCGGCACAAACAAGCAAAAAAGATGCAGAGCTCAGCGAGCTGGGACATAAAATAATAGAAACAGAAAACGAAGTGAACCGCGCGGATAATACGCTGGTCACGGTTGAAAGTAAGATTGAACAGCATCTTCAAAGAATCGAGTTTCTCAGGACGAGGGTAACAGAGCTGCAGGAGCGAGAACAGTCATCACAACAGAGAACTGAAAAGCTGCAGGAGCAGAGAAAGGCCCTTGAGTCGGATTTATCACGGTATAGAGAAGAACAGACAGAATGCGAAGAAAAACTGCAGCAGAAAAGTGTAAAAACCGAGAAGCTGCAAAAAACGATAGAAAAATTAAATACAGAATGTGCAGAGCTTGAGGCAGAGCTTGATGACGAAAAGTCTGGTATTATCGATATAGTGCGCCTGACAGCGCAACTGCATAACGAATTGCAAAGCATATCTCTATACAGAGATAATTTATCACATCAGAAAAGCAGGCTTACCGACCGTGCAGAAAGCAGCGAAGCTGAGTTAGAAAAACTCTTAACCGAAAAGGCACAATACAAAAGCCGGCTCGCAGATATCGAAAAAGTGCTCGATGAGCTTGAGAAGAATCTGGACTCCAAGCGTAAAGAGGCGGAAAAAAATGAGGCACAGAAAACAACTGAGCAGAAGCATCTGGCCAACAATAAAGAGAGCCGCAGCGCCCTGAGCAGTGAGCTTGCGGTTCTCAACGATATGGAGCAGCGTCTTGAGGGACTGAAGGCCGGCGTTAAAAATATCCTCGAAAAATCAAAAGAACCAAATGGTGACAGATATAATTACGTAGAGGGGATACTTGCGGACATTATTTCTGCAGATATAGAATATGCAGGCGCAGTTGAAGCGGCACTGGAAGGCAAAACCGATACCCTGGTAGTCAATAATATCAAGAGTCTTTTCAGCGATGCTCAAACGATAAAAAAACTCGCCGGCAGGGCAAATTTCGTGAGCGCGGAGAGTGCTGAGCCGTTCGTCGATAAGACAGATTTTTCAAAATACGATTGCGTAAAGGGAAGGCTCATCGAATTTGTAAACTATGAGAGTAAATATGCGCCGCTGGTGTGGAAACTGCTGGGCAAAACAATAGTGGTTGACACGATTGAATCGGCTGTAGAACTGTCGGCAAAGATTGACGGCAGCTACAGCTATGTCACGCTTGCGGGCGAGTTCCTTGGCTCGGATGGTACGCTAAGGCTTGGGCCTTTAGGTAAAAGCAGCGGACTGATATCCCGCAGGAGCCGGCTGCGACAGCTCCAGGAGGCTATAGGTAACATTGACGACGAGATAGGCTCGCTTGAAAAACAGTTAGCTATATATAATCAAACAAGCGAACATTTAGCCAAAGTACGCAAGGAGCTCAGAACAGCCATCTATGAGGCGAATACCGAGAAGATGCAGTTTGCCTCGAAGCTGAGTGTCATAGAGCAGAATATTGACAGGCTCAGAAATGAAAAACCTTTAATAACAAGCGAAATCGACCAGCTTGAAGAGCAGATAAGCCGAACGGTACAGAAGGAATATGATTCCAAACAAAAGCTCGAAGAGCTCGAAGCAGTAAATAACGAGCGCTCTGCGCACATAAAAGAGCTGGAGACTGCATACACAGAACAAAAATCGCAGCTGAAGTCGGTGACAGAAGAGCTGACGAATTTGCGTATCGGGCTTGGGCAAACGGCAGAGCAAAACAAGGCATTGAAACAGACGATTTCAAACATTCAAAATCAGCTTGAGCAGAACATATCAGCGGCCCGGACGGCACAGCAGGAGATACAAAGCTGTGCAGGGGACTGCAAAAAGGCAGCAAATGAGATTCTCAATTACGAAAGCAAGCTGACAGAACTGTACGTCGACAAAGAGGCCGGTCAGCAAAACAGCAGAGAGCTGCACGAGCGGGTACAGAGACTGCTTGACGAACAAAAACAAACCGAGCATCTAATCCGCCAGTTGAGAGCCGAACAGGACCAAATCGAGCAGAGAATAAGTGAGCTGAAAATAGAGCTGGGCCAGCTCGAGGTAAAAGAGCAGAATCTGATTGAAAGGGTTCAGGACGAACTTCAGATTGACCTGGTCGGCTCTTACGAAAATTACGAGGACAGCGAGATTGACTGGGAAACCGTGCGACAGGAGATAACAGATTTGCGAGGCAGGATTGAGCGGCTCGGTAACGTCAATATTGACGCAATCGAACAGCAGGACTCGCTGGAGAAGAGATACGATTTTCTCAGCAGCCAGGTCGAAGACTTAAACAAGAGCAAGGCGCATCTGCAGCAATTGATAACCAGGCTCAACAGGCAGAGCAGAGAGAGATTCCAGGACACATTCGCCAGGATACGAGAGAATTTTCAGCAGATTTTCCGTAAGCTTTTCGGCGGCGGAAAGGCAGATGTAATTTTAGAGGATTCAGAGGATATTCTTGAGGCGGGCATAGAGATAATAGCCCAGCCGCCGGGCAAGGAGGCAATGAGCATATCGCTATTGAGCGGCGGTGAAAAATCGCTGGCGGCGATAGCGCTTCTGTTTGCAGTCTTCGAGACCAAGCCGTCACCGTTCTGTTTTCTGGATGAGGTTGATGCGGCACTTGATGAGGCCAACAACGAAAGGTTCAACCTGATAATCAAGGAATTTCAAAAGAATTCGCAGTTCATTATAATCACGCATGCCAAGCGTACGATGAGCATCGCAGATGTGCTTTACGGGATAACGATGCAGAAGCGAGGGATAAGCGAGAAGATAAGCGTTAGATTCGACGAATACGAGCCCGAAGAGCAGCCCGCTGCAGTGGCTTAAACGTATTTAGTATCTCTTATGTGCATTGCATTGCTATGAAGAAATGCCCTTTTTGTGCGGAAGAAATTCAAGATGAGGCTGTGAAGTGTCGCTTCTGCGGCGAGTTTCTTGAAAAGCCCGGCAGGTCTGAAACGAAATGGTATTTTACCACATCTTCTATCGTAATTGCAATACTCGTTATAGGCCCGCTTGCCCTGCCTTTGGTGTGGCTCAATCCGCGTTATAAAAGAACCACCAAGCTCGTAGTCACAGGTTTAGTTATCGCAGTTACTATTGTGCTTTCTTATCTTGTTGCTTACATCTACAATAATTTAACGGAACAAATAAAGTCATTGGGAATTTATTAAAGAAAAAACCTTTTTAAATACTCACTATCAGCTTATCTTTATTGTTAAACCTCCTAAAGTATCTGGAGCTTTCGGGCAATAAGTCTTGAATTTCACTGTTGAAAATGCCACCTTTTTTTGGTAGAGTCATTATTTCTTTTTTGTATTTTGCGAGAGCTGACGATGGCAAAAAAACTCGATAAACATATCTTGAAAAACGGGATGGTGCTGCTTGGCGAGCGTATGGATGCGGTGGAGTCTGTGTCATTTGACTTTATGCTGCCTGTGGGCGCAGCACTGCTGCCGGAAGGTGTATGCGGTGCGGCTAACGTTATAGCAGACTGGATTTTCAGAGGTGCCGGCGACAAAGACAATAGGCGGTTAGGCGATGCTCTCGACGGGCTGGGTCTTCATCGAAGCGTCGCGGTGGGCAGCTCTCATCTTGTAATTGGCGCTTCGCTCGAGGCAGGCAATCTGTCGGAAGCACTTAATCTGTATGCGGATATTATCCTGCGGGCAGGACTTGAAGATGGGCAATTCGAGCCTGCAAGACAGCTTGCAATTGACGGCGTGCTTTCCCTCGATGACAACCCGAGACAAAAAGTTATGCTAAAACTGAGAGAGCAATTTTACCCCAAACCCTTGGGGCGAAGCACGGCCGGCAGCATTGAGGAGCTGAAAAATCTAACTGCAAAAAAAACAAGGCAGATAACAAAAGATAATTTTAATCTTTCGCAGACTATATTCTCCGTGGCGGGCAAATACGACTTCGAGAAAGTGGTAAAACAGGCAGAAAAACTTTTCGAAACCGATTCGAAACAAGTCGCTGAAACCGCCAAGCCAAAGCCGAAAGCGGCTAAATATACGCACATACCTCACGACGGGGCACAGGTCCATATAGGACTGATGACAGGTACCGTCAAAATCGATGATGAGAACTACTATAATGCGAGAATTGCAATCTCAGTACTTTCCGGCGGAATGAGCGCAAGACTTTTTACCGAGGTAAGGGAAAAAAGAGGATTGTGCTATGCGGTTGGAGCAAGGTATCACAGCCTGAAGGAAGCGGCAGGTGTAATGTGCTATGCGGGCACAACCGCCCAGAAGGCACAGCAGACGCTGGAGGTGATAATAGCGGAATTTAATCGTCTCAAAGAGGGCGTAAGCGAAGAAGAGATTAAGCAGGCAAAGGCAGGTTTGAAAAGCGCGCTCATCCTTCAGAGCGAGTCATCGAGCAGCCGGGCTGGCAGTATCGGCGGTGATTATTATATGCTCGGAAGAGTCAGAAGCCTGGATGAGATTAAGCTAAAAATCGAACAGACGACAGTTGATTCGGTTCTGGAATTTTTAAGAAGTATGCCGTTTGAAGATTTTACGGTGGTAACAATCGGCCCGCAGCAAGTAAAGGTAAAATAACAAATATGGAATTCAGGAAAAAGATATTAGAGAACAGTTTAAGTATCATCGGCGAGCTGAATGATAGTGCCAAATCGGCGGCTGTCGGTTTTTTCATAAAGACCGGCTCTCGCGATGAAAACACAGAGATAAACGGAGTCTCGCACTTTCTCGAACATATGCTCTTTAAGGGAACGGAGAAGCTCAGCGCAATAGAGGTCAGCAAGGCTTTTGACAAAACAGGTGCCGATTTCAATGCCGGTACGGGCTGGGAAACTACAATATATCACGCTGCAGTTCTGCCTGAATACCTCGAAGAGATTACAAATTTGTGGATAGAGCTGATGAGACCGGCACTTCGAGACGAAGATTTCAATATCGAAAAAGAGGTCATAAAACAGGAGATAGCGATGTACAATGACGTGCCGGAATTCGTCGCTGCGGACAAGTGCAGGGCACTTCATTTCAACGGCCATCCCTGCGGCAACAGTGTTCTCGGCAGTGTGAAAAGCATAGACAATTTATCTGCCGAGCAAATGCGAGAATACTTTAACAGAAGGTATACACCTGATAATATGGCGGTAGTGTGCGTTGGAAATTTTAACTGGGAGAAGATTTGCAGCCTCGTACAAAATGGCGGCGGCGGCTGGCAAAGTAAAGGGGCAGGCAGGATTACGGAAGATTTCGAAGGCAGCAAAAAGAAAAAACACACTAAAAAACCAAATATAAACCGCGAGCATATATGTCTTATGAGCCGAGCAGTACCTGCCCAGGACGAGAGACGATTTGCAGCCCATCTTCTGGCTGCGATAATCGGTGACAGTGTAGGGTCGAGATTTTTCTGGGAGCTGGTTGACAAGGCACTGGCGGAAATGGCTACGATGCAGTTTGGTGCGATGGACGGTACGGGAATATTTTTCAGCCAGATACAATGCAGCAGTGACAACAGAGAAAAGGTAATGGATGTAATTAACAGGATATTTCGGGAGTTGGGCGAAAAAGGCGTCGGTGAAGATGAACTGCAAAAGGCAAAGAATAAAATTTTAAGCGCTCTTGTTATCAAAAACGAGGTGCCAATGGGCCGGCTGGCTGATGTAGGTCTCAACTGGATGTATCTGGGCAAATACCGCACAACGGCAGACGATGTCGAAGCAATAAAATCTGTCACTGTTCAGCAGGTTTGCTCACTCGTAAAACAGCTCAGCCCCGGCGAATACACGCAGTTTTCGATTGGGCCGGCAAAATAAAAATCAACCAATAACGTTCAACTGGAGATTATTATGAAAAACAACCGGAAAATCACAATTATATCAGTCATTTTGAGCCTCTTCTTTTCTACAATATCATCGGCTGAGCCGCCAAAGCTTATGAAAATGATACCCGATAACGGCGCTACGGATGTGAATCCCCGCCTCAAGCAAATTCGATTCATCTTCAATGAGAAAATGACAATAGGTCAGCATTACTCGGTATGCGGAGAGGGTGTGAATTTCCCTCAGGTAACGGGCGAGCCGCGATGGTTAAATGACCGAACCTTTTTGATGAATGTCAAGCTTAAAGGCAACCATAATTACGAGTTCAGCCTTAATTGCCCGAGCAGCAATCAGGGCTTTAAAAATATTAATGGAGAACCCTTAGAGTATCATATCGTTAAATTTAAGACTGCCCCGGGCCGGGAAACTTCAGAGACACAAAGAATTACACCCGCACAAAATGACGAAGCGATAAAAAGATTACGAAAAAGCCTTGAGGAAAATTATTCGTATCGTGACATACGAAAAGTTGACTGGGATAAGCTCTTCGCCGAACAACAAAGCCGGTTAAGAAATGCGCCTTCTGCTGAAAGATTTGCGACTATCGCAGGAGAGCTTCTGGCATCGGCAGAAGATAAACACATCTGGTTAACAGTCGGCGACCAACATTTTAACTCCTATGTAAAACCTGTCACCGCCAACATGAATTTTTCTCTGCTTGAAAAAATTGTTCCCAACTGGCAAAAACTCAGCAGGTCTGTTTATAAGGGCAGATTCGAAGATGGGATTGGTTATATACTAATCAATAGCTGGAACAGGCAAGACTCCGAGCCTCTTATGCAGGCATATGCCGCCCTATGGGAATTTTCTGACGCACCAGGTCTAATTATCGATGTTAGAAACAACGGCGGAGGCTCTGAACCTCTGGCAGAACAATTTGCCGGCTGCTTTATCGACAAGCCTGTAGTTTATGCCAAACACGCTTATCGAGATGTTAACGAACCAGGCGGTTTTACAAAGCCGAGCGAAAGAAAAATAGAGCCGAATAAGCTAAGGCCAAAATATCGTGGTAAAGTTGCAGTATTAACCGGCCCTGTTGTTATGAGCAGCTGCGAGGCATTTTTGCTGATGATGAAACAAATACCGGAATGTAAACTGGTCGGTGAAAAATCACAGGGCAGCAGCGGCAATCCAAAACCAATAGAGCTTGGCAATGGAGTAACGGTTTATCTGCCATCCTGGAAAGCTATGAGGCCGGACGAAACCTGTTTCGAAACAGAAGGAATCGCTCCCGACATCGAAGTAAAAACAACACAAGCAGAACTTCAAAGAAAAGATGCTGTTATCGAAGCAGCATTGAAATTCCTTCGTAAAAATTAGAATTCTGCTAAACGGCCCCAATGCAAATTCCTTGATTTATTATCATCATTGCGTTATACTATTAAAAAGCTTGAAAGGGATTCAATCAGTGGCTAAGCATGAAAGTAACAAAGAAAATAATATAAAAAACGGCAGCAAAAAAAACGACATCCTGCGTTCGGAAGATATCATACCCTCGTTTGACAAAAACCCCGCAGTCCAACAGTCTAAACAAACAAAAAACAAGACGGATGTACCGAAATTCGACCTTGCTGAAGAGATTATGGCCGAGCATCGAAAAATTGCATCGGTAAAAAGAAAGTCGCCCAATCAAATAATCGAGCCTCTGAGAACTACCGACGAACTCAAATCTAAAGAGACTACAAAAGGTCCTGTTATAGAACCAATAGCAGAACAGGTAATCAAAGAAATAGTTGCAAGAGATATTGAAAGACTCTGCCAAGGCAAATGCGAGCAGTTTTAGCAAGTTTACGTTGGAAATTGGGTTTGTTTTGGGTTTGATTGGGTTTGTTTTGGGTTTGTTTTCACATCGGCAAAAAGTAAGTAAATTTTCATAATAGTTTGTTATAGGAGTACTTACGTTCATTTTGGCATTCTGTAAATTGGCTTTGTTTTGGGTTTGTTTGGCTTTGTTTTTTGGGCAATAAAAGTTGCGAAAATCTTCAGAACTCTTTGTTAATAAAGGGGTTACGTTCATTTTGTCATTTTGTAATTTGGCTTTGTTTTGCATAATTTTGTTATTTTTGCGCGCTCTGTGTAGCAAGTTAATTGGTGAATTGGTGAACTTGTTAATTAGTTCATCGATTTTCGATACTTGATACTCGATTCTGGATTCCCGCTTCCGCGGGAATGACAGAACCCTCGTCGCAAGCAACGAGGCTAATCTACCCCGCCAACCATCCTTCGTACAAACTACGGAGGGCAGGCAAGTGGCGGGGCTAACCAAAGTCGCCGTGCCGGCGACTGCTAAACAGGACAAGTCCTTATGATGTAAATTGTTGGATATCATTATACTGGTTGATGAGGTTGAGTCTTTGAAGCTCGAGTATTGTTTTGTAAAGACTATTCTCAATTCTGCGTTCATACATTAAAAGACGTTCGAGCACCCTTGCGTTCGAGAAGTCCTTTACGGCCAAACGGCCGAGAGTTAGGGAAGAGTCCTCGCCGGAGGGGTCTGGGTGTTGCGCAACTGAACCTTTGGAAAAGAGCGATTGTGTGAGTCTGGCCAGGAGGCTGTTATTATTATCTTTGTTCAGAACATCAATTGTTTGGTTCTGAAAACGGCCTATGCGTTTTAGCCGCCAGGAGAGGCTGACAACTCGTTCAGCCAGCATAGATTCGAGGGGGCTCTGGGGCGCTAATTCGTCGAGGAGCCGGTCGCGGAAGAGCTCAAAGTCAGGGCGGCTTTCCGAGCTGATAATGTCGTTTGCGGCTGTAAGTCCATGCTTGACAGCGTTTTGTGAGACGATTTCCTTTCCCTGCGGGGTTTTTGGGCCGGTCGATTTTTTGGCGTTAATTCGGTTTGCGATGATTTTTGCTTGGGTTGACATTGGTTTTACTCCGTAAAACAAGTGAATTAGTTGATTAGAGAATTAGAGAATTAGTTAATTGGTTTCGCCTGAAACATACGTAAATCCTTAATACATAAGGCTTTATGAATATATTTGACTTGGCCTGCTAGCTCTTTTCTTTGCGGAACTCCGCAGCCCCGGAATGGGGCCTCTCCCAATTATTAGTATTATACCAAATTAGGGCGATTTATTCAATGAAAAAATAATAATATATTTAACCGCGGATTAGCACGGATACCCGCTTTCGCTGGCACAGGTTTACACAGATTTTAATTAAAAAAAATTCCTTGATTTAATTGGTATTTTGTTTATAATTAGCGAAATACAAGGACGGCCATCAGACGATGGATCGTCGGGGCGGGCTATGAGCATATGCTGCGGGCTCAAACTCGCATACACACCGCTTTCCACGTCAGGACGGTTTCTGAAAGTTATATTTTTGAGCGAGTAATTTCATGGAGATATCAGAAGAAAAGAAACCTGAAGTACTATTGTCACAGTTACGGGGCCGCTATGAAGCGTTGCATAAAATGCGAGACCGTAGTATGCGGTTTGCGCTGTGGATATTGGGCTTTGGGCTCGGCTTAGCGTGGTTGTTGATAAATGAGACCGTACTAACCGTTGGCCAGCGAATTACAATTACTATCATTCTAATCGCCATACTAAGCGTGACTATGCTATTTGTCAAAGCTATAGGACACGGGTTCAATCGCAATAGAGCGATTGTGACACGCATAGAAACTGCGCTAAAATTGTTTGAAAAAGGCACTTATGGTATACATGAGTCTATTCTTCCCGAAAAATTTCAACAGCAAAAGACTGGAATGGCAGGGCATTTTAAGACGCTCTATGTGCTTATTTGTACGGTATTTTTACTGCTCATAATCCTTACCTGGATAAATCCATGTAAACCTGAATTGAAAAGTTTTATAGCTCCATCTGAGCAAAAACAAATAAAAATAACCGATGTTAATAATAAATGAGGTGTAATCATGGCTGACTGTAATGATTTATTCAAAAAATTCCTTTCTGAAATAACTGTAACTAAAACGGAGAGGGAGAATTTACAAAATGGAAGGGATGCTATAAAAGAAAAAATTGAGAATTATTTTGTAAAAGAACGTAAGGTTAAAAAACCAGAATTCTTTTTACAAGGTTCGTATGCTTTGAAGACAATGGTTCGACCATTGGGAAAAGAAGACTACGACCTTGATGATGGAGTTTACTTGAAACACACAGACGATGATATATCAAAGCCGACCCCAGCAACAGCTAGCAACTGGATCATCGAAGCTGTTAAAAACCACACAAAGAAAGCACCAGAGAACAAAAAGAATTGTGTTCGTGTCGTATATGCAGACGGTTACCACATAGACCTTCCATTGTATCGAAATATAAGAGGCATAATTTATCTTGGCACACTTGAGGGAAATAAATGGGTGCCTAGTGATGCTAAGAAATTCAATAATTTTTTTCTCGAAAGAATCAAAAAAACCGAGCAGATGAGAAGTTGTATCAAATATTTAAAAGCTTGGAAAGATTTCATATCCTGTGACTTGAAAGGAATACACATAACTGTTCTCGTTGGAATGAAACACATTGAGGTAGAAAGCCGCGACGACATAAGTTTGGTAAAAACGATTGAACAAATAATCGAGTATATGAAAGATAAAAAAGCAATTTACAATCCAATTGATAAAAACGAGAATCTTATTGAAGATTGGAATAACAGCAAGCTAAATACTACTATTAAAATGTTCGAGGATTTTAGCGAGAAAGCAAAACAAGCTCTTGCGGAGAATAACAAACAAGAAGCATCTAAGATTTGGCGGAAGACTTTTGGAGATAGGTTCCCGAGAGAGAATGGGAATAAAGTCGCTAAGGTGATTCCAACTGTTAAAGTAATCAGTGATGACAAGCCGTGGAGTCCTGAGTGATCTTTAAAGATGACAAAATAGAGCTACTTCTCAATGAGGTAGAAAGTATAAAGAACAGGTACGAACAACTTCATCTGAAGCTAAATGAAAGAAAAGCGTTCTTGATAGGTAATTTAGTTTTTAATGCAATCATGATAGGTGAAACTATAAGTGACTCCTATCAAATTGAGATTGAATTTCCACGAGATTATCCTGACATTCCTCCTTCGGTTAAAGAAATCGGTGGTAGGATTAATAACCATTTAAATCCTGAAAATACATTATGTTTAGGTCCACCCTTAAAAATTCTGTTAGAATTCCAGCAAAATCCAACAGTTCTGTATTTTATTGAAAGAATTTTAATACCGATTCTCTGTTGGCATACTTATAGAGAAATAAATTCGGAAGTTCATTTGCCGTATTATTCTCGTGGCAATGATGGAATTAAAGAATACCACAATGAAACGAATATAAGAGAAAATTATTTCAAAGTATTCAACTTGGATAATATTAACGTTGTTCTTTTAATAATAAAAATGATTTTAGATGATACATACAAGAATAATCCCAGATGCCCTTGTAGAAGCAGACAGAAAATAAGGGATTGTCATCATGGTAAGGATATTCAATTACTATTAGAAATGCCACACATGAAACAATATATTCACCTTGATTATAATAAAATGTTAAAGGAAGCAATAGAGAATGGAGAAATTGATGATATACGCCCCTTTTCTGATAAGAGGAGGATTCGCAGATTAATTAAGAATAGAGTGAAGAAAAGGAAATAAATAAGTACCTCGCTCTTTGTAAATGCGAGGATAGGAATTCTATATTAGCGAAACACAAAATTGTTTCATTAGAATAATAAATCTTAAAAATCCGCAAAATCTGCGGTTAAAAATCAACAAAAACCTGTCGTGAAAGGTGTTAAAAATACCCCCAACGTGAAGTTGGGGGCTAAACATTTTTTGGATTCCCGTTTCCACGGGAATGACAAATAATAATATCTGCGAAAATCCGCGTAAATCCGCTGTTAAAAATCAACAAAAACCTGGCATGAAAGGTGTTCAAAATACCCCCAACGTAAAGTTGGGGGCTAAACATTTTTGGATTCCCGTTTCAACGGGAATGACAAATAATAATATCTGCGAAAATCCGCGTAAATCCGCTGTTAAAA
>CAZMQF010000014.1:0-1249 GCA_964568365.1 uncultured Pirellulales bacterium | reverse complement strand
ATCAACAAAAACCTGTCGTGCAAGGTGTTAAAAATACCCCCAACGTGAAGTTGGGGGCTAAACATTTTTGGATTCCCGTTTGCACGAGAATGACAAATAATAATATCTGCGAAAATCCGCGTAAATCCGCGGTTAAAAATTATCACTGATTACATTGATTATGATGATTGTACTGAAATGATAAGGTCAATTAAATCAGCGAAATCAGTGTTTAACAAATTAGTGTCTTTTCGTGTAATTTCGTGGTTAAGATTTTATTTAGCGGCGGCTGCATTCTTTTTCATAGCTAAAGGCCCTCTGACAACCTTTTTAAAGGCTTCAACGACGTCAGGGTCAAACTGCGTTTTTGAGCATCTTACAATCTCCTCGATTGCAGCCTCTGCAGACTGTGCCTGCCGATGCTCCCGCTGAGAAGTAATGGCATCGAAGGCGTCGGCAACAGCGAGTATTCGCGAGCCGATTGGAATTTCCCTTCCCTTCAATCCGTTCGGATAACCGGCGCCGTCAAATCTTTCGTGATGACCTTTTATGATTTGCAGCTCGAGACTAAAGATTCCGACGGGCTCCAAAATTTCTACAGAAGCATTCGGATGCTGCTTGATTATGCGCTTTTCCTCCTTTGTTAAGGGAGTGGTTTTTTTAAGGATACTTTCCGGAATGGTTATGCTGCCGACGTCCTGTAACAAAGCTGCAGTACCGATTCTTTCAACAAGCTCAGCGGACAGTCCCATTTCTTCGGCTATAGCCATCGCATAGGTTTGGACATTTTCCCCATGGCGGACTATATACTGGTCCTTGAAAATCATATCCATAGCCCTTGAGAAAGCCGATATAGTCCCAACAGCATGCGAGCGTAATTTTCTTGTAAGGGAAGCGACTTTATTCTGAAGCTCATGATAAACCCTGTCATCCGGCTGTTCCGGCTCCTGCTCAGAATTGACATTCTCCCAGCGTACAACACAATTTCTTCCCTTTCGTTTCGCATCATAAAGAGCGGTATCGGCTTTTTCAGCAAGGTCGTAAGAGCTCATAAGGTTATTGGAATCAATGCTGGCAAGTCCTATGCTTGTGGTGATGGATATTGTCTTATCCAAAACTTTCCATTGATACTGGTCCACGATTTTTCGAAGTCTCTCTGCGGCCTGATAAGCCTTTTCAGATGAGGTGCTGGGCATAAGTATTATGAATTCCTCTCCGCCGTACCTGGCAGCGACATCGAGAGGATAGATATTTTCCTTCAGGATCTTGC
>CAZMQF010000013.1:0-25508 GCA_964568365.1 uncultured Pirellulales bacterium | reverse complement strand
GGCCCAAAGTCAGGCTTTACAGAGCGGACTTTTTCGATGCGCTGTTCGAGTCTTGCCACTTCCTCAGTATTGCCGGTCTTCTTCACAACGGTCAGAGCTTTTTTAATCAGGTTTTCCGCTCCTGTGAAATCACCTTTTGAACGGTAAATTTCGGCTTTGGTTATCCAGGCCGGTGCTACGAGGTGGTGGTCCGGGCCGTAAACTCTTTCCTGAATTAATTGCGCTTTGTTTATGAGGCTTTCGGCCTGTCTATATCTTCCCTGTAGAGTATATAATTCCGCGAGGCTGCCGATAACAGTTGCGGTATAAAGATGCTCCGTTCCGTATATCTGGTTTATTGTTTCAAGTGCTTTATTGTAGTAGTCCTCTGCCTGTTCAAGCTCTCCCTCAGCAACGAGCAGCTTTGCAAAATCTACCTGCAAAGGTGCAAAAATAGGGTCATCTGCCGGGAAGTTTTCAAGCATTATACTCATAGCCCTATCGAGAGCCTGGTGGGCGTCTTCGTATTTGCGCTGGCCCTGATAAATTGAGCTTAGAGTTCTGAGCGTGTAGGCTATATAAGGATGAGTTTCATAGTACACCTTTTCCTGCATCGCCAGGCCCAGCTTGCACATCTTTTCGGCTTCGGCGAATTTACCCTGATTATTATAGACATAAGCGAGGTCGAGCAGGCACAAGCAAAGCTCCTTATCAGAGACATTTCTTTTCTGCGCCATTGCGAGGGCCTCTTCGGCGAGGGGCTGGGCTTTATTGTACTCTCCGTGAGCCATATACACCCTTGCCATAACACGCAGCGTTTTACAGGAAGTGGATTTTTTGCCGGTTAAGGATTTTGCACTCGCCGGGCTGCAATAAATTAAAAAGAATGAAAGCATCGAAATAAAAAAGAAGTGTTTGACTAATCGCTTTTTTGAAACTTCTATCTCGCCCATTTTCGTTACCCCCATAAATTTAGCTATTTCCGGATAACACCCTCTTGCCTGTGAACGCCCCAATTACTTCTAATATTCGTGAAAATTTATCAGCAACTTAAGTAGTTCGGGCTGCTGTTTCATTTTGCAGCGCATATCTATTTATCTTTTGAATTCAATGCCGAATAAAGTATAAGAAATAAGATTGCCAGACAGGTTATAGGACTTGTTTCAGGCTGCAGCGCGGCTGTACGGATTATAATTATTCTGACGAGTGAACCAGATGTATCGCTTTTGGATGGAATTAACACATTTTATGGGAGTGGCAATTTTTTTTGTACACTCTGTACTCAAGTTAGTATTTTCAAAATTATACTGCGAAGACTTATTGTATATTACTTCGGCGTCTGCTATTATACGTCCGTCGCCGCTGTGGCGTCTGATTCTAAGTTTTCTAATCGAGTCCAGGAGAAAACAGGGGAAAATAGATGACGGCAGAGATTATCGACGGCAAAAAGATAGCCGCAGAAATGCGGGCCGAACTTAAGCTGGAAGCCGAAAGGCTAAAGCAGCAGAACATTATTCCAGGCCTGGGTGTCATTCTCGTCGGAGATGACCCCGCATCACTGTCTTATGTTACAGGCAAGAAGCGGGCCTGCGAGAATATGGGCATTTATTCCGATGATAACCATTTACCTGCCGATACGAGCCAGCAGCAGCTAATCAGCTTAATTCAACGGATGAACACCGACCCGAAGATAAACGGTATTCTCGTACAGCTTCCTCTGCCGAAACAACTGGATGAATCCGAAGTTATTATGACGATTGCACCTGAAAAAGATGTGGACGGCTTCCATCCTGTCAGTGTCGGCAAAATGGTTGCAGGAAAGCCTGCTTTTCTGCCCTGCACTCCTCATGGTATTGTTCAGCTTTTACTTCGAAGCAATGTCAAAATTGAAGGTGCCGATGTTGTAATCGTCGGCAGAAGCAATATTGTCGGAAAACCTCTTGCAAATATTCTGATTCAAAAATCTCAAACCGGCAATGCCACCGTCACCGTCTGTCATACCCGCACAAAAAATCTCGCTGAACACACACGCAGAGCCGACATCCTTATCGCAGCAGCCGGCAGGCCGAACACAATAACAGCAGATATGGTCAAAGACGGTGCCGTCGTAATCGATGTCGGCGTAAACCGTGTTGATGACCCGACCAGAGAAAGAGGCTATCGTCTTGTCGGTGACGTTGATTTTGAAGCGGTCAAAGAAAAGGCAAGTAAGATTACACCTGTCCCCGGCGGTGTCGGGCCGATGACAATTACAATGCTGCTTTACAATACCGTCGAATCTGCAAAAAGAGCTGTCAGCAAAAACTAAGTTCAGCAATTCTCAGCTTATTAATCTTCGTCTTTTTTTGGTTTTATCAGGCCTTTGATACCTTCCGTTATATCCTTTACTTCCTTGCCGAGGTCTTCGCCGATTTCCTTAGCCCCCTTGCCGATATCCTCTCCAGTTTTTAGAATCTCTTGGCCTTCCTTAAGCCGGGTTTGTAATAACTGGTCTAATTGGCTAAGAGTCGTGTTTAACGGGCCGATGATATCGTCCGGCAGAACGCCTGCGCCTTCTTCGGCGATACCCTTCGAGATAGCTACCAGAATTACCATTACCAGCCGAGGTGTACTGAGCTTATTATCACTGCCCAGATTGGTCATTTTGATTGTCTCGAGAGATAAAGGTATGCTATCAACTATGCCCGGGATTGGAAGCAGCTTGACATTGATATTGGAAATCTCAAGAGTTTCTATGTGAAGCTTTTGCTCCGACTCCTTCGGCTGCTCTGTTTTCGGGAGATTCTTTGAGATGTTTTTCAGTATATCCTGTAAGTTATTGCCCCTTACATCTTTCTGCTCAAGGACAACATCTACGCCGTCGAGCTTGATTTGTTTTACTTCAACAACGTCGCTGAGAAGTGAGCCGATACGTACCTGAATATTACCGTCACTGAGCTCAAGCAGATGCGGATTCTGATAGTCCTTCGGGTTATCGATAATCAGTTTCTTCAGGCCGAGAGTACCACTGAGGATTCCCAGGTTCGCATTATCCAATTTCACCCCTACACCAAGTGTTTTTGTTCCTGCGGTTTCGATACCCCATTTTACTGCACTATTGGCATAAAGGTTAATTGCCACTACAGCGATAATAACCAGGATTAAAATCATCAGCAGGATGATTTTTAGCTTCTTGAATGGCTTTTTCATTTCTCGCTTCCTTTCAGATTCAGGCCAACCTATTTATTGTAATATGAAAGGGCTTCCGGCATCAGATTTTCTATATTTTTTATTCTTCTTGAGTCGGCTGGATGTGTACTCAAAAGCTCCGAGAGTCTGCTTTGTTGCCCGCCGGAAGACATTCTTTGCCAAAAGCTCATCGCCTCCTGAGGATTATAGCCGGCCATAGCCATAAATATAAGCCCGAGGTGGTCAGCTTCCAGCTCGTGCGTTCTGCTGTATGGCAGCATAACGCCTACTTCCGAGCCGATTCTGTAAGAGTTCATAAAAATGCTCTGTGCTGTTTCGGGCTGCTTCGTTATCGCCTCCGAAAGCGCCATTCCCCCAAGCTGTATAACCAAATCCTGGCTCATCTGCTCTGCGCCGTGCCTTGCGATTATATGGGCAATCTCGTGACCCATCACGGTAGCAAGCCCCGCCTCATTTTCAGCAACCGGCAACAGGCCTGTATAGACAACTACCTTTCCGCCCGGCATTGCCCAGGCATTTACAGCTTCGTCCTCAACCAGATTAAACTCCCATTCGTACCCTTCGAGGCGCTTTGATAAATTATTTTCCTGACAGTATCTTTCGACAGCCTTCTGGATTCTTTCACCCACTGCTTTTACCATTTGCACCTGCCCGGCATTCGTGCTCAGCTTGCTTTGAGAAATGAATTCTGTGTAATTTTCAAAGCTCAGCCGATTTATAACAGAATCAGGAACGAGGTTAAGCTGTTTTCTGCCTGTAATCGCAACCTGTGAACAGGAATATAAAGTAGATAAACAGGCAACTATCAAAAAACATAAAGCGGCAATTTTCGCACCTTTCATTTCACTATCCTTTCAACATCGGAAATCTTTTTATAATTTTATGTTTTCCTCTTGAAGCTGGTTAATCTGATTACAGTTTCCTGTCAAATTTAATCAATCATTTTCCCTGTATATTTCAGCGCCGAGAGGATTAAGTCTTTCTTCGATTTTCTCATAGCCGCGGTCTATATGATAGACCCTGTTTACTATGGTTGTCCCTTCAGCGGCCATACCGGCTAAAACAAGAGCGGCAGAAGCGCGAAGGTCGGAAGCCATCACAGGAGCCCCCATTAGCTTTTCTGTTCCCGATACAATTACAGCGGCACCTTCCTTTCTAAGGCTGGCAGCCATACGATTCAGTTCTGCGACATGCATAAACCGGTCGGGAAAAACTTTCTCAATAATAATGCTGTTACCGTCAGCCAGTGACAATAGCGCCATAAACTGAGCCTGCAGGTCGGTAGGAAAACCCGGATACGGCTGAGTTGTTATGTGGCTGGCGTGTATGGGGCCATCTCGAGTGACAAGACAGCCGCCGTTTGAATCCTCGACAGTAACGCCGATATTTCTTAATTTATAAACAATGGCCATCATATCATCGAGCCGGCAGTTGTTTATCTGCAACCGGCCTGAAGTTATGGCGGCAGCAACCATAAAGGTACCAGCCTCAATTCTGTCGGGGATGACCTTATGCTCAGCCGGGTGCAGCTCTTCAACACCTTCTATAATCAGCCGAGGTGAGCCGATACCCGAAACTTTAGCTCCCATTTTGTTAAGAAAACTCGCCAGGTCAACAATTTCGGGCTCGCACGCCGCTGATTCTATAATTGTTTTTCCCTTCGCGAGCGTTGCCGCCATCAGGACATTTGCCGTTCCGAGGACCGTCGAGCCAAATGGACCGCCAAGAAATATACTGCTGCCGGTCAGCCCATCGGCAGCTTCTGCGATGATATATCCATTTTCGAGGTGAATTTCAGCGCCGAGCTCCCGCAGTCCCCGAAGATGTATATCGACGGGTCTGTCGCCTATCGCACAGCCGCCGGGCATTGAAACCTCCGCTCTGCGGCATCGGGCCAGCAGCGGACCGAGGATACAAATGCTTGCACGCATCCTGCGGACAATTTCATAGTCACCAACCGGATTGTCAATCGTCGTGGCATCTATACTCAAGCTGCCGTTTTCGTTTTTTTGAACTTTGCAGCCGACGCCGCTAAGCAATTCGCAGCAAACGGAAATATCCGAGAGGTTCGGAACGGAAAGAATAGTTGACTTTCCGGCAGCCAGGACGCAGGCGGCCATTATCGGCAGCGCCGCATTTTTCGAACCGTTAACAGTAACCGAGCCGGAAAGCTGAACAGGGCCTTCGATACGAAAGATATCCATAATCTATTTTCCTTGCAAAGACATCGCTAATGTAATACAAGATTAGCCTGATTTCAAGCAGGTTTAATTCAAAGGTTTTTGTTTTTGCTAATTACTATCGCTAAATAAAAGCAGGTTGGAGGATATGAATTTTTTAGACATTTTAAGGCAAATAGCAGAATATGTGATATTCCCGGAAGCGATTATCGCTGTGGCAGGAGCGGGTTTTCTCGGCTACTGGCTACTTAATACATCACTGGGCAGAAAATCTCTCGCCGACTCGGTGCCCCGCCGAAATAATATGCCTGCTTATCTTCCCTTTTTGCCATTACTTATTTACCTTGGTTTTTTTCCGGCTGCTGTGGAAATGACCGTACTAATCATAGGCGATATGCCGAAATGGCAGAAGGCATTCGTGGAAAATCTGGTTACTATCGCAGGTGCGATTACAATAATGGTGATAATAGTGTTTCTTGTCAGGGCCAGTTTTGCACGTCGCCTTAAAGGCTTTGGTCTGAATCCGAGAACTATAGGAAAAGATTTCGGCATTGCAGCAGTAAATTATCTTTCTGTCTGGCCTGTTGTGATGGTAATGATTATTCTAACAATAGAGGCAGGAAGGCTTTTCATCGGCCCGGATTTTAAGATAGAACAACACCGCGAGATTGAATTTCTAACAAAACATCAGCAGCTGCCTCTTATAATCACGGTTCTTTTCTCTGCTGTTATAATAGCACCTATATTTGAGGAAATGATATTTCGAGGTCTCTTTCAGACTATGCTGCGCTCCTTCTCCGGGAAGGTGTGGCTGTCGATTATCATTACTTCAGTTTTTTTTGTCCTGACTCACAAAAATCTGGAACATTGGCCGGCATTATTTGTTCTGTCGGTAGGTATGGGGTATTCTTATGAAAAGAGCGGTTCTTTGTTCAGGCCGATTTTCATACACGCCTTTTTCAATGCAACAAGCGTAATTTCAACTTTGACTCAATAACAGGCTCTAAATAGTGAATCAAAAAACAGCCGGCCGATATCATATTAGTCAGAATCTCATAGCCGACCTTGCCCTTTTCCGCAGATGCCCCCACAATAGCCACAGAGTGAGGATTGAAATAACTCTCAAGACTCATATTCGCCCTTTCCGAAATCTTCCCGCAATAATTCAAAGCCTTCTCTAAATTTGAAAAATTGACAAAAATTGATGAATTACAAAGCCAAAATTGGAAAAACAAAGCCAATATTGGGCTAAAATTGGGTTCGAATTGGGTTTGTTTGGCTTTGTTTTTTCGGCGGCAAAAGGTGAGAAAATTTTCATAATAGCCTGTTTTATAAGTACTTAAGTTCATTTTGTCATTCTGTAAATTGGCTTTGTTTTGGCTTTGTTTGGCTTTGTTTTTTCGGCGACAAAAGGTGAGAAAATTTTCATAATCCTTTGTTATAGAAGTAGTTACATTCATTTCGGCGCGCGAAAATTTGGCTTTGTTTTGCATATTTTTGTTGTTTTTGCGCGCTCTGTTCCGACAGGATTTACAAGATAATAAATGGATTTGACAATTTCGTGAGAAAAGACCCCGCCAACAAGTGGCGGGGCTAACCAAAGTCGCCGTACCGGCGACTGCTAAAGTTGATACATATTTAATGTGTAAGTTGTCGAACATTCACTACTCCTTGTTAAGAAAGAGTTTACGCTTGAACTGCTGTTCTGAAACTTGCGGAGCTCCGCAGCCCCGTAATCGGGGCCTCCCCCAATTAGTAGTATTATACCAAATTAGGCGATATATTCAATGAAAAAATAACAAAAATAATAAAAAAATTGACCCTATGGGTCATCCTGAACATCAAATTCAAATTTCCTGTTTATCATTTAGCAACTTCTGTTATACTTATATTCCAAAAGGTAATTAAGATTATCCTCCAAGGAAGGATATATCAAAGATGCAATCGCGAGTTATAAAATTAACAGCTGCTGCTTTTAAATACGGTAACCTAAACATCCACTCATGTGGAAAAGGTTTTTTTCCACCCGATGTTTTTGGTAGTTCTTCAAAAAAAGAGGGAGTCGGTAAACCAATCACGTTAAAAGTAGAAGGACTATCTAATTCAATAGAAACTGATATTCCTATGTGCAAACAAAACGGTAGACCGCGTTGGATATTTAGGGAAAGAAAGTGGGTGAAAGATTTTGTTAAATTCCATAATCTTAAACCTCATGATGAAATCACGATTTATCGACTTGATAAAAGAATATATAAAGTTAGCCCAAATAATGGTCTTCATAAAACGGATTTTATAAATAAAGTGTTCTTTAAAGATGCTAGAAACATGGACGAATTGCCAAACGAATCAGTCCATCTAATTGTCACAAGCCCACCCTACTATAATGTCAAGGATTACTCTTTAGATGGTTGGCAAAAAAGAAAAACCAGTGAAAACAAAAAGGGTCAAATTGGCGATATAAATAGCTATGAAAGATATCTTAAAGAATTAACTATAGCGTGGAAAGAATGCTATAGAGTATTAAAACCAAATGGCAAACTTTGCATAAATTCTCCACTAATGCCTATTTTGAAAAGCCAAAGAAATACTCACCATACGAGGGATATTTTTGATATCAACGCAGGTATACAACATGAAATATTGCATGAAACCAGATTTTTTCTTTACGATGTATTTATTTGGGATAGAACAAATCCTACGAAGAAACTCATGTTTGGCAGTTATCCATATCCTCCCAACTTCTATGCGCAAAATACTATTGAGTTTATAACCATTTACGTTAAGGATGGTAAACCCCAGCCCAAGTCAAGCAAAATAAAAGAGGAAAGTAAATTATCAGATAAAGAATGGGTTGAGTTTACAAAACAAGTTTGGCAAATTCCAGTTCCGAATAAGAGTGATGTTGCCTATGGGAAACATCCTGCTATAATGCCAGAGGATATCGCAAAAAGATTGATAAGACTTTTTTCATTTGTAGATGACTGTATTTTAGATCCGTTTATGGGTTCTGGCACAACAGCAAAAATCGCCTTAGAATTAGGGAGGAACTACGTAGGATACGAGATCGACAAGAAATATGAATCTTTAATTAAATCGAAGACCAAACAAGCCACTCTTTTTGCTATTTAAAATGAATATAAAACTTTCAGAATTTTATAAACTTTATAAAAGCTCAAAAAAGCATTGGTATATTTTTCCTCGAGCTCAATATTTCAACAAAGATAACTTAAAAGAACTTCATACTGTCCTTAAATATTTTAAACGTGAACAATATATTAAGGTAAAAGATTTACCATCTCGACAATTGGAATTATTCTCAAATCTAGATCCAAACGATTTGGTTTTAAGGGAATGGAGCAGAGACACCCAAAGAAAAATCCAAGAACGAATGATAAAAAAGGGTATAATCAAGCCTAAAGCCAAAAAAAGGCAGAGTATGGCAGACCATTTGGCTAACATAAGAAATCATATAAATTTGTTCAAGAAATTAGGATTTGCTTATTTTAATAAACACCACCATCTTTTTGTAAGTAAATCCGGTGAGCAATTTTTATCGGCTAAATCATCTGAATGGCCAGAAATATTAGAAAACCAGATTATTAAAATACAATTTTGGAATCCTTCTATTGAAACAAGATTCCTGAAAAACTATCGAGAATTTAGAATTTTCCCATATTTGTTTACAATAAAATTAATACTTTCTCTTAACAATAATTATATAGATCTTAATGAATTTATCTTGTTCGTAGCTCCACTGCGTGGTGACAATGATATCAATGATGCTTTAAATCTAATAGAAAACTTCAGAAAACTACCTAATAAAGCTAAAAGAAAAATTATAAGCAATGCAGGAATTTCTCTGCCATCCATAGCAAATGCATCGGTGATTCTTGGTGTATTTGGTTGTACCCTTACTCTTATATTTCAGAAAAATAAATTAGCAATTAAAAACAGGGATAGAGCTTTTTATCTAATTGAAAATATTTACTCTAAAATCAAATTTATTGATTATTCAAAGTTTGAAGATTGGTTTAAATACATGGGGGATACAACATTTGAAATACCCAACAAAGATATTATGGAATATTATGTAGATATGGGTAAAGGGAAAAAAGCAAAAGAAGTCATTGATTTTACTGATGATATTCATGAACAAAAGTCATTAAAAGAAACACTCGAAAAGTTGTTCAAAGAAAGACTATTAGAAGAAGCATTAGAAAAAAATCCTGCTGCTTTAGAAAAAGGATTACGATTAGTAGATAATGGTAGACAGTTTCCAACTGATGTTTCTAACATTGACTTATTAATGAAAGATCAAAATTGTACATATATAGTAGTGGAGTTGAAAAAGGGAAAAACCGAAGATGATGTAGTTGGTCAGACCTTAAGATATATGGGTTGGGTTAGAGAAAATCTTTCTAAAACAAAATTGGTTAAAGGTATTATAGTCGTAGCCAAAGGTGAAATAACAAATAAGTTAGAAATGGCAATTAAAGGTCTTCAGACTTCCGAACAGTTAATTAAAGTCAAAGAAGTACCTATTAGTATCGACGAAATAAGAGATTTTAATTGATTTGAATTAGCTGAGTTGAATATTAATTAGTCTGAAAATAATTTTTATTTCTTTGTGTCTTTGCGAATTGGTGGTTAATTAAATTCTCTTGTAAATCCTGTTATCCTGTCAGAGAAAAATCCGTGTCAATCCGTGAAATCAGCGATTAAACAAATTAGTGTTTATTCGTGTAAATTCGTGGCTGGATTTTTTCCCCGTGAAATCTGTGAAATCCGTGGCCAAATTAAATTAGAATTGTCTCAGGAAGCGGAGGTCATTTTCGAAGAAAAGGCGGATGTCGGTAATACCGTACTTTCGCATAGCGAGACGTTCAATACCAAAGCCGAAGGCCCAGCCGGTATATCTCTCGCTGTCGATACCAACGGCGTCAAAGACGTTCGGGTCAACCATACCGCAGCCGCCCATCTCAATCCAGTCCTCTCTGCCGGTCTTATCAGCCATCAGCAAATCCACCTCCCCGCTCGGCTCAGTGAATGGGAAAAAGCTCGGCCGAAACCGCCATTTAGTATCCGGGCCAAAAAAGGCGTGAATAAACTGGTCGATGGTCGTTTTCATATCGACCATACTGACATTTTCATCCACGACAAGGGCTTCAAGCTGATAAAACATAAACATATGTGTGGCATCGACGGTGTCCGGCCTGTACACCCTGCCCGGAGCAACAACGCGGATGGGCGGTTTGTGCTTTTCCATAATCCGAATCTGAATCGTGGAGGTCTGGCTGCGCAAAAGAGTATTATCGTCGATATAGAAATTATCGGCAGGGTCTCTGGCCGGATGGTCCGGCCCGATATTGAGGGCAACAAAGTTATGCCATTCGTCCTCGACTTCCGGCCCGTATGCTACGGAGAAACCCATCCTGCCGAAGATTTCGAGAAGCTCGTTTATCGTCTGCGTTATTATGTGGGTCTTGCCTATTTGCTGCGATATTCCCGGCAATGTTACGTCAACAACAGATTCGGTTTTCGGCTGACTTTGCAGCAGGCTCTTTTTCAATTGCTCGAAGCTTTCGGAGACCTCTTTTTTGATTTTGTTTGCGAGCTGTCCGGCCTTGGGCTTTTGTTCGGCGGCGAGAGAGCCGATTTGGCTCAGCATATCGGTAATTTGGCCTTTACGGGCGAGGTACCTTATGCGGAACTGCTCGAGGTCGGCAAGGTTTTTCACTTCTTTCAAGGCCTCGAGCGCCTCGGAACGAATTTTTTCAAACTGTTCAAGCATAATTCGCCGCTCGTAGAATAATTAACATAAAATCATCAATACTGAAAAGCGTTATACGTTTGTAGAGATTGTATTGATGAGGCTTTGACGGCAAGGATTGAAAATGCGGAAGTCGTTATTATTAGGCTGTTTTCTGTTTGTTATCTTAATTTCAGCAAATTTCTCTCGCGCTACCTACGACTATACTACCGGCAGATGGCTGCACCATTATTCCAGATAATGCTGTTCTTCAGGTTTGTAGCGCTGTCATACGAACAGTAGATGCCGCCGCCTAAGACAGTGAGCTGTATTGACCGATAATAGCAGTCAAAAAGCCGTCCAATATTTTTTAGGATAAAGGTCTTCTACTTAATACCAAGAACATCGGCCATTGAATACAAGGCTGGTTTTTTATCGAGAAGCCATTGGGCGGCGCGCAAGGCCCCTTTTGCAAATCCATCCCTGCTGTGCGCGGTATGATTCAGCGTAACAGTCTCGCCACGTGTACTGAAGATAATTGAATGAATCCCCGTGATATCGCCAGCCCGAACGGCGTGTATGCCGATTTGGCCCTCTTTTCTTAAAGCATTTTTACCCTCTCTGCCGTAAACAATAGACGCCTGCATATCCCTGTCAGTTGCCTTGCATATTCTTTCCGCGAGAGTGAGGGCAGAGCCGCTGGGGGCATCTTTTTTGAAACGGTGATGCTGCTCAATTATTTCTACATCATAATCAGGGCCAAGCATTACAGCAGCGGCTTCTACAAGAGAAAACAGAACGTTCATTCCTATGCTCATATTAGTTCCGTAAACAATCGGGACTTTTTCCGAGGCCTTTTTAATTTTTTTGTGCTGCTCAACTGTTAATCCAGTAGTGCCAAGAACCATGGCCGTCTCGTTATCAACGCAGTAATTTACAGTTTTATCGGCAGCTTCCGGCTGCGAAAAATCGATTACCACATCTGCCTTTCCCGGCCAGGTATAATCGATGTTAATATTCAACTGACCTGCTGAGGCCGCCAAACCGGCATCCTTTCCCAAATCGGGGTGCCCTTTTTTCTCAATCGCACCGATGATTTCAAATCTTCTTGATTCCACTGCTAATGCGGTGATACGTTTGCCCATTCGGCCGGCACAGCCGACAATTACAAGCTTAGTTTTCATTTTTTTACTCCTCAAAATCAAATCAACAGGCCGATAAAAAATATAACCGCCACGGTTTTCGATTACAAGCGTAAAAAGGATATAAAGGTTTGATTATGCGTCTCTGAAAGGTAAAGGATTTTTGCTTAAACCAATCACATAACAAGTAAGAAAGGAGTTTTTATGAGCAGAAAATTATTAACAATTTTCCTAATGATTTTAATAGTTATTGGGGCATTTTGGATTTGCGGCTGTGAGAGCGATGCCCAGACCGGGACCCTGATTGGTACCGGTGTCGGGGCCGCTGCAGGGCAGGCGATCGGCGAGGATACTAAATCAACGCTGATTGGAGCAGGAGTCGGGGCGGCAGCCGGCTATATGATAGGCAACGAAAGCGATAAAAATCAATAATAAACATCATTTTGGTGTGGATGTCTGTTTTAAAAGTATTAACCGTCCCTGTTTACTTTTAGTAAAAAAATCTTGTATTAACAAGCTTTCGAGCTATGATATTACAACAGAATCGGTATTTAGAATTTTTTCTTTTAAATGGAAGGAGAACCTATGAGTAAAAGTAGATATCTGAGAATCACCATACAGGTTATTTGTGCTGCCCTGATATTTCTTCAAGGCTGCGAATCCGTTGACCGCGGCTATGAGGGTCTTGTTGGAGCTACCGACCCCGACAAGGTAAAACTGCAGGCAGGTTTGAAGTGGATGAGTCCTCAGCCGAGGATTCGGCCGGTATCATCAGACAAGATGGTTGTGTACTGCAGAGTAAGAAACAGCTCCGGCAGCGATATTGACATCTCAAATGCGGTGGCCAATGAGATTGAAAACCTCGGCTACAGATTGACGCGGAATATCGATGAGGCACAGTTTACAGTTAATGCAGATGTTCGCTATTTCGGTGAAGGCGCCAAAAAAGACCTCGGCCCGGTAGTAGGAGGAGGCGTTGCCGGCGGTGTTGCAGGCGGTATTATCGGTCATAATGTCGGTGATGGTCATACCACAGAAGGCGCTGTGATTGGAGCCGCTGCAGGCGCAGTTCTTGGTGATATTGTGGCCAACCGCAATAAGATTCGCGATATAAATCTGGTGGTTGACGTCGTAATAGGCGAAAGAATCGCAGGCCAAAAAGTTACAACCACACGCGGCAGTCACGATGATGTCGCGGTGACGCACACAGATGCCTTCAATAAAGGCGGCGGTACAGAGGGCGGCGACAGCTCCGCAGGCTCATCAGAATCACAGCAGGTTACAATTGAAGAGGACTTTCTCTATCATGCAAACAGGGCAACTGCAACTGCGAAAAGAATGAATCTGACCCTGGCAGAAGCTGCACCTGTCCTGACTAACAGTCTTTCAAGAGCCATAGCGAACGCTCTGCCGTAAATAACACAGGTTAAATAACCGCTTGAGGCATTTTTTGGTGTGACCTGTTTTGGCGTGATAACAGACTTAGCGACAGGTATTTTTTCTAAGCGGGGCTTTGGTATACGCTTTGAGCTGTGCGAGTTTATGAGGTTTGTCAGGCCAGTTTAATTCGTCAAACAGAAACTCGCAGGCCTGGCGTATCATAACCGCCGGCGTACAGGGACACATCTCAAGTGAGCCTATGATTTCATCATCATATCTGCCGAGAGTCTCCAAAAGATAATTCCAATCCTCACGAGGTATCCCTCCACGAAGGCCAGGCGGCTCATGGTCATCGATTTGGCCGTAATTATCAGACAGATGAAGATGTACGACGCGGCTGGCAAGCTCATCCACATACTGCCTAAAGCTAAACTCCGGGTCTAAATACGCAAAGCCCACATCAAGACAATAACAGACGGAGTCAAATTTTTTCCCCACTTCCTTAAGGGTTTTCAGGCTGCCGGTTTCAATGCACAGCTTTACCTTGTTTTCGTCAGCCATTTGAACTATTTTTTCCGAAAAATCGCAGCCGTCAATCTCCGAGTCTTCGAGAATACCAAAACTTTTCAGGTCGGTTATAATATTGGCACCTAGCAACTTCGCGCACTCTATCTGTTCTTTCCAATGCTCCAACGTCGGCTCATCACTTCGCGAGCGCATTGAGACCAACATACCTTGAGTGGCATTTGCAAGCCTGCTCCAGTTACGCCTTGCATAACGGCACTCGCTAATTCCGCCGGCATTAGGCCACAGCTCTATTCCAAAACCAAGTGACTTCAGAAATTCACAATCCTGCTCAAAGGAGAGGTGATTTTCACGCCACCAGAATACCATTGAAGAAACAACATATCTGATTTTCATTACGCCCACACCTATTTGATTGGACTTTCAGTTACTTTTCATCCGAGGGTATTTCCTACAAAATAACTATCGAATAAAAGCCTGTTGTGCTTAAGATTGAACAATAGAAGACGGCAGTTTCGACTTGAAAATTGAGCTTTTAAGCGTGATTTGGAAATATTGCCGGCAATATTTTTGTTTCTCGCCTGTCCTTTTGTCCAATAATAAAGACAAAACCTAAACAATCGGAATATCCTGTGCCGGATTTTGTCTGGAAAAAAGTTTTATTTTTTATTGAAATATATGATAAGATTATTATAATGCTGTGTTTAAGACTTTTGGAGCATATTTATGAAAAAGGACATACATCCACCCTACAATAAGGTAGTTGTGCACTGCGGCTGCGGCAACAGCTTTGAGACCTATAGCACGGCAAAAGAGATTCACGCCGAAATATGCTCGGTCTGCCATCCCTTCTATACGGGCAAGCAAAAATTTGTCGATACCGCAGGCCGAATTGAAAGATTCCAGAAGAAATACGGCAAGGATTATTTCAAAAAGGGCAAAAAAGACCAGAAAAAGTAGCTGGTTTCCCGGATTACAACAAAGGCTCGGGTTTTGTATTGGTTGCAAAATCGGAGCCTTTTATTTATATTGCGCAATAACAGGTACATAATACGAGGCCCGATTTATGGCTGATGCGAAAAAAACACTTCTGAGAAAACTTGAAGAAATCGAAGGTCGATACAGAAAACTCGAAACTCAAATCGCCGACCCGCAGACGGCCTCCGACTCCACCAGGCTCGTTGCCCTCTTTAAAGAGCAGGGCAGGCTAAAACCCATAGTCACAAAATATCGAGAGTACAAAAAAAATCTCGATGCCATCGCAGATGCCGAGCAGATTATACACGACCAAGGGGCAGATGATGAATTCAAGGCTCTGGCAAAAGAGGAGCTAAAGCATCTTCAGAGCCAGACAGACGCCCTGCTCGAACAGATAAAGAATACCGTAGTGATGGCTGACGATATGAGCATTGTTTCTGTTATAATGGAGATACGAGCAGGCACCGGCGGTGAAGAGGCGGCTTTGTTTGCTCGCGATTTGTACAATATGTACGTTAAATACGCCGACAGCCGTAAATGGAAGATTGAGCAGCTTGACTTTAGCACAACTGAGAAAGGCGGTTTTCGGGAGGTAATATTCAACGTCAAAGGCCCCGGGGTCTGGTCTAAATTAGGTTATGAGGCCGGCGGTCACCGTGTCCAGAGGGTCCCTCAGACAGAGTCGCAGGGTAGAATTCACACATCGGCAGCAACAGTTGCAGTACTGCCCGAGCCGGAAGTGATTGATATTGAGATTAAACCGGATGATGTAGTCGAGCACGTCAGCCGGGCAGGAGGTCCCGGCGGCCAGAATGTCAACAAAGTAAGCAGCGCAATAAAAATCGAGCATATCCCCACAGGAATCACTGTCAGCATGCGGGATGAGAAGAGCCAGCATAAAAACCGTGCCAAGGCCTGGCGCATTCTGAGAAGCAGGGTCTACGAACATTTCCAGAGCCAAGAAAGAGCCAAACGAGACTTGAAGCGGAAAACTATGATAGGCTCCGGAGACAGGTCCCAAAAAATAAGGACATATAATTTTCCGCAAAATCGCGTGACCGACCACAGAATTAACCTTTCACTCCACAGCCTGGACAAGATAATGGCCGGCGATATGAGCGAGCTGATTGAAGCGCTGCAAAATTATGACAGAGAACAGAGACTGAAAAATATGTAATGTACCCTAAAAGAGGCGCCAGAATGGTCATTGTAGTAACAGGGATGGTTGGTCTTGATAAGAAAAGCTACCTTGAAAAGGTGTGTCAACTGGCCGGCTCAAAGGGTATAGAGCTTCTTTTGTGTAATGTCGGGGATATGATGTACGCCGAGGCCCCGGACATCAGGGAAGGCAAGATTCTCGATATTTCAATGAAAAGGCTGAACTCGCTACGCAGAAGCGTATTCAAGGACATCATCTCAAAGGCCAAAAAAGCCCCCAACCTTATAGTTAATACTCACGCAACTTTCCGCTGGCGACATGGATTGTTTCCAGCAGTGGACTTCGACCAGATGCGGCAGCTCAATGCGGATATGTATATATGCCTGATTGACGGCGTCGCAGCCTTACATACGCGTCTAACCGATGAACATTCATCCGAGCACAGTCTCAAGGATTTAATTGTCTGGCGAGAAGAGGAGATTATCGGCACCGGGATGCTCTGCAAAGGCGTAAAAGAAAACATACCTTTCTACTGTCTCGCCCGAGGTGAGGAGAAGGAAACCATCGAGACATTTTACAGTCTTGTTTTCGAACCGCAGCGCAAAAAGACATATCTCAGCTTTCCAATGACCCAGGTTTTTGATATGGAAGAGGTTAAATCGGAAATCAAAAAGTTTCGCCGGCGTATAAAGCAGTTTTTTACCTGTTTCGACCCAGCCGATTTGGAGGAGACATATCTGCCGGTTTACGCTCAGCGAGCGAGCCGGGCAGGTGATGACTTTGTCGAGGTGGAAACTCTCGGCAGAAAAGTCCGGCTGGACCTAAAGCAGATTCAGCAAATTGAGCGTGACATAAACAGCCAGACCTATGCACGGGATTTTATACTGATTGACCAGTCCGATATGATAATAAGCTTTATCCCAAAAACCGCCGACGGCAGGGCTGCAATCTCAAGCGGCGTAGAAAGAGAGCTTCAGCACGCACACGAGTCGGCAAAAGAAGTATATGTCATTTGGACAGCCAAACACAAACCTTCGGTTTTCGTTACACAAACCGCCACACAAGTTTTTCCGGATACAGACAAAGCAATAGTTTTTTTTGTAAAACAGGGATACATCGAAAGGTAGCAAATTGTGGATGAAAAACAGCTGGCAGGTTGTATCGACCACACATTGCTGAGCCCAACAGCAATAAGTAATGATATAAAAAAGCTCTGCGATGAAGCCAAAAGCTACGGCTTTTACTCAGTTTCTATAAATCAAAGATGGATTGCCTTAGCGGCTGAATTATTACACGGCAGTGCCGTTAAGGTCGGCGTCGTAGTTAGTCTGCCTTTCGGCACCGATTCTACAAAGGCGAAAGTCGATGCTGCAAGAGATGCTATTTTTGCCGGTGCCGACGAGATTGATATGGTAGCTGATTTGGCTGCGATAATAGAAGCTGACAATCACTATTTAGCCCGTCAATTCCGCCAAGTCTTGAAAGTCTGTCGCTCTATGAGGCCGGCGGTTGTCTTAAAGGTAATAATCGAGGCGGCAGCGTTAACCGAGCAGCAGAAGCGATTTGCCTGCGAAATTGCCGACAGATGCAAGGTCGATTTTGTTAAGACGAGCACCGGTTTCCACCCTGCCGGCGGTGCAACAATTGAAGATATAAAGCTGATTAAGCAGTCGGCACCGCACTGCAAAGTAAAGGCGGCAGGTGGTATTAAAACCTCCCAACAGGCTATTGAAATGCTCGCAGCCGGCGCCGACAGGATAGGTACCTCCTCGAGCGTGCAGATTATAGAGCAATTCAGGGCTGGGCAATCGCAATGACTACAGGGACACTAATAAAAAGGAGCGAAGAGGTTCTCTGCAGAGTCTTTTATAAAAAAATCTTCACATCTCTCGATTTAGCCGCACTGAGCGAGGCTTTTGCACGTCAAAGATTCGCATCAATTCTCGGAGGCAATCCCGCAAAAAAAGATGCTGGAAGATTTAGTTATTGGGCGGCTGAACCGAAAGAGATTTTCGAATTCAGGCCCGAACAGAAGGAACCGTTTGCAAAACTGCAGAAGGTGTTGAATAAATATAAACTTAGTGACACTGTCGGCAACACGCCGCCGCGAGGGATTTTTGTTGGCGGCTGGATAGGTTACTTCGGTTATGAGCTTGCCCGATATATTGAAAAACTGCCTCAAAATGCTGTTGACGACCTTCAGTTGCCCTTGATTAGATTATGCTTTTACGACAGATTAATCGCCTACGACCATATTGAAAATACCTTCTGGCTGATAGTTATACAATTGCCGACAGATTCACAACAGCCGCAGGAAAAACTGGCTGAACTTGAGAGCTTTTTGGCACAGGCAAAACAAATTAATTCGACTAAACCAGAAGCTGCTGATATTGATGATATTAACTTCTCGAAAATCCGGTGTAATATTGATAAGCGCTATTATCTTCAAAGCGTTGAGAAGATAAAGCGCTACATATATGACGGTCAGGTTTACCAGGTCAATTTCTCACAGCGTTTCGAATGTGATTACACGGCTGAACCTATAGAGCTTTTCAACTGGCAGAATTGCTTTAATCCGAGCGGCTATGCTGCTTATATCGATGGCGGTAGATTCGCTATCGTCAGCGCATCGCCGGAGATGTTCATTACAATCAATAACGGCATCATCAGCACAAAGCCTATTAAGGGCACACGCCCGAGGGTAAGTAACACGCAGGACAACAAAAAAATCAATACAAAAAATTTTAATGAGCTGGCTGTCAGCGGAAAAGAACAGGCTGAATTGAATATGATAATCGATTTGGAACGCAATGACCTTGCCAGAATCTGCGTGCCGGGCACAAGACAGGTTGTTCAGCCGCGAACGATTGAAGCTTACCCGACCATTTTTCACGCCGTTGCCACAGTTGCCGGACGGCTTCGTGAAAAAATCTGTTTTTGCGATGTCCTTCGAGCGACCTTTCCCGGCGGCTCTATTACAGGTGCGCCAAAAGTAAGCGCGATGGAAATAATCGACCAGACAGAGCCCACACACAGAAACGTTTACACGGGCAGTATCGGTTTTTTAGGTCTTGACGGAAATGTCTGTTTGAATATTGCCATACGAACAATTATTATCAAAGCAGGCTCGGCCTATGTGCAGGCCGGAGGAGGCATTGTCGCAGATTCAGACCCGCAGGCTGAATGGGACGAAACGATAACAAAGGCAAAAGCTCTGCTGGCAGGAATTAAAAACATAATGCACCGTGCACATTAAGTGTTGCGTGAGAAAACTAAACAGAAAATGGAAAAGGTTTTTTTAAACGACAAGCTGATTGATATCAACAAAGCCTGTATATCTGTTAAAGATAGCGGTTTTTTGTACGGCTCCGGCCTGTTCGAAACGATGCGCTGCAATAACGGTATTGTTTTTTGTCTCGATGACCATCTAGACAGATTGTTTTCAAGTGCCAAAAAGCTTTCAATATCAAACACCTATGACCGGCAGTTTATAGTCGATGCCGTCTATAAAGTTCTTAAAGCAAACGAATTGACAGATGCGCGGCTTCGGCTGACACTTACATCGGGTCCGATGTCTGCTTCAGAAGACAGGGGCAAATCAACGTTGCTTGTCACCGCCACCGATTTACAGCCGTACCCGGCGGAGTATTATCAAAAAGGTGTGCTCGTAGTGTTGTGTCCATACAGGCAGAATGTCACCGAGCCGATTTTCGGCCATAAGACGACAAGCTATTTCTCGCGTATGCTCGCCCTTCAGATGGCTCACCAAAAAAAAGCTGCGGAAGCTCTGTGGTTTACAACAACAAATCTTCTGGCTGAAGGCTGTATCAGCAATGTATTTCTGGTTAAAGATTCAGTTATTTATACTCCGTTGTTAACAACACCGGTTCTCGCCGGCATTGCCCGCAAAGCCGTTTGCAAAATCGCCGCCGAAAATTCCATAAAACTGGCTGAAAAAGACCTTGGTATCGATGAGCTGCTTGCGGCGGATGAAATCTTTCTGACAAATGTGATTATGAAGATTATGCCGGTAAACAGCGTCGAAAAGCATACGGTTGGTGACGGCAAGGTCGGCCCTGTTACAAAAAAAATGCAAAAGCTGTTCGATAATTTTGTAAAAACCAGATGCAGTAAAAGTTAACCCTCCTTATGATTATAATAAAACCGCTGCCAATGTTTTCTTGCTAATCAAATCAAATTAGGTATACTTTTTGAACCGGATTCAGCCCATATATCGCTGGAGACTATGCAGGATGAAGGTAAAGGAAATCGCTGACAAAATTGAGAAGTTAGTGCCGCTCAGGCTCGCCCTTGACTGGGACAATGTGGGACTGCTAATCGGTAATGCCGAAAAGCAGGTTAAAAATGTTCTGCTGACTATTGATATCACCGATGAAGTTTTGTCCGAAGCCCGAAGGTTAAAAACGGATTTGATTATCAGCTATCATCCTGTTATCTGGGACGGCCTGAAAAAGATAACCTCTGTCGGCTCCGGCAGTGTAGCTTTTAAATTGATACGTTCTAATATCGCCGTCTTTTCAGTGCATACAGCTCTGGATATAGTCGAAGGCGGTGTGAACGATGCCCTTGCGGAAACTGTCGGAATCAGCGACGGCAAACCTATAGGCGATTTTGTTGAGGGCGGCGGCTATATGTATAAACTGGTCGTTTTCATACCTGTAGATTCAGCCCAAAAGGTTGCCAATGCAATCTTCAGGGCAGGAGCAGGTATAATGGGCAACTACAGTCATTGCGGATTTACAGCTCAGGGATATGGAAGCTTTCTTCCCCTGGAAGGCGCCAAACCTGCCATCGGCAAAAAGGGCAAGCTCGAAAAGGTAGCCGAGATAAGGTTTGAGACGATTGTTCCGGCAGAGAAACTAAATGATGTGATAACAGCAATGAAAAAAGCACATCCTTATGAAGTGCCTGCCTTTGACTGTTTCAAGCTTTATAATAAGCTCAGTAAATTCGGGCTGGGCAGAATCGGCAAACTTTTAAAACCTACGCCGCTCGATGCAATAATTACAAAAATAAAAAAACATACCGGTGCAAAAGCAATCGGCATTGTGGGAAAGGATAAAAGGCTTGTGAGAACCGCTGCGGTTTGTGCAGGCTACTGCGGCAAAATAATCAATCAGGTCATCACCGCAAAAGCCGAGCTGTATCTGACCGGCGAACTGAAACACCACCAGGCTCTGGCAGCACAACAGGCAAATGTTACCTGCCTGTGTCTGGGCCATAGTGTCTCGGAAAGATTTATGCTGAAAAAATTTGCTAAACGGCTGCAAAAAACTCTCGGTGAGGTAAAAATCAGGATAAGCAAAAAAGATAAGGACCCTTTTAAGTGGATTCAGCTATGACAGAAGAGCACAAAGACCAAATCGAAGATCAGGATATTTCACAAGACAAAAAAGAAATTCAGCAGGAGGACGAGGAAACAAAAGAGCCTTCTGAAGAAAGAGAATATGAAAATATGCAGAGTTGTAACGAGGATGAAATAACTCTTGAGTCGGTTATAGAAGCGATCCTCTTTGCTTCCGATGAGCCTTTAAGTGCCAACCGTCTGGCTGGTATTACCGAAACCTCAATAAAGCAGGTCAACCGGCACATAGATAACCTGAACAAAAAATACACATCGAACAAAAACGCTTTCAGAATAGAGAAAATTGCCGGCGGATACCAGATGATGACACTCAGCGACTACAATCACTGGCTCAAAAAGCTGCTTCGCGCCCGCAGTGACAGCAAACTCAGCGCGGCTGCTCTGGAGACACTTGCGATTATTGCCTATAAGCAGCCCGTCATCCGCGCAGACATAGAGGCAATAAGAGGCGTTCAGGCAGGTGAGCTGATTCGCTCTCTTATGTATAAGGGACTGGTCAAAATTGTCGGCAGAGCCGAGGTCCTCGGAAGGCCGATATTATACGGAACAACAAAGAAATTTTTGGAAGTATTCGGTTTAAATTCATTGAAAGATTTGCCGAAAGTTGAGGAGCTCAAAAAACCCGAACAGTAAAAGAATATTTCGTAAGCCTCTAATATGTAAAGAGTTACGATTTGGTTTTCTTCAACTAACAGTTAAATCATTCTCAATTTTACTTAATCTTCTCATAAGTTATCAGAATTTTGCTCTAAAATGCTCTCTTATTGCTCCCGCGATAGCAATATTCTAAAGTTCTCACTTTCAGTTTAATCACATAAAGTTTAAGTCCCATAAAACGCAGGAAATCAAGCTGATAAACGAAAGAATGCCATAGAAATGGAAAATGCCATAAATCAACCATCTCACCGACGATCGTCTATTAAATCCTGTACCTGTAAGTGCTTGTGAATAATGGACTAATGCTCGCTAAAAGCTTATGATACCAGCAGAAGCACAACCTAAGCCTAAATAAAGGCCGTTCTTTCGCTTTTTGTGCTAATGATTGACCTATTTACCAAAAATTGAGCAGTAAAATTAAAAATCCGCAAATAAACAAAATGTCTTGAATAATCTGCAATTTCACAACTTATTTATTGACATTTATGAAAAAAGTGATATACTATAAGTCTTAATATGTGCTGGTACGGCGGTACGGCACAATCAGGAGTGTAGGAGCGCTGGAGAGGTGATGAAAGCACAAGAGGTGGGTGCTAAACAGTAAGAATCATCTGGAACAGGGTGATTTTCTACCCATTTCTTTCCAACTTCCCAAAACAAGGACGTGTAGTCGAGGCTCGTCCGCCATATTCAGCCCAAAAGAAGCTTTTTTCTATCTTAAAATATTTCGGAGGCAAGGTGATGAAACAGTTATTAACAATCGTAAAAGTAAAGGTTAGTATGCTCGTTTTTTGCGCTGTGGTGGCGTTTTCGCTGCCTGCGAATGCACAGGTAGCCAAAATACCAGCTGATGTTCTTGAAGAGATTGCGCTCAATTATGCTGATGGACTGCCGCGTTACACGACGCCGGAGGAACTGCAATGGCTGCAGGAGCATCCGGAAGTCGCGACCCTTGAAACTTTGGAAGTGGGTCTCTTGGCTGCACCGTCGGGAACAGTCTGGTCGCCCGGCGAATACGAACCAGTTTACGGCGCATTGGTGGCATGGGAACCGGGGAGCTATCTCTCCCTCCTGACGGACTTTATAGTCGGTGTCACCAACGACACAAATATGGATTCATTTGCCTTTGTAATAGTCTCGGGTTCCAGCCAGGAGAATAGCTGCAGATCTACGTTGCAAAGTGCCGGTGCGGATTTGGACCGCGTTAAGTTTATTTACTACAACTTGGACACCGTCTGGATTCGTGATTACGGCCCGCGATATATTTTCGAGGACGGCGACCCTGCAATCATAGACTTCGAGTACAACCGTCCCCGTGCACGGGATGACGCCCTACCGCCGTTTATAAGAACTAATAGTATTCCATTTCCTCAGGATGAACCGCTTTACCTGATGGACCTTACCCACGGCGGAGGAAACTTCCACTGCGTCTCCACAGGCGACGCCTTTATGAGCACCTTGATTCTCAATGAAAACACCGACAAAACCCAAAGTCAGATTGAGACTATTATCGAAGACCATCATAACGTCAACGTGACAATCTACACAAGGTTGCCCAGCACTATCGATGCCACGGGGCATATTGATATGTGGCTGCTGCCCCTCTCGGATAATAAAATACTTGTTTCAAAGTTTAGTAGCTCGAGTGCTGGCTACTCTATGACAGAAGCTGCGGCGGCGGATTTAACATCAAGGGGCTACACCGTTTACCGTACGCCGGCCTGGAACAGCGGCGGCACACATTACACATATACAAACGCAGCAATCATAAATAAGACAGTATTTCTGCCGTGGTATAACAGCTCGACCAACGACGCGGCTGCACTGGCTACATTTCAGTCGGCTATGCCGGACCACGACATTATCCAGGTTGACTGTCGCAGTATTATCTCGGCAGCTGGTGCGGTTCATTGCGTAATGAAGCATATCTATGCTCCGGCAAGCCCGTTCGGCGAGCTTATTACACCAAACGGCGGACAAAGCTGGGAAGCAGGTGAGGAACACGAAATCAAGTGGATTGCCAATGACGATGTCGGTATTACAAGTGTGGATATTTATTATTCCACCGATGGCGGGTCTACTTATCCATATACAATTGCCACAGGCGAGCCTCATGACGGCTATTACACCTGGACTGTGCCGAATACACCTTCTACACAGTGTCGAATATTAATCGTCGTGAATGACGTCGACACCAACTTTTATGAGGACGCTTCTGACGCTGATTTCACAATCACCGCACCCGACCTTTCTCCGCCGTCACCTGACCCAATGACCTGGGCCTCGGTACCGACGGCAGCGAGTGCGACTTCGATTACAATGACGGCGACAACAGCCTCCGACGATACTCCACCTGTGGAGTATTACTTCGAATGTACTAACTACGGCGCCGCCAGTAGTGATTGGCAGACAAACCCGACCTACTTAGCTACAGGCCTCGAACCCGAAACCGAATACACGTTCTGGGTAAAAGCTCGCGACAGCTCTCCTCTCCAGAATGAGACCTATTGGTCTAGTGCCGAATCCGCAACCACACCCGTTCAGCCGCCCATAACAGTCTATGACTTCAGTAGCGGTGCGGGAACCAAACATTACGCCTGGGGTACTTACACTGATTCTTGGGCTGAAGACTTGCAAAACCAGCGGCGTAAAACACCTGAAATGGGTACGCCGGTAACTAGCGTTATGGCCGACGCCTACACGCGGCTGGCCTACTCAGATGATTCACGCTACACAAACCCTGACGAGGGCAGGAACGATGAGTCAACGTTTATTGCTGAATTCAATATCGACGAGAACCCCGATGATGTAGTCCAGGTTGATGTATTATGGGAGGGTTATGGTGATGCCAGCCATCATATGGAATTATATATCTGGGATTATATACAGGGCGACTGGGGCAACGGACAAGGCAGTTACGGAAACAACAATTTTATGGACGACGGCAGTGGAACATCAGACTTTGTCCTCAGTGGCTCGGTTACAAGTAACGTCAGCCGGTACATCGATTCCGCTACCGGCCAGATTACAATCTTGGTCTATGATGATACGGCCACTGAAGATACCTTCCACGATTACATCAGCGTTACTGTACACACTCAAGCTGGACCAATACAACATACCTTAAGCACATCATCCACAGCGGGCGGCTCTGTAACAACGCCCGGTGAGGGCAGCTTCGACT
>CAZMQF010000012.1:0-25628 GCA_964568365.1 uncultured Pirellulales bacterium | reverse complement strand
CAACGTCACCTGTCGTAAGTACGTTTTTACCTTTCAACATCTTTAGCAGCCTTCCTAACTGTGTTTAGCCCCACGCTTTCCTTTTTTCGACTTCAAATTGCCCTTTATTTAGCATAAAAAACGATTCCAAATTCTGCCAAAAATCAACATTTACCTATCTATTTATACGTCCCATAAGCAACGATGGTTTCAATTAGAAAATGCAATATCCTATTTAAACTTAATGGCTGCTTGCTTTGGCTCTTGAAAATTATCACCGATGATGGAGGAAAGTTTTTGATTTATCGGCCTAAAATGATAGAATTCTACTTTACGGTTAATACGTCGATAAAATATGCTTGCTTGATTACCGGATAGAGTTATTATTTTGTATAGGGACATTGTTATGAAAATTTTCCTGTCCCGGCCGGATATCACAGAAGAGGAAGTTGAAGCTGTCTGCTCGGTTCTGCGAAGTCCCGATCTTTCATTGGGCCCCGTACTTAAAAAGTTCGAAAAATCTTTTGCTGAATACATAGGAAGAAAACACGCCGTCGCCGTCAATAGCGGCACGAGCGGCCTGTATTTATGCCTGCTCGCACTTGGTATAGGCCCCGATGACGAGGTTAAAACAACACCATTTACTTTCATCGCTTCGACAACTTCCATTATGATGGCTGGGGCAAAACCTGTTTTTGTCGATATAGACCCTGACACGCTGAATATTGACCCTGCCGAAATCGAGGAAAAAATAACCGGCAAAACCAAAGCCGTACTGCCTGTCGAAATTTTTGGCAGCCCCGCAGGCTTTGATGATATAGCCCGGATTGCCAAAGAGCATAATCTGCTCGTTATTGAGGATTGCTGTGAAGCTCTCGGCTCAATCCTTAACGGCCGAAAAGCCGGCAATTTTGGCGATATGAGCGTCTTTGGTTTTTACCCCAATAAACAGATAACAACCGGGGAAGGGGGGATGATTCTGACCGACGATGACAATCTTGCTGATATCTGCATCTCGCTTCGCAACCAGGGCAGGGCGAAAGCTGCGGGATGGCTAGCTCACGAAAGACTTGGGTTTAACTACCGCTTAAGTGACATAAATTGCGCGCTCGGCCTGGCTCAGCTGAAGCGAATCAATCAAATCAAAGCTAAAAGAAAACAGGCGGCAAAATGGTATCAGCAGGCACTTGCTGATGAGAACAGACTAATCGTACCTGAAGAAAGCGAAAACTGTGACCTGAGCTGGTTCGTCTTCGTGGTTCGCCTTAAGGAAAATTTTACCTTCCGGCAGCGAAACAATCTTTTGGAGCAGATGACCGCACAGGGCATACAGGTAAGTAACTATTTTCCCCCGGTTCATCTGCAGCCTTTTATAGCGGAAAAATACGGCTGTAAAAAAGGCGACTTTCCCGTAACGGAGGCTGTCAGCGAAAGAACCATAGCCCTGCCTTTTCATAATAACCTGACAGAAGACCAGGTTGATACTGTCTGTAAAGCTCTTCAAAATTGTTTGGATAAAATTTAGCCCGCCGTTTCTCAGCACACCTTTTATATATTATACTTTCTAAGGAAAAAAGGCTAGTTTCAGCGGCTGATTAAAGTCTTATAAAAGGCCCTTAACTTCTTTTCTCTTTTTGATATTTCGGGGGGCAGGGAGGCCTGCTTTGAAAACTTGCTGATAATTGCCTTATGTTTAATTTTTGTAAAGGCAATTTATCTTAAATAATTGACCCTGCCAAAAGCCCAATGCCGGCTTTCAGGGCCAACAAATAAGGGGGTCCGGAATGGGTGGTTGGAGAAGTAAATTTGTCTGGTTGCTTATTTTTTATTTCCTGGGTTTTGCTACAGCAATTTATTTTTTAGCGCCTGTCTCGAAGGATTATGCTGCCGATTGTGAGCAAAACACCTTTGTTTGTTCAGTGTTTAAATCGAATGATTTTGCGACATCCTTGAACACAGGCCTGCACAAATGTGTTGATTTTGCGAAGGTCGCCGCAAAGGATTTAGGCGATTTTATTAAACAAAAGGTTAGCGAAACGAAGACAAGCGGATAAATAGCACTCTTCTCTCTTGATTGTTAACATAATACTCCTCTATGGCCGTGGGCCTGCGTGAGACCCACGGCCATTTTTCTTCTAAAGCTTGATTATCCAGCTTTCGGGCAGTTTCTGTTCGATAATTTCTCTCGCCAGATTCACCCACCTTTTGCAGCCGTCAAGCACTACTCCATCACTGCTGGCAACTATCAAATCAGTTTCAATCAGCTCGTGGTCGGGACTTATCGAAAGCTTGATTTCACAGTCCCAGCCGTTTTCTTCTGCGATTTCCCTGATAAGAGTCTTCAACCTGCCGCTGTTACTGACCGGCTTATCCAGAAGCCACAGCGATTTTGAAACTTTTGCCTGTTTTATAAATTCATTTATAAGCTTGACCGCCGGTATCGTCTCCTCTACTTTGCGGTATGTCCCGTGCAGACTTGCCAAATCTCGAAAGCAGCCGTCTCGGCCTACAAAAATTACCCCACTGCTCATCGCCGCCTCGACCGTTATTAAACAATTGTATCCATCGACAGCTATTTCCTCGCCTGTTGTTTCCGTAATTGAAATTTCCTTCTTTTTTCTCGAATCGAGCTGCTCCTCGGAGCAGCTGCTTCGCATAACCGCCAATCTCTGCCGCTCTGTAAGAGAAAATCTGTCACCGACAAGTTTCAACGCACCCTTGTTACCGTAGCCTTTCGTCAAAAGTAGCGAATAATCCGCAAGCGCATTTCTTATATCCCCGATTTTATCCTCTGCAAACAGTTTCGCATCAGAAGGATGAGGCCCTCTATGGCTTCGCTTATCCGGCATATCTTATCCTTTTATTGTTCTGTCATTCCTGCGGAAGCAGAAATCTAAAACGCATTGATTATTAAATGCCGATTAGAAACAATTGTCAAAAACAAATTGACTTCAAACCCCAATAATCCTACGATATACGATATACGCAATACGATATACGCAATGCGAGATACGAAACAATGCCCAGCCACAACTTAGCATACGTTAAAATTGATGATTTGGAAATCATCGGCTATTCGATTGCCGGCGAGGAAACCGTCGTCGCTATGCCCCAGCTCGATGTTTGTTTTGATATCGGCAAGGCTCCCGACCAGGTTATTGCTATCGACAACTGTCTGCTCACTCACGGCCATATGGACCACGCCGCCGGCATAGCCTATTACCTATCGCATCGTCACTTTAACGGCCAGTCTCCAGGCACCGTTCTTATACCCAGGAACCTGTTATCACCGCTAAAGCAGCTCCTCGACGCCTGGGGCCGGCTTGATGGCAACAAAATACCTGCTAACATTGTTGGTGTCGGCCCGGGCGACGAACACCAGATAAAGCCGAACCTTTTCGCACGGGTCTTCCCTACAAAGCACTGCAAAGGCTCTGTCGGCTACTCTGTCATAGAAAAAAGAAAAAAGCTTAAAGAAGAGTACCTTAAGCTTAACAGCAGACAAATCGTCGAGCTTAAAAAGCAGGGCGTCGAAATCGATTATCCCCTTGAGATACCGATTGTAACTTATCTCGGCGATACACAGTATGTCGATTTCTCTCAGCTCGAATACGTCAAAAACAGCAAAATCTTTATTGCGGAATGCACCTTTTATGAAGATGAGCACGCCGTGCGAGCTGAAGCCGGCAAGCATATGCACATAACTGAATTTGCAAAACTGCTGAGCGATTTAGATAATGTTCATATAATAATTACTCACACTACGCACAGAACATCACTGCATGAAGCCAAAAAAATCCTTAAACAGACCCTTCCGCCGAAAGTCTACAAAAAAACCACCCTCTTTATGGACAAGCGCTACCGCCGCTAATAATCAGCGTATCATTTTACCTTGTCGAATTTGCCCCGCTGCTTCTGAGCGTCTCTAAGCTTACTGCGTGCTTCGGCGAAGTCGGGCTTGATTTGTAATGCCTGTCTGTAATGTTGAATGGCTTCGTCAAAATTAGCCTTCGTCGTTTGTATTGTTCTCAGACCGCCGGATGCTCCTATCTTCTCACGAAGTAAAAGTGCGTCGCCAAGTTTTGTGTGTATAAGGTAGTCCCGGGGGTTGTGCTGTATAAAGTCTCTGTAGTGTCGAGTTGCCTCATCAATCCGGCCTTTACGGGTTAAAACCGCTCCCAGGTTGACAATTGCATCTCGATACCTTGGCACAATATTCAATGCCTGTTCGTAATGCTCAATTGCTTCATTTGACCTGCCTTGCTCGACTAGTACCGATCCGAGATTGTTATGTGCCAGATGGTTGTTCTTCGTTACCGCCAGTGCATGTTCATAAAGGGTAATGCTGTCTTGCCAATAGCCTGCTTGAAACCATGTACATATCCCTAAAGTAACAACCACCGATATGCCTGCCGTCCATAATATAATCTGTCGGTAACGCACACCTTTAATAAGGTCCAGCCCACCCCATACTATCATTATGAACGGACCTATTAGTGGTATGTAGGTATATCGGTCGGCCATTGCTTGTCCTCCTATCTGCACCAAACCAATCACCGGTATCAGTGTCACTAAGTACCACAACCAGCCCACTGCCAGATACGGCCTGCGACGGAGCATCAAAATTACTATAATTGATATGAAGAGCAGAAAAATTGCAGATGCCATCCGTACCGTCATCGGCACACCGCGAGGATATGGGTAAAACGCAGCCAATTTAGCCGGCCAGAACGTCAGCCATATGTATTGACTGTAGGCAAGCGCTGCGTTGGCCATTCTGATAAGTGGTCTTATTCGACCGACCGAACCTACGCTTTGTTGTGCCAGATATGTTATAACACACGAGGCCGCTGACAGCGCAAAAAGCGGCGCTTTTTCCACTACTAAACAAACCGCTGTCTTAAAAATACCTTGTAATCCCGTCTTACGCGATGTTAACGTGTTGCTGTTTGTCGATTGTCCTAACCGCAGACGCCCCAACGGCCAATAGTCCAGAAGCAGCAGCACAAAAGGCAATGTCACCAGCATCGGCTTGGCCATAAGACCCAGTATAAAAAACACTACAATTGGTATGTATTTTGCGAAGCTCGGGCGTTCTGTGTAACTTATGTAAGCCCACATTGTCAACATCCAGAAAAATGTGCTCAGAACGTCCTTTCGTTCCGATGCCCATGCCACAGATTCGACGTGTAAGGGATGCAGCGCAAAAAATGCCGATACAAATGCGCTTGGCCAAACTGAGCCCGTCATCTGTTTAAGTACTACGAACAGCAGCACGGTGTTGGCAATATGGAATATCAGGTTGGTTGTGTGACATGCTTTGGCCTTCGAGTCAAAAAGTTGGCAATCAAGCATTAGTGATAGCCAGGTTAATGGGTGCCAGTTACCCATTGTGTTCGTCGTAAAAGCCCATTTAATCCCATTGGGAGTAAGTCCATTGAACACATGCTCATTCTCGCTTATATATGCTCTGTCATCAAGACTTACAAATTCATGCCCGCGTACCTGCCAGTAAAACGCCCCTGTGGCAAATGTCAAAACCAGACAAATGCAGAGAGTGTAGTATTTATCCGATGCTTTATCCATTTATCCAGGAAAGAGTTTTGATTTGACTATTTTCGTTTTGGCCAGCCGAAATAACAGCCCCATCCACAGACAACCTAAACCGTACTTGAGACTACGTCGAAAATTAATTGAGGAGGATTCCGGAGAATACCTGGTAGGACAACTGACCTCGGCTATTTTGTAACCTAACCAAAGAATCTGCAGTAATATTTGATTGTCAAATACGAAATCGTCGGAATTGCCTTCGAAGGGCAGCTTTTCCAGAAGTGTGCGGGAGAAGGCACGATAGCCGGTATGATATTCTGAAAGTTTAGCACCGGTCATAATATTTTCCAAAAGGGTCAGGAAGCGATTCGAAACATATTTCCACCAGGGCATCCCTCCTTTGCGGGCGTATCCGCCTAATATGCGAGAACCCAATACGCAATGATACAACCCATTAGCTATCATCGAGGACATCGCAGGTATTAATTTCGGTGTATATTGGTAATCGGGATGAACTAAAATAATGATGTCGCCCTGTGCCTCCATAGCCAGCTTATAGCATGTTTTTTGGGTGGCTCCGTAACCCTGGTTTCGGGGATGTGTATGAACTATTGTGTTGGGCAAAGTCTTGGCTATATCGGTCGTTTCATCATGACTGCTGTCATCAACCACGATAACTGTATCCACTATCCCCTGTGCCATAACCTCATCGTAGGTTTGACGCAGGGTTTGAGCCGCGTTGTAAGCTGGCATCACTACTACCACTTTATTATCAGCAAGCATAAAAACTATCTTTAATTTTTGTTCATTTTACGAAACGTATTTCTATAAGAGAAACGGAATGTCTCGGCATTTCAAAAACAAGTGACAGTTTGCCGTCTGTCACATCATAATCTTTTATGGCCTTGAGCAGCTCAAGCTGGCCGGCTCTTTTCAATTCCGCTAATTGTTCTGCTGTAGGCTTCTGTGGGCTTCCCATAGATACCCACTTCGTGTAGGCATTGCTGTGCGTTTTGTCTATTCTGTAATGCGTCACTTTGACCCAGTGGATGTTTTTCGAAGGCAGTTGAACATCAAGTGTTATCTCATTCGGTTCTGCCTCAATAATATCATCGTGATAATTCCATAAAACAACCTGAACCGTTTCGCTGCTCACTGTCGCCAGTCCGTCTATATCAGGCTCTTTCCTGACCTTTTCTTCAATTATTTTTTCTGCTCCTAAAGCACCACTGCTCGACAGCGGCACACGTTTGCCTTCGAGCATACTCAGCAGCTTGAAACCATTCAGTACAGGTTTGCTAATACCGTTTGTTGACAGTGTGCGAAATCCCTCGAAATATTGTTTACCTTCGAACATAAATGCCCAGGTCAGAACGCCTTCCAGATTTACACCTGCCTGCTCGGCAAGCTCGAGCGTATGTTTCATCATCGCAACCTCGTACGCGGCATAGTAGCTGCTGTTGCGGTAATCGTTGGCAGGATGGACCGTTGACGATAGGGCAGCCAGACCTTCCGGATCGCATTCACCTATGATAATCGGCGTCTTGCGATACTGCCCGAACCCCGCCACAATCTCGAAGCCGCGCTTATTGTTCCTCAGGTTCGCACCCAAATCAACTCTTGGATGGCCGTTAACCAAAGACGTATTGCCTTTTGAATGAAAGCCTATGTAATCGAGCCTTGTCCCTTTTTTGCCGGTCGCATAATTGTCACCGGAGGCACAGTGTTCGAGAAATCTCCGAAGATACCGTCCGGGACGTCTGTATGCGGGGCTTGTGGTGTGTGGGCCTCCGAATACTAAGTTTGGCAGGACGCTGTGAAGAGCCTTTTCTGTATAATCGAACAGCTTACAGTATTCCTCGAATGTTCCCTGCCAGTAGAATATATCCGGCTCGTTCCACAGCTCCCAAAGCCATTTATTTTCGACTTCGCTGCCGTATCTTTCTTTGCTGTGCTCTGCCCATTTTTTGATTAGCTGCGCCCACTTATCATAATCATTTGGCGGATACGCCCAGCCCGCCCACATATCAGGAGGATACTTATGTTGATACGGCTCAGGTTTAACTGATAGCGCTTTGGGCATAAAGCCGATTTCCACTAAAGGCCGGCACCCGTTCTCGGTTATCGCGTCCATTATTGTATCCATTATCGCCCAGTCATATACCGCCTCGCCCGCCTCATTTTCCGTATATACATTTGTCGAGCCCCATTTTAATGCCGGCGTACCGTCGCCCGTATTAAGAAGAAAATGACAGCGTAAATAAACAGCCTCTTTGCTCGTGGCTGAAAGAGTCTTCATAAGCTCTTTGCTGCCATCGGTGTATGCAAAATTACACTCATCGAAGCCGAAGAAGGACCATATATGCTTTAGCGGCTTGCCGGGGCGGTCAGCATCCACTTTTATATGAACTGTTTTCGCTTCAGTTTGAGTATTGGTGCAAAAACTCATTAGTACTATTGAAAGTAATATTGTCCAGCGAGTGCTCTTTTTCATTTTGGTTAAAGTTAAATTCATAATCCTTTCCTTCCTTAAAAATCACACCTCTTTTTCAAATATTCGCTGATAGACCTTTTCATATCCTTCGACCATTTTATCGATAGTGAAATTGTCCTCAACGTGCTTTCTGCAATCGGTCCTTTTGATTTTATCTATCCTTTCTATCGCCTTGACTGCCTCATCGACATTGTTAACGAGACAGCCGGTTTTGCCGTCGGCAATCACCTCTCTGCAGCTTCCCAAATCCATCGCAATTACCGGCACACCCGCTGCCATCGATTCTGCCATAACCAGCCCGAACCGCTCCGGTATCGTATTCAGGTGCAAGACCGTATAGGCTTCTTTCAGCAGCTCATCTCGCTGCTGCGGATTTACCGGCCCAATAAAATGTATCAGCTTATCATCGACAAAAGGCATCACCTGCTCATCGAAGTATCTCTGGTCCTGAATTATCCCCGCAAGTATTAATTCTCTTCCGCTCTTTTGCGCAACCTCTATTGCCAGATGATAGCCTTTATCCGGATGAATCCTGCCGTAGCAGACTAGCTTTTCGCCCGCTTTTTCTCTGAAGGTCAGGTTCGACAAATCAATCCCGTTATAGACCGTCGCAAGGTAGGGCAGCTCGCTGTCCCTGTCCGAGTCACTTATCGAAACATAGTACGCATCCTTGTGTTCACGATATACTCGCAGTATGTCGGGGCTGCTGAAGCCGTGTATCGTTGTCAGCATTGGAGGTTTTATGAAATGGTGGTAAGTCAGCGGTATATAATCGAAATTGTTATGGATGAGGTCAAACTCATCAGCCATCTCCATAACTTTTGATATATGCAGAACCGTAGAGACCAGCGGTATCTGGGTTTTGTCCTCCTCGTAACCTTTATCAATCCAGCCGACAAGTCTCGCTTTGGTTATTGATTCTTTCGTTGCGAACAGAGTGACATTCTTCCACCCGCGTGCCACCAGCCCTTCGGTAATATTGCCGGCTACCGTCTCCCACGCACCGTAAGCTCTCGGCGGTGTCCGCCACGCCACCGGCGACAGAATCCCTATTCGTTTTTCTTTAAGCTCCATTCGTTTTACTTTATTTCTTTCTCACTTCTTCCTTGATTCTCTGGATATGCCCGCGTCCCAGGCCCTTAACTTCGCAGCCGAGCTCAAAGTATTTGCGTATCTGCTCGTCTTTAAGTATCCCGAAGCAGTCTATCACCGCCACCGGCCTGCCCGCACTTTTAACAATTTTCTCAGGCTCAAGTTTCAGATAAGGTTCGTGCGGAACTGCCAGAACTATCGCATCTGCTCCCGAAACCATCTTCGCCAAATCCTTTTCGACCCGTATATCTTTTAGTTTATCCTGATTGCGGAAAAATCTTGCTTTCGAATGGCCCGGCGCAGGATACACATCTTGTTTCTCAAGCTCGTACCAATGCTCGACATACGGGTCATGCACAGCTACCTCAGCCCCCATCTCTGTCAGCTTTCTCACCACTATCTCTGAGCCGCTGTAACGCGTATCCCCGACGTCCTGCCGGTAGCTTGCCCCGCATAAAACTATCTTCGCTCCTGCCACCTGCCTTCCCATATTTCTTAATGCATCCCTTGTCGATTCGGCGGCATGAAGACCGCGTGTATCGTTAATATCGATTGCCGTCGGTGTTATCTTAAATATCTCATCGCTGAAACCGAGAATATGCTTATACGCCCAGTACCCAAGACCGCCATCCTTTGGCAGACAGTATCCGCCTATCCCAGGGCCGGGAAATATAATATTGCTGTGTGTGGGACGAACCTTAATCGCTTTTATCACCTTTATCAAATCTACCCCGTTACGCTCAGCGAACACGCTCCACTCATCCAGAAAAGCTAATATACTTGCCCTGTAGGAATTCTCGACTATCTTCGTAGTCTCGGATTCGATAGGGCGGTCCATTACAGTAAGCGGATATTCTTTTGTGTTAAGCACTTCGTGCAAAAATTTCTCAACTCGTTTTCGCGCCTCCGCATTGCATCCCGAGCACACACGCCAGAAATCCCTTATTGACGAAACGTAGTTTCTGCCGGGCATAACCCGCTCGAAGCTGTGTGCAAGCAGTGGCTCGCTGTCGATTCCTCTTTGTCTGAACGCCTTTTTCATTATGGGCCAGGCAACGAATTCCGTCGTCCCCGGTGCGACTGTCGTCTCTATCAATGTCAGGCATTCCGGCCCGGCTTTCTCTCCGATGGTCTTTATTGTCGCCTCGAGCGCACCCATTTCCACTTTGCCGCTGCGCATATTTCCAAGGTCATTTTTCGTATAATCGCACTGCACATCGACGACGATGCAGTCCGCCAGTTTCAGGCAATCGTTATTGTAAGTTCCCACCAGCGTCTTTTTCTCGAGCACGCATCTTTTAATCATCGGCTCGACTTCCGGGTCTTCAGCCTTAACCGGCGACTCGCCCCGGTTCAGCAGCGGTATCTTCCAGTAGCTGCGGACGCTCGGCCGCTGGCAGCCGATGACGAATTTGCCCGGCTTGCCGCTTTTTTTATCGACGGTATCGGCGATTATTGCCGCCATCACCGCACCGACAAAGCCAACGCCCATAACAACGACGATTTCTTTTCCTTCGTCGCGTGCAGTTTTTACAAGCGACTCTATACGCTTGAATTCCGTCTGGTATTGTTCTTTTGCCGGCAGTTCAAAAATTTCCCCCGATGGGCTAACAGAATTTTCACTCATTATTCATTCCTCGATTGATTTACAATAAATTTGCTATAAATTTTAACGCGCCCGGCAGGACTCGAACCTGCAACCTTCGGATTCGAAGTCCGCGACTCTATCCAATTGAGCTACGGGCGCACAGGTCAAGAGAGCCAAGTTTAGCCTTTTTCTTCCCTTTTTGCAACTTCTTTAAACGGCTTAAAAAATAACTTCAAATTATTCTGTAAGTCCTTTCGCCGATGATTGCCGGTTGGTTCTGATAAAAAAGCCTCCGGCGCTTGTGCGCCGGAGGCTTTTTGATTAAATCCTTTCAATATTTATTTCCTTTTTTTCTTTGTGGCTTTCTTTTTTGCCGCTTTCTTCTTAGCCATTTTTTACCTCCTTGTAAGCAGAACAATAATTAATAGGTTCAACCCGTATGAACCTTTTTCTATTCCGAGTCCCCATCTTCCTCTTCTTCTACTACTACATTATCTTTTGTCTCTTTGGCCTCAGGAACATACCATTTCTTTTCTAACAGAGATGCGCAGATTAGACAGTATCTTGCCCACGGAACCGCCTTTATTCTTGCTTTGCTTATCGGCTCACCGTTATTTTCACAGATACCGTAAGTACCCTCATCTATTCGCCTCAGCGCGTCATAAATCTCAATCAGGAGTTTCTTTTCGCTGTCCATCAGGCCGAGTGTATTTTCTATTTCGAAGTTATCGCTGCCTATATCTGCCAAATGTATGGGCATATTGGACAAGTCACTTCTTTCCCGGCGCAGTGCCTCGATTTCCATACTTGACATGCTGCTCATTATCTCTGTCACTTTAGCCAGCAGTACCGCTCTGAATTTCTCTAATTCTGCCGGCTTCAATTTTTTATTTCTGGTTGCCGTTTTCTTTATCATAGGTTTTTCTTTATTGCCCTTGCCTGTTCTTTCGTCTGTGCCCGAATCTAATGTCCCAGAAAAGTACTCAATCCGCGTATGAAAGTTCGCCTCAAAGGTTTTATGCTCCTTTCCGTTTCCTCTCTGCTCATACCAATCATTGCAAATGAAAAAAAACCGAAGGAGAAGCCGGCTACAGCGCACGCAAAACGGCGAATTTTTTTGCTATCGGTCTTTGCCGAAAGGTAACCTGATACGAGTTTCTCTATTTCTCCCAGGTACCGCAAAAAGGGCTGCTCGAGCTCATCGAGCGTATCCGATTCCAGTTTTAAAAGCAGCTTGCCCTGAAACAGCAGAAGAAACTCTTCCTTTGAATCTATGTAGAATCTATAGTGAGCGTTTATCAAATGTTCCAGAATATCTTCCAGCCTGCCGGGCTGCTTTTCCAGCCGCATCTTTTCTATGAGATGGCCGATAGCCTCATCCACAAGGGTGGTAACTATATCCTCTTTATCGTTAAAATGCTGATACAAGGTCCCTTTGCCGAGGTCCGCTCGTTCTGTTATCTCCTCGACCGTAGCTGCATCGACGCTCTTCTCGCTGAAAACATCAAGCGCCGCTTTTTTAAGCCTGTTATGAGTCCGCTGTACCCTTTTTTGTAAACGATTTTTCACGGGACTTTTTGTCTCAGTTTTCATAAATCTGACTATTTAGTCAATACCGACCGTCTGGTCAATAAAAAAGTTTGACTTTTATAAGAAAAATATTAATCTCGCAGATTCGGCTCATAGGTGGCAGACGGATTGTTGATGATTAACTGAGGCTGGTCCTGTTTTGAAATCTGCGAGAAAAAATAAGCTGGAACTTAAACCCGGTACGAGGCTCGGAAAGTATCGGCTGTGCAAACGCCTTGGCTCAGGCGGCTCCTGTGAGGTCTGGCAGGCGAGAGATATCATCGAGGGAATCTGGGTTGCCCTGAAAATACCTCTGAATGATATTAACGGCCGGAGAAAAAACGACCTTCTCCTCCGTGAGATTAGAGCAGTCTCCAAGCTCAGGCATCCGAACATTCTGTCTGTCAAGAACGCCGACATAATTAAAGGATATGCCGTCCTCGCCACAGAGCTCTCAGCACGAACTCTCGATGACTGTTCAAAACCGATGTCCGTACGCTCTATAACTTCGATAATCTTACAGATTCTTGAAGGCCTTGCCTTCGCACACAAAAATAAAATAGTTCACTGTGATGTTACACCCTCGAATATCTTTTTATTTCAGAACAAAAGAGCTGCTCTCGGCGATTTCGGAATTGCCGTTAAACGCAAAGGCAGAGTCAAGACCATTGATGATTTTGGTACTCCGGGCTACGTCGCTCCGGAGCAGGCTTATGGCTACCCGACTTACAAAAGCGACTGTTTCGCCGTTGCTATAATCCTTTATGAATACCTCACCGGCGTCCTGCCGAAATGGCCCTTCACCTGGAAAAAAATCGACGACAGCAGACTTACAAAGAGAATCAGCAAATCTTACGCTCTTTTTATTAAAAGGGCACTTTCTGTCGACCCAAAAAAACGTTTTCAAAACGCCGAAAAAATGCTCATCACCTTAAATGAAGCACTGCCGAAAAGCCTCAAAAAGACTTTGCAGCCGGACACCGAAATAAAAGAGCCTGACTGGCGTAAGCTGCGCAGAATCGCTTTTAAGAAAAAATATGGAAAAATCTTTCAAAACCTTTACAGGTGCCTCGATTGTGACCAGCTGATAGCCGAATCTATGCTTATCTGTCCTAACTGCGGAAGTGCAAAAAATCGTTTTGATACCCTTGCTCGCTTCGATTATATCTGTCCCGATTGTCACAGAGGAATCCTGCCCGAGTGGCGTTTTTGTCCCTGGTGTTATGGCCCGGGTTTCCGTTCACCACAAAAACATAAAACAAAGGGTGTTCGTTACCATTCTCGGTGCCGGTATTGCGGCGGCAAACTTATGCGTTTTATGCGTTATTGTCCCTGGTGCCACAGGAAGGTGAAAAAAAACTGGCACGTCAAACCTTTCCCTGAGGTCTGCTCCAAGTGCTCCTGGCCTGTCGATACCGAGTTCTTCAGCTATTGTCCCTGGTGCAAACAACGTCTCTTAACGTAGGTATCACTTAAAAACGTATGAACTAAAGTTTTGACTGACTTGTCTTTGTGCTTGTCTCTTGTCGGTGGATAAAATCTGATATTCTCATACTCTCTTTTGAATATTCTGAAAACTTTTGATTATCTGTTCCATACGTGTATTCATCTTCTCAAGCATCTTTTTTCCGTATTTCGTTAGTTTGAAATATTTTCTTTTAGGACCTTCACTTGAAGCTTCTGTATGGGTTGTTACCAGTCCCTCAATTTGCAGCCGGGCGAGAATTGGATAGGTATTGCCTTCTCTGATTGTAAGTCCCTTCATCTGCTTCAAAGTCTGCACCATTTCATAGCCGTGTCGGGGCCCATCCGACAGTAGGTTCAGAAGCACTATTTCAAGCAAACCTTTGCGAATTTGTATTTGCCAGTTATATAGGTTCAGCATTTAAACCTCTTTTTAAAAACCTCACATTAATCAGACAGCTTTTTACCAGAACATTTAACTTGCTTAAAACAAAAATAATCTATTCTATTAATGTTTGCAGTATACTGGAAAGTCAATATAAAACCACATTTTTTTTATGTACTTTTTTCGGCTTTATTAAAGGTTGCTTCTACAGCCGTTCTTTATAAAATTATTGCACTTATTTTGGATTTGCTTACTGAGAATTTAAGAGCTTACAAAAAAATTAGCTGTAACCGGCCGTAGGTTACAGCTAATTTTATTTCGGTTAATGAAATCTTGAAAAAGCAGGGCGTTCAATTTATTTAACTTCACCTTCTAAAGCGCCTGATTTTGGCTCCTCCTGAGGCCGCTCGAATTCGAAATTCTTACCCTTTGCCTGCTCGCGAATCGTCTCAATTACCGCAGAGCCTAAGGTATCACCTTCTTTTTGTAACTTTTTCATCTCTGCTGCTACGTACTTTTTTCTTTCCGCGTTTAATTTTTGAATCTGCTCTTGAATCTCTGCTCGTCTTTTTGACTGTTGCCCAACATATTCTTTTCTTTCAGCCTTGCTCATTGTCCGCATATTTTCAGGCAGCTCTTTTTCCTTCAGCTCTTCGATTTTGATCTTTTTGCTCTTTACAGCGTCCACAAGGTCCCAGCCGGAATTTACGTAATTAGCCGATGACTTTGCCACCGCTCGCTGAACACCAGCCTCCGCCGAGAGGACCGCTGCATTTTTATCCTGCTCTTGCTGTCTTTCACTGAGCTCAAAGCCTTTTGCACCATACGCGACATATGTCTCGTTCAGTCTTAAATTCAGCGCTGTGATTTGCTCATCCTGCGGCGCAGCTATATGAACAATCGCCCGGTTATGGTCGATATTCAAAAATCTGCCGTCTGCAAGCACCGCGCCATCCTTCCATTTGCCGTTGATGCCTTCGCTCTCTGAACCGCAGTGAATCGTATTGACGATAATACCTTTCTCTATCGCCGCCTTGCAGCTCTTTTTGTAATCAATCTTGCCCTGTGTAAAAGGTTCATTACCCGCAATAAAAATTACCTTCAAATCCTCTGCTCTCTCGCTCCATTTCAGCTTGTCGACCGCATCTTTAATCACCCAGCCGCAATATTCCTCACCGCCGTTTGTCCTCAGTGCGAACAGCTCTTCCGATATCTTGTCTAAGTCCGTAGTGAAGGGCATAATCAGCCTGACGAAACCATCTTCTGAGGGTACTGTGCTTTTGCCGTACTCAAACAACGCCACCTGAACCTCAGGTGCAGCGCCCTCTTTTCTCGCGTAGATAAACTCGTTAACAATCGCCCACAGTTCGCCTCTTGCCTGGTCGATGAGCCCCGACATACTGCCGCTCGTATCCAGCAGTATCGCCATCTGAACCACAGTTTTTTTCTCGATTGTATTGGAATCGACAATTGTCTTTTCCAAACCCGCTTTTTCAGCTGATATTACATTTGCACAAACAGCCGACAAAATCATCAAACTGAAAATTATTCTCAAATTTCTCATTTCTTGTCTCCTTAACTCTGTTTTCTGTATTCTGTGTCCTGTGTCCTTTTTTACTTCGGCATCTTTACCAGGATAATCTCACCGTCAACCGACAACACAACATCACCTCGCAGCGCGATACTGCCCTGGCGATTCTCCTTGGCTAATCTCTCGGCAAGCTCGAAAAATTCCCTGCTCCCGAATTCAATAACCTTGTCCGGCTTAATATCTTTTTCCTTGTCAACTATACTGCTGTCTATCCACTGATTGTTCCTGTTATAGAATGCACGGTCGTTTATCTGCTGAACGTTTGTTATCCTTACCCGCTGCATATCCTCATCAAGGTATTCATTGCCGTAATTCATCGTAGCCGCCTCCTTTTGTTCAGCTATATTCAAGCTCTGGCTGACCGCGCCTTTGCCTGCTCGTACACGCATCGCACGCCTTTCAAGTCCTGTCTCTGCCTCTCGTAAGATTGCATCTCTGTCACTCAGCTCCGTTCCTTCTCTTGCAAGAAACGCCGTGTACTCTGTCAATATCCCGAACTCCGTTGACAGTATTACAATCTCGTCAACCAGCTCTTTTATCTTCGCCTCGCTCGTCGATACACCCGGCTCAGCTCCCATCTGCCTGATAGCATCTATAAGCTCAGCTATTTTTCTGCTGGCCCACAGCCTCGCTACAAAACCATTTTTGACATCCGCCTTGTCAAACTCAAAAGTAAACTTAAACGTCCTCTCTTTGCCTAAGTAGTTGCCTTTTATCCTGAACTGTATCGGCTCATCGCCGACGTACTGGCCTAACAATATAAGCTTATCACCTTCGAACATATCAGGCAGCTTTGCCGGCAGCACATCGCGCACACGTCCGACCGCCTCTCCACCATCTTTATTCAGAACCTCAAGCTTAGGCTCTGCCAGAATCGGCCCCGACAGGCTCTTGAAGACCTTGCCAACCTTCACTTCAACGTCTTCTTTGGGTTGTACGAACTCCGCTCTTGCCCTTGATTCCTCTGCGACCTTTTCCAGAAGGGGAGCATTGACATCGAAGCCGACACCAAACGTAAAAACTCTTCTTTTATAAGGATTCGTTTTTGTCACCAGCTCGCGAATCCCCACCTCCGAAGTATTACCTACCGTCGGCAGGCCGTCCGTCAAAAACAAAACTATCGGCAGATACCCCTCCGTAGGCTCCTGTTCAAGAGCTGTTTTTAGTGCATCGTATATATTTGTTCCGCCTGTCGCTGTAATACCATCGATATATTTTTGTGCAGCATCCTCCGTTTCTCTGCTCTTTTTTACCGCATTTTTGGAAAAAGACTCAACCGTATTGCTGTAAATGATAATATTAAACGCCTCGCCTTCTTTTAATCCCGATATAATCTGCAGCGACGCCTCTTTTACCTGCTCGATTTTTTCTCCGCGCATACTGCCCGAACGGTCTATCACTATTGTCACCTCGCGCTTGATTGTATTTTCCTGTTTCGATATGTCCGCAGGAAGTCCCGCAAATAAAAGGAAGTATCCGCCTCTAACTTCTTTCTCCGGGTATGCAAACATCGAAGCTGTCACACCGTTTTTCTCCATTAAGTATGAAAGCCGAAACGGTCCGGGCTGCTTTTCCGCCTCCGCCTCGATTTTTACCGATACCTCCGTCTCGCTTACCCTGTGCATATATACCTTATGGCTCGCCGAATACACCGCAGATATGGGGCTCTTGGATTTGATGTCGGCTGTTATCTTCCACAGCACCGAATACTCAAGTGACTCTGTCCTTGGCAGAACATAATCCACCCGGTTCAAATCAGTCTCGAGAAGATGCTCGTATGTCAGGCGAACCTTTTGCTTGCCTCTCGGCTCGACGGGAAAGACGCTCGATTGTATCAGGTTGTAACCGATAAATTCCGCCAGCGCCGGGTCTCGAATCTTCGCGACGAGCCTTTCGTATATTCTCTTTGCCTCTTCCCTGGGCAGTACCTTCGCGGCTATCTCTCCTCCCGGCCCGTCGTATGCAAAGCCTCTCACCACCGCTCCGTCCGGCACAGGGAAAACCAGCTCTGCTTCCTGTCTTCTGTTTGTTTTATTTTCAAGCCGAATCTCTATTGTCGTCGTTGCCGTCTGCTCTAATATATCGATTTTGACTTCGACTTCCGTTATTTCTATGGCCCTGTCGTGTTCAGGCGGCACAAATGCCATTGACCTGCTCTGCGGTATAATTACATTCTCCGCCGGTTCTCTTATTCTGATGTGTTCTATTGCAAAAACCTGCCCGCTGATAATAATTGCTGCCGCAACCGCGATTACGCAAACGCCTGCTTTTGTATGTCTTCTCATTTTCTGTCTCCTAAAATTTTGATTCTCAATTCTTTTTTACTTTTCACCTTTTCCTTTTTCCCTTTTACCTTTTTCCTCTCTATATAATATAACGCATAAACCCTCCGCAGTTCTGTAAATAGTTTGTAAAAAACGAACTCGAAAATTTTGTATGCTAATCTGAAAGTTATTGAAATTTGAAAACTGCCCTTCGCAGGCGGAATCTGTGTCTATTTTAGATTTGATTTTTTATATTCTTGCTGCAAGGGCCACTCTGAATATCGAGCCGGTCGGTTTAGCATTCAATATCTCAACGAAGCCGTTATGTGCCTCTGCAAATTTTTTCACAAGTGCAAGCCCTAATCCCGTCCCCGCAGTCTCACGTGTATCTTCCGAGCCTATTCGGTAGAACGCTTCGAAGATTTTTTCTCTTTGTTTGTGCGGTACTCCCGGCCCGTGGTCCTCAACGTCGATTATAACGAAGCCCTCTTTAGGGTATGTGCTGACGAGTATCGTTTTATCCTCTGCATCTTTTGCATACTTTATCGCATTATCCAGCAGATTCACCACTATCTGTGTTACCGAATCGGCATCGAAGCTGACCCGCCCGGCTTCGCCGGTCTTAGTTACTATCCTGAATCCTTTTTGCTCTGCATAGGGCCTCATCATTTCGACAACCGAGCCCACGCATTCGTTAATGTCACCGAGCCTGAATGAATATTTCTTTCGCTTCTTTTGTATCCTCGAAAAATCAAGAACATTTTCTATCAGCCGGCTGAGTCTCTCGCTTTCCTGTTGCATATTTTTATAATATTCGATGCGTTTTTCATCGCTTTTAATCCAGCCCTTCTCCAGCATCTCCGAGTACATCCTGATACTCGTCAAGGGCGTTCGCAGCTCATGCGATACTGCCGATATGAAATCATCCTTCTTCTCCGCCAGTTTAAGCTGCGCTCTGGCGTTCCGCCACAGGCTCAATAGTCCGAGTGTCACCGCGATAAATACAATCCACACCGTCCCGAAATACCATCTCTCGAGTTTCTTGACGTCTCTTTCCAGCCAGCCGGGTATCAGTTCCATCAGATTCAGTGCAATCTCTCCGAACCCGAAATCCAGAACAGCAGTATACGCAGCTTGTGGTTCTATTCTTCGCGAAAGCACAAAGTCCATACCTTCACGCATAAACTGTCTGGCGGATTTTTTAATCTCCCCGATTAATCTTTGCTCCTGAAACTTAAATCCCTGCAGAAAGTGTTTATCTTCTATTTGTATATGTCTGAGATAGAACACCTGCCCGCCGAATATCGACTCCGCACTGTCACCGCCCCCGACTACTACCGGCACAAACGGCTCTATCATTATCTGAACCGTATCGGATTTAATTGAATCTTCTCTTTCTTGTGCAGGCTGCTCTTTCGCTGCATCTTTCTCCAAAATCAAATCTGTACTCTGAACCTCCGAAACACTCGTTTTTGCAATTCTGTCTAAGTCCGACTGTACGGGCAGTTCTTCTAAAAGTACTCCGGCTTCGCCTTGTTCTTTTTTGTCCGTTATCATTCTTGATTGAAACGCCGTTCCCTCTGATGTATCGTCTTTAGTGTACTGTGTCCCGTATTCGCCTCCTTTTCTTTCGATTTGCTGCCGGGCTCTCTCCACGTTTAACATTATATTCTCATCTGCTACCGCACGGCTTTTTGTCAGAACCTGCGTTTTTCGAGACTGTTCCTGAAGGCTCTCTATCGTTTGATAGGCAACCTGTTGGCTTTGTTCTTCTAATTGGCTGACATCCTTCCGGGGTATTGGTTGTGACGTAGGTTCTGGCGTTTTGGAAATACCAGCTATTATATCGACTTCTACTTTTGCATATTTTTCCCCATCGACAATCAGCTTGCCGTTCACAAACCTTTCTCTTTTCAAAACCGGAACTACATTTTGCCTGACGTTATTAACATTATAGGTGTTTTCAGCAAACAAATTTCTTTGTGATGCACCTTTTTGAGCAAGCAGGTTTTGTTTTAGTGCATCTTTCTGTTGAGTTTCAACCAGTTCATCGTTAGGAGTTGTGATATTGCCTTCAGGACCGATTTGAAAGTACCCGTATGCAAAATCGTTTTCCATTATCCCCGCGAGCGGCGAGCGCATTATTGCAGTCTGCTGCGGGCCTGCCCTAAATGAATCTTCAGGCAGATAATACACCTGGTAATGCGTATAAGGCCGGTTCTCCTCCGCGTGTATAAAATCGTCGAGCTTGCGATTAACGTCGCTTCTGACCTGCTCAGCAACCTCTGCAAACTGTCCTTTTCGTTTACCTTCAAGCCCTTCTGCCCATTTCTCAACTGCAAAAAATCCCAGTGCAACCATCCCCCCGAGGGCCGCAAATATTATCAACGACAATATTATTAACCGCTTATACATAATGTTCTACTTTCAATCTTTTTCTTTCTCATAAACGTATCCGGCTCCGCGAACCGTCTTGATTATTTGCGGCTCGCCCGTTCTTTCTTCAATCTTGCCGCGCAGCTTCGCTATGTGCATATCGACTGTCCTTGTCCCTAAATCGCTGAAGTTGTCGGCCCATACCTTTTCATATAATTCTTTTCTGTCAATGACCCTGTTCGGGTTAGCCGCAAAGTATTGAATGATTTGTGCCTCGCGTTTACTTATCTCGATTTTCTTTTTATCTCGTTGGCCTTTTAATTTCGAGATATCTATTTGCCAGCCTCCGAAATCGAAGCTTGTCCCCACGGCCCGGCCGGGAACGGTACGTCTCAGCACCGCATTTATCCTCGAAAGAAGCTCCTCGAGTGAGAAGGGCTTTGTTATGTAATCATCCGCTCCCATATCGAGCCCTGCAATTTTCTCTTTTTCCTGTCCCTTGGCCGTCAACATCAGTATTGGTGTCTGCAGCCCGTCCTCTCGCCACTGTCGGCATAGCTGTTCGCCGCTTATCTTAGGCAGCATCAAATCCAGAAGTATCAAGTCGAATCTCTTCTCTTTTACTATTCGCTCCGCTTCCAGACCATCTTCTGCCGTGCTCACCTTAAAGCCCTTGAACTCCAGAAAATCCACCAGCCCCTCCCTGATGCTCTTTTCATCCTCAACAATAAGAATGTTTGTTTTTTTCTCAATCATTTTTTAATTCCCTGTACCTTAAACATTATGCCCTGAACCCTATTTATATTATAGTCTATATTGCGGGCGCACGTTTGTAAATTATTTGTAAAAACTAATCACCAACATTTTACATCCAATTTACTTCTGATTCTACATCAAATAACGTATAGTATATATAGAAAAATTTTATCACTTTTTTGGGAGAGTAAAAAATGAATCGTCCAGACCAAAAGAAAAGTAAAGTCTCATTAGTTGTCTGTATGTTGCTGTTGGCTGCCTTTCTTTGCAGCCCTGTTTTTGCATCTTCTGATAAAGTTCTCGACACCATACCCGTAAAGGAAGTCACCATCTTCAAGGATGGCCACGCATTTGTCCTCCATCAGGGACAAATGCCCACCGATAACAACGGCAATGTTACCTTTGATAAACTTCCATCGCCCGTTCTCGGTACCTTCTGGGCCTATTCTGCAGACCGCGATGTCGAGCTCAATTCTGTCCTCGTAGGAAAGAAACTTATCTGTCAATCCGATACTGCCCTGACCATACCTGAGCTTATCAAGGCAAATGCCGGCAAAAAAGTCCTTATCAATCAGAATAACCTCTCTTATGACTATGAAGCCGTCATACTGCAGCTGCCCAGCCGCCGGCCGGATGAACAAGCGAATAATCTGCCGGTAAATTCTTCTGTTACCTCTGATATCGTTCTTTTGAAAACCGTAGAAGGTACAAAGGCTGTCCCACTGAGCTATATCCGGGAAATCACATTTATTGATGAGCCGAATACAACAACTACATTTGAAAAGTACAAAAACACTTTTGTCTTCAAGCTCAACTGGAAAAATAATTCACGAAAAACAGCCGATGTAGGTATGGTCTATCTCCAGAAAGGCCTCCGCTGGATACCGAACTACAAAGTCGATATCGACGGTAACGGCAATGCTCATATAAAACTGCAGGCTACAATAGTAAATGAGCTCACCGACATCGAAAATGTAACCGCTCATCTTGTCATTGGCGTACCGAGCTTCGCCTTCAAGGATTCACTCGATCCGATCGCTCTCGACCAGACCGTAGCAAATCTTTCATCGCATTTCAGAACAAATGCTCAAACCGCCTATGCTTTTGATAACGCCATAAGGTCTCAGGTTATGAATTATGATTATGCTGAAATGCCGGCCCAGCCTCAGCCCGATTCCGGGCCCGAACTGCTCGGCTCTGAAAAAAACGAAGACCTGTTCATTTTTACACTCGAAAACTTAACTCTTAAAAAAGGCCAGCGTATTGTTGTCCCAATAGCCGAGTATGAAATCAAATATACCGATATATACAAATTAGAGCTGCCCCTTGCACCACCAACACAAATCAGAAGAAATTTCAGCAGCTCGCAGCATATCCAGATAGAAAAACTGTTGCATCAGCCGAGCGTCAAACACTGTCTCCGACTGGACAACGATGCCGAATATCCCCTGACCACAGCTCCCGCTCTTATTTTAAGAAACGGCAGGCTCATCTCGCAGGCCCTTATGACATACACCGCTGTCGGCGGCAAGTGCGACCTCGAAATGTCAACCGCAGTCGATGTCTTCGTAAAATGCCTTGAGAAACAGACGCAGTACACTCCCAACGCTATGAATATTAACGGCACTTCTTATTCTAAAATTGATATGACCGGCAGCGTTGAGCTAAACAATCACAAAAAAGAAAACATCAGGATTGAAGTCAAACGTTTCGTCCTCGGGCATATCGACCAGGCCAATCTCGATGCCGAAATCAGTCAGCTCGGACACGGTTACGGCTCCTGGTTCTCCGAAGGCGACCTTCCTTTCTGGTGGAGCTGGTGTTCCTGGCCCTGGTGGTGGTATCACGTTAACTCGCTCGGACAAATTAGCTGGGATATCGAAATGGAGGCTAACCAGAAGGTAGAGCTTCAGTATTCCTGGCACTACTTCTGGAATTAAAATTTGTTGTTGATTGAAATTTTTTGAAAGGAGATAAAAATGAAAGCAGTAAAAATCCTGACAGTATTTATCTTTATCACCGTCTTTAATTCGCTCTGCCTTGCCGCAGCCTTCGAGGCCGAAGGTGTAATCTCGAAAGTCACCGTCTATCGGGGACAGGCCCTTGTAACTCGCAACTTGAAAATCAACCTGCCTGCCGGCTCATCGGAAGTCATCGTCACGAGTCTGCCTTCACAAATAATACCCGATAGTATTTACGCACAAACTTCCGGTAACGTAAAAGTCCTTAGCGTAAGATACAGGGAAAAGGCCGTCAAAGAAGACACTCGCGAAGAGGTCAAAAAGCTCGATAACGAAATTGAGAACCTCAAAAGACGAATTTACCACACAGAAAGAAAAAAGGGCCACCTCGATAATCAATGGGATATGTTCATAAAGCTTCGACAGTTCGCTGCCGACGCAAAGCAAATCGATACCGGCAGGGGACTGCTGCAGTTCGAACCTGTAAAAAATCTCGCTGAATATATCCTTGAAAAAGCCGATGAATACATTGAAAAAACTCTTTCCTTTGAAGATGAAATTAACGATATGAAAAAAGAGCTCGGCCTGCTCGAAAGAAAACTCGCCGAGCTGACTGCCGGCTCGTCCAAAACCAGAAGGCAGGCTGTTGTTTATATTTCTTCTGACGACGCTCAAAAAGCTGAAATCGAATTGAATTATCTCGTCAACAATGCAAACTGGAACCAGCTTTACAACCTCCGCGCAAATCCTGATAGTTCAACCGTTACCATCGAATATAATGCCGTGATAAACCAAATCTCCGGTGAAGACTGGGACAATGTCGCCCTGACTCTATCGACCGCCGAACCTGCTATGATTGCCGAGCCTCCCGTTCTTGAGCCGATGATGGTCTCACTTTATCAGCCTGTACCCACTCAGCAGCAAATGTCCCAGTTCGACCTCAAACAAGTGCAGGAGCAGCAAAGCCTGCGAAGAAGAAGCATAACAAAAGGAATCCAAGCCAGTGGCGAGCTTAATACCTATGCAACCCAGACCCAGATTATGGTAATGAATGCCCCTGTAAGGCAGATCGAAGAGTATCAGCAGCAGTTGGAGCAAATCGCCAGGATAGAAGGTGTCTCAGCCACTTATAGTCTGCCCGGCCTGATGACTTTGCCGAGCAGAAACGACCGCCAGCTTGTAAGCATCGCATCGGTATCTGCAAAGGCTGATTTCACTCTTCTTGCTTCGCCGCTTCTTACCGACTATGTCTATCTGCAGGCCGAGCTCTTGAATGACAGTGACACTGTCCTGCTGCCCGGCCCTGCATCTATGTTTTGTGACGGCCGGTTTGTCGGCCAGGCAAATATACCGCTTGTTACTATCGGCGAAAAATTCACCGCGGGTTTCGGCATCGATTCGCAAATCCAGGTAAAACACGAGCTCGAGAGCAAAAAGACCCGCATACAGGGCGGAAACCGTATCGATACATATAATTACCGTATAGCGCTCAATAATTATAAAGATACGACCGCCAAAATTCGTCTGCTCGACCGGCTGCCTTACTCGCAGAACTCTTCAATCAAGATTGACCTGACAAAAACATCAATGCCTCTGAGCGAAGAAGCGGAATATGTCCGCACCTTGAAGAAAAAAGGCCTGCTCCGCTGGGACCTCGAGCTTGAGCCGAACACCACCGACGAAAATGCAACCGTACTCACTTATTCATTTACAAACGAATATGACAGGAATATGAATCTTACACCCGTTAAACAATAATGGAATTTCCTCCGCGGATAGAGGCCGGTAAAATTTTGCCAGCCTCTGTCCATTTGGGCAGGTGGATTTTTTTTAAATAGGGGGTTTTGTGAGGATTTTTAAAAAAACTTGCCCCTGTTTTTGAGCTAAAAACGAAAAAAGCCAATATGGGGAAAAACAAACCCAATTTTAGCCCAAAATTGGGTTTGAATTGGCTTTGTTTGGCTTTGTTTTCACATCGGCAAAAGGTGAGTAAATTTTCATATTCCTTTGTTTTAGAAGTAGTTACGTTCATTTCGTCATTTTTTAATTTGGCTTTGTTTTGCATAAAAAGGTGTGATTTGTAGAGCTCTCTCGACAAATGTAGAGGGCGATTTCGTGAAGCGTGAAGCGTATCACGTGTAGCGTATTGAGTATTGCGTGATGGGTATTGCGTGTTTCGTGGTGCGTATTGCGTATAGCGAATGCCGTATTGGGTATTGCGTGATGCGTATTGAGTATCCATCGTGAGCATTGATAAGTCCTTAGCAATAAAGAGTTTATGAATAAATTTGACTTGGCCTGCTGGCCGAAAGACCTTGCTGCTCTCTGGCTTACAGACATGCAATCTGAAATGTCTATTTTTCTTCGCCTACTGGCGTTTTATGTTTGCCTGCTGGCAAACACACAGGTAATTTAACAAAGTATCAAACAAAAGTCAACAAAAAAATGACCAAAAAATCGAATTTTTTTGCCGCAATGAAAATGAGTATATCAGTGTATCGATATATCAGTATATCAGTGTATCGGTGTATCAGTATATCAGTGTATCGGTGTATCAGT
>CAZMQF010000011.1:0-25632 GCA_964568365.1 uncultured Pirellulales bacterium | reverse complement strand
TGGTTCGCGACAGGGGCGACTGCGACGTTGTGATAGACTTTTCGAGAGTTGATATAATAACTTCATCGAGCCTTTCGTCATTATTGAGACTTCGCAAGCTTTTGTACGACTGCGAACACCGGCTTGTCTTCTGCAACGTTCCGGCAGCGACAAGGAATGTTTTTTCGACAACAGGGATAGAGGAGATTTTTGAATTTTCAGAGGATAAATTCACTGCACTGGCCGGGTTGCAACTTGTTAACAAATAATAGTGACAGAAGAGGCTTGACAATCGGCTTAATTATGATATAATAAAGGGGAGTCTGTAGAGCCGGCTACGAAGGCCGCTTTTCAAAGCGGAATTCGTAATCTGCTCGCAGCATTTTTTCAGGAAACAGTTTGATGAATGAAAAAGTATTGCTTCAGGTCGAGCAGATATTAGGTTATCAATTCAGCAATCGTGAGCTTTTGACTCGTGCTTTTACCCATTCCTCAGCAGTTACGGACCGCATTTTAAGCAACGAAAGGCTCGAATTTTTCGGCGATGCGGTTCTGGGTATGGTTATCTGCCATAATCTTTTTGAGATGTTTGTTGACTACCTGGAAGGTGACCTGACGAAAGCCAAGAGTATGCTTGTATCTCGCAGAAACTGTGCCCGGATAGCAAGGCAGCTCGGACTAAGTGAATATTTGAAGGTAGGCAAAGGGATGATTTCAAGCCGGGCACTGACGGGCTCTCTGTCGGCGGGTCTGCTCGAGGCAGTTATCGCCGCTATTTATATCGACGGCGGATTCGAGGCAGCGAGAGAATTTATTCTTAGAGTTTTCGCGTCTGCGATAGAGCAGGCTCAGGTAGAACAATATCATGGTAACTTCAAGTCACTTCTGCAGCAATATTCTCAGCAGCGTTTTAATAAGACGCCGGTTTATGAGCTTTTAGATGAAAAGGGGCCTGACCACAACAAGTGCTTTGAGGTACAGGGGATAGTAAATGGACGGCGTTTTGCGAGCGCATGGGGAACAAACAAGAAAGAAGCAGAGCAAAAAGCGGCACTTAACGCCCTTGTAGAATTGGGTATCCTCAAGGAAATTTGCGACACAGATGAAGCCGATTGAAACAAGCGCAGATTAGTGTATGGGTATATCAGTGTATGAGTATATCAGTGTATGAGTAAAAGCAGAAATTAGTAAATGCTTTTATTCGTGTCGGAGTGATTCGATGGGGTCCATATTGGCGGCTCGGTAGGCGGGATACAGGCCGAAAGTTATTCCGACGAGAGCACTTATGCCGAAAGCCAATATCAGCGAGGATGATGTTATAGCTGTGGGCATATCCGTAAAACGAGCGACTATATCCGGAATAAGCAGCCCGAGAACAATACCGAGAAGGCCTCCGAGAAACGTCAGTAACAGCGTCTCCGAAAGAAACTGCATTATGATATCTCTTTTTCTCGCACCAAGGGCCCTTCTTATGCCGATTTCCCTTGTCCTTTCACTAACGGTCGCAAGCATAATGTTCATAATCCCAATACCGCCGACCAGAAGTGAGATGGCCGCTATGGAGCCAAGCACGATAGTAAAAATCCGCTGAATCTCCCTGGCCTGCTTCATAAGCTCCAAAGGAACAGTTATTTCATAATCATTTTTTTTGTGGAACCTGGATAAGATGGTATGTACACTCTGACGTGTTCCCAGGACTTCATCAATTGTAGCGGCCTGAACGATTATTTCCTGCAGCTCAACTCTTTCTATGTTCCTGCTTCCGCCTGTAATCTGCAAAGACATTTCACCGAAACGGTCCTTGCTGGTCGTTAAAGGGATATAGATATTTCCCTGTTTTGCACCGCCCTTTTTTGTTTCTGCCTGCGGCTGCTTTGCTTCAAAAGCGTTTGAGGAAGATGTTTGAACCTCAGCATGTTCGGTAGCAACACCGACAACGCGATAATAATCACTTGAAATTTTGACGGCCTGGCCCATGGGGTCGTCAAAACCAAACAGCTGCCTGACCACCTTCTCATCGACAATACATATGCCCTGCTTGTAGTGCATATCCGTGCTGGTGATAAACCTTCCGAATTTTAACCTTACCGGTGATATATCAGGATACCAGGGTACCGTACCAACTACTTCGATAGAAATCCTTCGCGCACGATACTGGGCCTGCTGGGAAATAAGGCGGTTCGGCACAATAACGCGAACGTTCGGTATGCTGTTCCGGAAACGCTCGGCATCATCGTAGGTAAGACCATATTCTTTGAGCAACTGCTGCTGACCCATAGCAGACTGGTCTTCAGGGGGTTGAACTGTTTTTATGATAATATTTCTACTGCCAAGCTGAGAGATTTTTTCCTGTGCATTTCGACTTGCACCTTCGCCAATGGCCAGCATTGCGATGACCGAAGAAACGCCGAAAATAATACCCAGCATCGTCAGAGTCGAGCGCAGCCGATGCATCCAAAGGCTTTTTACTCCGAGCTTAACCGTTCTTTTAAGGCGAAATAAAATCATAAGACACTATTAATTTTGTTCCTTATACACTTCCCTGTCAATCTGACCATCAAAAAGGTGAATACACCTTTGGGCGTGCGAGCCGATATTTTCGTCGTGCGTTACAACGATAAGAGTTTTTCCCTGCTCGTGAAGACGGTCGAGTAAATCAAGGATGTCTCTTCCGCTCTGGGAGTCGAGATTTCCGGTTGGTTCGTCAGCGAGGACAAGCAAGGGGTCATTTGCCAGTGCCCTTGCAATAGCGACCCTCTGCTGCTGACCGCCGGACAACTCAGTCGGTCGATGCTTTACTCTGTCTCCGAGTCCAACCATATCAGCCAGCTTTTTGGCCCTGGCCACACTTTCATGCTCGGAAATACCCTGATAAAAAATCGGGACCTCAATATTTTCGATTATATTGAGCTGACTTATAAGATTAAAAGACTGGAATACAAAACCTATTCGCGAGCCCCTGATTGTTGAGAGGCTGTCATCATCGAGCTGTCCGACCTCTTTGTCACCGAGGTAATATTTTCCACTGGTAGGTCGGTCGAGACATCCAATCATATTCAGAAGAGTTGATTTACCGGAGCCGCTCGGCCCCATAATCGCAACGTACTCGCCCTTTTTGACTACGAGATTTATGTTTTTCAGCACCTTAAGCTCAGTGAGGCCTAACTGATAGCTTTTGCATAAATCCTCAAATACCAAAATCGGGCCGCTGCCCGTAAAATCCATATTGTCAGTTGAATCTGTCATCGCGCTATTCACCCTTGATTATCCGTGTTCCTCTGACTCTGAGAATCCTGCTGTTGACCATCCTGGCGCCGAGACCTCCTTTGCTGCTGCTGACCATCCTGTCCGGGGGAGCCGCCCCGCTGGAATCCGCCCTGCTGAAACCTTCTCATCGCGTTTTGCATCTCTTTTTGAAGCTCTACTTTGAACTTTGCCTCATCTTCAGAGCGAAGCTTTTGAAGCTCCTGATATTTTTCCGGGTTATTTTGCGACAACATTGACATCATCCTGTCGAGCATTTCTGCAGGCATATTGTTTACGTCCGGCATTGCCATTCCCATACCCATTTGTCCTCTTTGCCGTCCCATTCTTCCCTGGCCTTCCGGAGCGGCTGCAACCGGGCCAGGTCCGCTGTCGTTCTGAGTCTCAGCGGCACTTGCCAAAAGCTCTTGTTGCTCCGCGGACATTGCAACATCAGAGGACTGGCCGCTGAACAGCGGGGGATTCATCAATACCTGCTCGCCTACTTCCAGGCCGCTTACAATCTGCACAAACATATCGTTAAAAATCCCTGTTTTCACCTTCCGTTCCTCAGGGCCGCTCGGGGTCATAACATAACACACTTTTCCACCGCCGCGATTGGCCACGACCTGAATCGGCACAGTGAGGCCGTTCTTGATCTGCTCGACAAATATCGTGACCCTGCACGACATTCGTGTTCTAAGAAAATCATGAGTTCCCTCTATCAGGACAAGTGTTTTATAAACCTTAAGGTCCGGATTCAACCATCCTCGCTGCTCATCCGGCAGCGGAGCTACTTCAATGACTCTTCCCCGCAATATGGTGTCAGGGAAAGCATCCATAACTATAGTTGCGGGCTGACCCTGGCGAACCTTGTCCACCTCGGTCTCGTGCACACCGATTTCAGCAAGCATTTCAGCCGTATTAGGCATCGAAATAAGGGTCTGTCCTTCGGTGACCTGCTCACCCTCGGCAATTATGCCACTTGTGGAGCCCCTACCCCGCATTGCTCTAAACATATCACCGCTTCCGCCTTCACCATAAATGACAAGGCCCGGCGCCTTTGCTTTTATTGTGCAATATTCAATCTGTTTATTCAGGTCATCAACATATTCCTGCTGTCTTGTAAGTCTTTGTTCTGCCATACTAAGCGTTGCCTGAGCCTGGGCCAGTCTTGAACGGCACTCAGCATAGGTTCTGTCGAGAGAGCGGTTTGTCTCAATATAATTACTCAAGAACTGCTCAGCATCTTTAGGCAAATCATAGCGAAGGAACAAATCAAGAGCTACTTCGGAACTTTCCGCAGAAAAACGCCGATTCATTACGGTCAGTTTGTCCCTTTCGAGGTCAAGGTCAGAAACATAATTGGAATCATGAAGCTTGACGGTTCCTGCCAACGTAGCCTCTGCGTTTGCCAGGTTACCTTTTGCCAGGACTATATCATCCTGCAGTCTTTTCAACTGCTGAGAAGCAGCAGAGCCCAGTAACACGTTCGGGTCATCTCTGACTTTTCCAATGATAGGGGCAATATATTCCGACAGATTTGAAGCCTGATTAACATCCCTGATGAGCCTTTCTGATATTTCTGAGCCCAGATACTTCTGAAGGTCCATATTAGCAAACCTTACTCTCATCTCGGCGTCGGCAATATCGCTTTCATTTTGTTTCTCCCTTATATGATAACCTTCTTTTGCCGCAGTATAGGATTCCTGGTCGCTCGAAAGCTCCATTTCCTCCCGGGACAAATCATCTTTCAACGTCGAAGAGTCCAGATCTATCAGAACCATACCGTTATCCACGTTTTCCTGGGTCACATAAGTACCGGCAGGCACAATTTTGAGTATCATTGTTTGAGATCTTCGCTCGACCTGGCATTTATATTCAATTGAATTTCGGGCTCGGATGCTGCCGCCCTCGGTAATTGTAACGGTTAAATCGCTCAGCTTGGCTGTATATGTACTGCTCGCATCAGAAGCGATCGACTTCGTATTTGCGGTCTTCGCCGCCAGCCCCAGCGCCGTCAGAACAACCGCCACAAAAATCAGAATAATAAAAATCCGTTTTTTATTAAGTACGAATGCCGGCAAGTTCCAATATTGATTTTTCAAATTCCTCTTTTTAGGTTTTTCTTTTTCGTTCATAATTTTTTCCTTACTCCCACATTCCATCAGGCTTTACCTGTAATACACCAATATCACGGAAAAAGTTCAGTTTTGCAGTAGTGTGATCTACCAAAGCGGTCGTAACACTATTTTGAGCAGATACTATGGCATTTTCTGATTCGAGCAAAAGACGCACAGTTCCCTGACCATATTCCAACAGCAGCTTCTCACGGTCAAGTCGTTTTAAGGCCAATTCAAGGCCGATTTTCTGAATCCGGTAGCTCTCGGCTTTTTCGGCGAGGACTCGATAAGCCTGCCTGACAGAGAGCTTGATCTGGTCAACAGATTCATCATAGTCTCTTTTGTCCCGCTGCAAAGTTATCAAAGCTCTTCTATAGGCATTGCGCTCAGATTTTCGGTCAAAGGGCAAATCTGCATTAAGCCCAAGGGTGTATTCACTTTCCTGAAACTGCAACCTTGTGAAATCAGTACCCTGCGGTGAGGTGGTGTTTATGCTGGCGTCCAGATTCAACTGTGTACCGAGGCCGTCATAAGCCAACTCAAGCTTTCGAACCGCATCATCAAGGCGATCTCTGGTATTGATAAGGTCAAGACGGTTGTCCAATGCCACGTCAATAGCCTCCTGTTCAGTATATTCCGGCTGGCTTATCCCTATGTTTTCCAGCGCTCTGAGCTCATTCTGGTTTAAAGTTATGTTTGCATCGGTCGGGAGAGCCAACCTGATTTTGAAGCTGTCGAGAGCCTGCTCATAACTTTGCCGGGAAGAAACAAGGCTGTTCTCTGCGCTAAGCAATCTCTGCTGTGCTTCATCGGCATCGTATTGGGGCCTTTGACCAACATCAACCTCCATTTTCAACTGGTCCGTTGATTGAATGAGGCGTCTATAACTGGCTTCATTAATATTAACCCGCTCTTTTTGGAGTAAAACATTATAATATGCATCTACGATTGAAGTAACAAAGGTCTGTCGATAACGGTTAAATGAGCGTATATCGTATAAAACATTCCTCTCGTCCTGTGTGAGATTTTCCACAGCTGCCCTGCCTGCACCTGCACCGAGTATTGGAGCGGTGACAGTTGCATATAAAACCGAACCCAATGAAGTGTCCGGGTCACCGGTAAGAAATCTGGCCCAATCAACAGCAAGACCTGTGCCGATTTGTACACCGCTGGCTAAAAGAGTAGTTTTGTCGAGGCCATAGGAGGACTTTATGTCGGCCTCGTCCTCCGATTTTGTCGTTTCGTTGTATGTCCTTGTATATTCAAGGTCAATTGTCCCGAGCCACTGCCAGGCGTATTCGTGCCGGGTCAGGGTTAAACTGAGAGCAGCCAGATAAAGTGATTCTTTTTGATTTTGATAATCCCTGCTATATTTTGTGGCTATGGCAAGGGTATCCCTGAGGCTTAAAATCCCGTCGGCTGGTATCATCTGAGAAATTCCCATACCATTTGAGTCAGCATCGTCGAGCTTGTAGTTGGCTTTGTAACCGAATCGGTCCTGCCATTTACTATCGATGATGTTATAGACCTCCTCGTCGGCCTGTTTTTTGTATTGTTCGGGAGATGTACAGGAAGAAGTCAGACCGAGAGCCATAGCAATAAAGAACAACAATAAACAAACTAACTGCGGTTTAAGACTGTAAAGCACAGATATACCCCTTTCCCAATGAACATCCCTTTTCTCAATACCATCCTCAGTTATGTTTATCTTATTATACGATAAAGGCTTACAAAATTAAAGGGAAAAACGCCTTCGGCTCCCATTAACGCTCAAACTGTCGAAATTGCAGCTTAGCACAATGGGAGAAGTTCCAATAAGATCATTAAAATCAACAAGTTAAAGCGATACGATAAAATATAAACCAACATATTTACAGAGCTTCACCCTTTATAAGACGCTTTGTTATTCAAAAATATTTCAAAAAAAACCGAAATCTGAAATTTGTCCACAGAAGAAAAGAGGCCTAAAACTTATTGCAAAAGAGTAAAAATGCTGCTAAACTAAGTCAGGACTTGGATTTGGCGGCGTGGCCAAGAGGACTAAGGCGACGGTTTGCAAAACCGTTATTCGTGGGTTCGAATCCCACCGCCGCCTTCTAACAACCAACTGATACTATTCGGACACTCTATAATCTGCTTACCGGTGAATTAATAAATGAAAATAAAAGAAAATATGAGCTCAAGAGAGCGTGTTTTGATGTCGCTGAACCACGAGGAGCCCGACAGGGTACCTATCGACTTTGGAGGATTCCAAACGGGGATACATAAAAGAGCCTACGAGGAGCTGCTTAAATTTCTGGGTAAAAACGAGCAAATAAAGATGCTCGACCCTGTACAGCAGCTCGCTGTGCCCTCAGAAGAGGTTTTGCAGCGATTCAGAGTTGATATCAGATATGTTTGCGCCCACGGGCCGGACAGCTTCAAGGGCACAATTGTGCAGAATATGCGGAACGGCAAAAAATGGCACGACCTGAAGGATGAATTCGGCGTTATCTGGTCGATGCCGGACAAGCAGCAGCTTTATATGGACATATCACACCACCCGCTTGCCAACGCCACCATTGAAGATATAGAAGATTATCCTTTTCCCGACGGCGGTGACAAGACACGATTTACCGGAGTAAGAGAGCAGGCGTTGCAGGTTCGCGAAGAAAGCGGCTGTGCCATATCGACAGGTATCGGGGGGGTGATTTATGAAACCTGCTGGTATATGCGCGGCCTGGAGCGGTGGTATATGGATATGATTGAGAATCCTCAGTTTTGCGAGGCATTGCTCGAGAAGATGCTGGGATTCTGGCTGGATTACTACACGGCTTTTCTTGGAGAGGTCGGCGATACCTTCGATATCGTGATGATAGGCGATGACCTTACCGGTCAGCACGGGCCGCTGTTCTCGCCTGACTTTTACCGGCAGGTCGTCAAGCCCCGCCAAAAAAAACTTGTCGGGCACATCAAGAGCCTGACGAAGGCAAAGATATGGTATCATACGTGCGGCTCGTGCATTGACTACATACCGGATTTGATTGACAACGGCGTCGATATTCTAAATCCTGTCCAGATAAGCGCAGACAGAATGGACCCTGAAGAGCTGAAGTCGCGTTTCGGCAAAGATATAGTTTTCTGGGGCGGGGGGATAGATGCGCAGCACATTTTACCATTTGCGACCAGCGAGGAGGTGAGAGAGCAGGTTCGCAGGAACATAGAAATATTCAAGCCGGGCGGAGGCTACGTTTTCAATAATGTTCATAATATCCAGGTCGGTGTACCGGCTGAGAATATCGCGGCCTTTTTTGATGCAGCTTACGAATTCGGATTTTACAAATAAGCAGGATTAAGCCGACGGGCTCGCAATATTATTTTTATTGTAATAACTGTGCTGATAGCCTCCACGGTCATTGTCGGGCTTGGAAATTACCTCGCGTCACTGGGAAGATAGCTATCGCGATTTGGTTTATTGCGGCTTTTTATCAGATAAATTTTCGTTTCTGAAGAAAGCGAAAAAATAAGGGGCGCCGGCTAATTAGCCGGCGCCCTATTATTAAGCAACGTTAAACTTTTTTACAAAAACTTAACGTTTCCGGAATTTAACTACTCCTCAGTGCCAACAAGCCAGTTGTTAGCAAGCTTGGCCAAATCAGCGAAGTCAACATCGCAATCGCCGTCGAGGTCACCGAGCGGACATGGATAGGCAGAGCTTGAAATCGGCGCTAGCAACCACGGACAGTAGAGCACATTCTCAGTAACCTTGTTTCCGAGGCCATCGGCATTTTTAATCTCCTCAACGTCAGGACAGATAGTGCTGCCATCGGTTTCGATGGTGCCGTTGGGGTCGTTGTCGTTAGGCCCGCTGATATCGCCCCACCAATTGTACTCAGCGTCGAAGACCGAGTTCGAATCATCGGCTGCAGCAGCACAGGTTACGCCGGCGGTGCGGTTATTATAAATGCTGTTGAAGTTGGCTCTCGATGACGGACTATTGACTACATAAATGCCCTCATAGTTGTCGTGAATGACATTGTCAACGATGGTCACGGTAGAGTCAGCTTCGGGGTAGTAGGCCATCCAGCCGTTGACATAGATTCCGCTGGAACCCCAGCTCGGCTCGGGCTCGAAGGTATTATCACAATCGTAAATCTCATTGCGTTTGATTACGACATTTGAAGCAGTGGCTGGATTATCATCGTTATATCCACCTTCAACCTCGATGCCGTAGCATACCTCGCCCTCACCATCATAAACCTGTCCTACTATCTCATTGTCCAATATCTGGGCGTTGGTACCATTGTAAATAAGGATGCCTAATCTGCCGTAGTTTTCCATCAGTGTGGTCACGACCATAACATCCGAGCCGTCCCAAATTCCTATCGCAGTACTGGACATATCACCGGATGTGTTCGGGGAAACGGCGCAGCCTTTTACAGAACCGCTGGAGCTCTGATAGATAACACCATAATTTTTGGTGTTGATAGTGCCCAAACCATTTCCCTGGATATCAAGCATATTGAGCACGATGTTCACAGAATTATTGACGAATACCACACAGTCCCTGGGACCATAGTTGGTTGTGACGGACTGGACACCCTCAACGATGGGGTTGCTGCTGGCAGTAATGGTAAGGTTAGCTTTACCGTCGACCGTAAACGGACTGTAGTTACCGTCGTAAACATAGATGTTGTTGCCATCAGTTGTTGCATCGACGGCCTCCTGAATGTCGTCAAAGGCGTTAATGCTTATGTAGTAGTATGTGCTGTTGATTAATATTTGGCTAAAGTCAGGCAGTTCTGACCAGTCGTCATCAACGACGTAATCAGCTTCCATAATAGTGTAATCATTGCAGTCTACACTATACAACCAGGGGAAGAATTCAACGTTTTCAGAGACAACATCACCGGTTCCTCCACCTTGTCCGCTCGGTCCCGTTGCATCACCCCACCAGTTGTAAGTGGCATCGACTTGCTCTGCAGAAACTATACCATCGCTCACCCAGACCGAACTTAGCACGCCATACTCAGTGTTGCCGACTACTTTGTTGCAGTGGATTTCAGTGCCTGAGGGAGCACTATGCTCCCAAGAGTAATCGATCGCCATGACCGCGATTCCTTCATTATTATCCATTACATCGTTGTACCTGACGATAGTGTCTATTGACTTCATTTGGACGCTTATCCCACATCCACTGTTTTCCACCAGGTTATTCAAAACAAGATTGTTTACTGCAGGTGCGTCACGGTACTCTCCGTATCCTACAATTACTATGCCTGACTCACAGTCGTGCGCGTAGTTATTCGAAATCTCAACGTTGCTTGAACCAGCCACGAGGATTCCCGAACCTGTCCAATCTGGGGATTCGAGGAATGCCCCGAAAACCTCGTTTCCAATTATAGTTCCAGTGGTTCCGGCGCCAACCTGAACGTTATTGTTATGGGGTTCCTCTATCGTTGGCGGCTTGACGATATTGTTCAGTATGTGGACTTCGACGGGGTCGTCTCCCAACGGGACACCTTCCAACACATCGCGAAATGCACCCGCTAGAATCCCAGCAGTATCGTAGTTTTCGACTGTGAAGCCGTCGAAGGTGGCGACGGTTTCCGCCCCGTTGATGAGGACTGCAAACTCAGCCTCTTGGGCGTTTATGATTGTCAGCTCTGCTCCATCTACGGATACGACTATCAATGACTTGTCGATGGTTATGTTCTCATTGTACGTTCCTGCTGAGACTTCGACCGTGTCACCGGCATAGGCTGCGTCGATGCCGGCCTGAATTGTATCAGCATAAGCTCTAATGTTGTTTGTGTCACCGACATAAACAATAACAGGACTTTCCATACCTGAACTGGTATACCACGGCTCATAGTCAACATAGTCGGTTACCGAGTCGCCAAGGCCGCCGGGATTGTACAGGCCGCCTGTGCCAGTATCATCACTGCCATCATATGGCCCTGTAGCATCGCCCCACCAATTGTTCTCAGCGTCGACCACGATTGTTGGCACGGCATTTTCGATACCATAACTGCCATTACCATTGATTTTTGAGCCATTGACTGCTACGTTATACGAGCTTCCACTGGTTCCGCCGGCATAATCTGCAACATAAATACCGTCGTCATTTCCTGAGATAGTTTCACCCGTAAGATTGACTGTTATATCGCCGTCACCCTGCGTGAATATCCACAGGCCGACCTCGTTATTATCAACTACGGTATTACCAGAGCCGTTTACAGTTACAGACGAGCCGTCTTCTGCGTCTTCATCCTGAATAATAAGACCGCCCTGTACGTTGTCGTGGAAATTGTTACCGGTTAAAGTTACGGTAATATCAACATCACCGGCATAAGTACTGTATCCGTTCCCAATCCACATTGCATACTGGCAATCGTAAATTTCGTTACCCTGTACAAGTACACCTTTATCGACATGCGGACTGCCGCCGAAAGCAGTGCCTGTAAAGCAGTTTTCGACGTAGATACCGGCAGATTCACTTCCATCTGAAGCAGCTGGGGTATCATATCCATAAATGGTATTTCCAGTAATCTGTCCAACCGATTGTGAACCCACCTCAATGGCATAGCCGAAATCGTCGGTAATCTTATAAAAGGTATTTCCCGAAATCGTGGCATCAATGTAATCGTGTGTTACGATACCGACTCGGCCGGGCTCTATGAACGTGTTGGCTGTAAATGTAACTGCTGCCCTTGACGTATCATCATAACCAGGAGCTCTGAAGTATGATATAAGCTCGTAATAACCACCTGACAAATCATCAACGGACATATTTTTCAGGATACAATTATCAACTGTAACTTCACTATCCCATCCGGATATGCAGAATCTGTTGTTGCCTTTCATATCATCGCAATCAAATGTCATATTTTCGATTGTAATAACGTTGGAATCATAGATTCTGACAACGGTCATTCTTCCGTCGTATTGTGGGTAACCGGGGATAGCCCAGGAAATTACAGAAGATGACTTTATGATAGTATTTTCTTTGCTTTCCCCCTGAAGCGTAAGATTGATTTTGCCATCGATATCCATTGCTTCATCATAAGTTCCATCGTGAATAAGAATTGTATCGCCGGGGTCGGCGTCATCGATAGCAGCCTGGATGCTCGGGTAGACATCGCCGAGCGTTCCGATTCCTCCTGCTGACGGCCTTACCTCAAGTACGGCTGCCTGTGCCGGGCTGCCTATAAGAAGCAAAAGAATCGTACAAATAAAGAGTGTGTATAGCTTTTTCATTATAATATTCCTCCAACATTTTCTAATTTTATGCTGTGGACTACCTACAGCAAAACCATTTCCCAGTCCATTGGCACAAGTTCATTCCGTTTGCCTTGCCTTTTTATTAACCACCTCCTTTCTGAAAATAATATTAAATACTTACAAATATCCTATATCAGGCACATCAAGAATTTAAAAAATTAATATTTATTTACATTAAAATAGAAATTAAAGAGGTCATTACATAGAAATCCTCCCTTAAGTTGTTTGAGAGAAGAGCTCCTCAGACAATAATAAGAGATTGTCTCCTCTACTATCCATATAATCACCACTCCTCCACCGGCCAGGCTCTAAGGGCAAATTCAATCCTGCGCCATTACAAGAAACACAAAAGCCGGTGCAAATACTTCATCACCCTTAATAAATTGCTATCATAAAAACAAAGCAAACGTTTTATCAAGAAAAAAATCCAAAAAATACAGAACTTTTCACTGTTTATTCGTAAAACGTTACAAAAAACCCACAGGGAAAGGAAAATAACAATATATATGGCCACAGAGCTCTGTGGCAAAAAAAATTAATTTTCATTGATTATATCGCCTTAATGTGGTATAATACTGCTAACTGGGGGAGGCCCCATTCCGGGGCTGCGGAGAACCGCACGAAAAGAGCCAGCAGGCCAAGTCAAATTTAGTCATAAACTTTTATGTAACAAGGACTAACAAATGTCCAATTATTTACCTGTCCTGAGCAACGTCGAAGGGCCAACTTGCCCCCGCGTCTGTTTTCGCCTGCTCCCTTGTATTGACTCAGAGGGGGCCAGAAAACGCGGGGGTCACACGCGCAAAAAAAACAAAATTATGCAAAACAAAGCCAAATTAATGGATGACCAAATGAACGTAACCTCTTTACTAACAAAGGGATATGAAAATTTTATGCTTTGTGGAAGCCTTAAAAACAAAGCCAAACAAACCCAAAACAAACCCAATCAAACCCTATTTCAAGCCAAATTTTGGCTTTGTTTTTCACCAAAATTGGCTTCGAAACAGCTGGAAATTTCCAGCAATATCTGTTTACTATTAAATGACCAGAGTATCAGAATAAGGATTATAATTATGAAGGTAAACATAAACGACAAAATACTGCAGCTTATCGAAGGTGATATTACCGAGATGGATACCGAGGCAATCGTTAACGCAGCCAATGCACAACTGGTTCTCGGCGGTGGTGTTGCAGGCGCGATAAGAAGAAAAGGCGGGCCATCAATTCAAGAGCAGTGCGACAAAATCGGCGGTACTTTCGTAGGCGGGGCTGTCATAACAGGCGCAGGCAATCTGAAAGCCAAATATGTAATTCACGCAGCAGGGCCAAGAATGGGCGAAGGCAATGAAGATGAGAAACTCGAAAACGCTACAATCAATTCACTAAAACTTGCTGAAGAAAAAGGGATAAAGAGCTTAACTTTTCCTGCAATAAGCACAGGGATATTCGGTTTGCCTATTCAAAGATGTGCTGAGATAATGTTAGGGACAGTTACCGAATATTTCAAAGGAAAAACAAAGATTGAAAAGGTCTGCTTTTGTCTTTTTGACAAAAACAGCTATGATATATTTGAAAGACAGTTGAGGAAAGAAGGATAAAAATGAAAGCGATGGCGTTTACAAAACAATCAATGATAGAAGAAAGGCCGCTGGAGCTTATAGATTTGCCGGAGCCGCGATTTTCCGACAACCAGATTCTGATTAAGGTATCGGTTTGCGGCGCGTGTCATACTGATTTGGACGAGGCTGAGGGCAGAATAAAGCTTGAGAAGCTTCCGAGAGTACCCGGCCATCAGGTAGTTGGAACAGTTGCGGAAAAGGGCAAAAACGTTACGAGATTTCAAAAAGGTGACAGGGTCGGGATTACGTGGCTTTATTCGAGCTGCGGCAAATGCCGGTTTTGCAAATCGGGGATGGAAAATCTGTGTGAAAAGGCCAAATGGACAGGCAAAGATGCCGACGGCGGATACGCTGAATATATGACAATCGGTGAGGATTTCGCTTATAAGCTACCTGGAAATTTCAGCGATTCGCAGGCGGCACCTCTTCTATGTGCAGGTGTGATTGGCTATCGAACATTAAGACTTTCAGAAGTTAAGGACGGCGAAAGTGTCGGTCTTTTCGGTTTTGGAGCGTGTGCACATATTGTGATTCAGATACTTAAGTATAGGTATCCGCGCAGCAAGGTTTATGTTTTTACAAAAACAGAAAAACATTCGGAACTGGCAAATAAGCTCGGAGCTATATGGACCGGTCGTTCCGGTGACAGGCCGCCGACAAAACTAAACAAAATAATGGATTTTACACCCGTCGGAGAATGCGTACGCGATGCGCTGTCTGTTTTAGAGCGTGGAGGCCGGCTGGTAATAAATGCCATCAGGAAAGAAACACCCATACCGGCGCTGGAATATGACAAATATCTATGGCTTGAAAAGGAAATAAAGAGCGTCGCGAACGTTACCCGTGCAGACGCCGAAGAATTCCTGCCTCTGGCATCTCAGATTCCCATTGTGCCAACAATCGAGGAATTCTCTCTTGAGGAGGCGAACGAAGTTCTGCTCGCAATAAAACGCTCAAAGCTCAAGGCGGCAGCAGTATTGAAGGTAAGCGGATAAAAAAAATCGAGTTAAAATAGGGAATTTAACATTCGATTTTGAGGCGTATTCGCTTTTTTTGAGCATAATATTCAAATTTTTTCAAAACGACTTTAGAAAAAAAAGATTTTATTTAAATCCGCATACAAAGAGCTAAGTTCCTTGACTCTGAAAACTTTTTAACTTATTATAAAACCACAGATTTTTTTTTACTATTAACGTATGGAGAATGCAAATGAATGCACTTCGTTTCCTGCGTGAATCATTGAAACATCCGATACAAGTTGGTACTATTACTCAAAGTACAAAATACGTTGCAAAAAAAATGGTACAGCATTTAAACGGCGGCATAAAAGTTTTAGAATTCGGAGCGGGCGTCGGCAACATAACAAAGCAGATACTGAAAAAGCTGCCTGCGAACGGTCAGCTGATATGCTTTGAAATTAATCCGAATTTCTGCGATTCGCTAAGAGCCATCAAAGACAGGCGTCTAACAGTTATCAACGACGATGCGGGCAATTTTGAAAATTACGTCGATGAGGTTGACTGCATAATATCCGCATTGCCATTAAATCTGCTGAAAAAATCAAAAAGAGATAAAATCATCGCAAAGTCCTGCAAATCCAAAATATTCATTCAGCTTCAATATACCCCATTTCTTGCCGGCAAGATGAAACATTACTTCGAGGATGTGAAGATAAAATTTGCACCTCTCAATCTGCCGCCTGCATTTATTTACGTATGTCAGTAAGATAATCCAAGGCAGTGTATCGGCCAAAACAATCCGCCAATTTCCACCAGCCAATTTGAATTTACCGCTCCGGAGCAAAATATGCGACGCAGCCGCCGGACGGTGCCATTTTAATAGTCAGGGTATCGGAAGATTTCACTGTTATTGTCTGCTCGGTCAGATTCTTCGGTTCTTTATCGGCGTCATCGGCATCGGCCCAGATATAAGCGGTAAATTTTTCTTTTCCGAGAAAATCGAGGGGCACTTCAAGAGTTCTTGCAGACTGATTTGTCATCGCACCGAGATACCAGTTTGAACCGGCTTTTCGAACAAGCGTAACATATTCGCCGACCTGCCCATTCAAAACTTTTGTCTCATCCCAGTTGGAAGGCACTATTTTCATAAAATCGAGTCCCGGCTGGTCACGATAGAATTTCGGATGGTCACAGATGCAGGTAATCGGGGACTCGTAAACAACGAGCATTGCAAGCTGGTGACATCTTGTGGTTTTCACCTTTGTAGGCGAGCCCGATTTGAAATTTTCTTCGGTGACATTCAAAAATCCGCCGGGCGTGTAATCCATAGGACCCGCGAGCATTCGTGTAAAAGGCAAAGTGACATTGTGTTCGGCAGTAATAAAGTCAAACCATTTGTTCCATTCGTTGCCGAGCACGCCTTCTCTTGTCATAAAATTAGGCCAGGAGCGTCGTATTCCCGCCGGCTTATATGCGCCGTGGAAATCGAGCATAAGATGATGTTTCGCAGCAGCTCGTATGACCTTATGATACCAGTCAACCATTTTCTGGTCGTCGCGCTGCATAAAATCCACCTTGACGCCGGCCAGTCCCCACTTTTGGTAAAGTGCAAATGCCTGCTCGAGTTTTCTGTCGAGGTCTGACCAGTAAACCCAGACCCACAGCTTTACATTACTCTCTTTTGCAAACCGAAGCACTTCGGGCATATCAACAGTATTCGTAACGACAGTGACATCTGCATCGGGCCTGTCATTCGGGCCGTACCAGCCCCAGTCGATAAGCATATAGGGAAACTTCATATCAGCGGCAAACTGGATATATTCCTTTATGGTCCCGGTATCCATCTTTACCTCGCCGCTCCACCAGTGGTCCCAGACCATAATGCCGGGCTTAATCCAGGTTTTGTCCTTAATTTCACAGGGCGGATTGAGGTTTTCTATTATATTAGATTCGATGAGGTCACCGGGTTTTCTTCCAATCATAATTACCCGCCAGGGTGACTTGTGAGGAGTTGAGGCTTTTACAAGCTCTCTGCCGTCGGAATCGGGCAGAGGCGACAGGGTCGAGACCAAACCGCCTTCGCGTGAAAAACTTTGCTCATAAGCATACAGTTCGAACCGGACAAGGCCTTTGTTTTGTGAGGCGTCGTCGATGCCGACAAGGCTCTGGAAACGTTCGTATTTTTTATCAAGGTCATAGACAATTTCGTTTCGCGAATAGCTGCTGATGCCTTTTTCATAGACTTTGCCGTCGAGCTTTATATCTTTGCCGTCGGGATTTTCGTCACTGCGAATCTCCTTCAGAGAAAACAGTGGTTCAAGCATGCTGAGATAAGTTACCGAGCCGTTGGAGGAAATAAGTTTCGCATCGGCGAAATCCGCCCTGTCGTCATAAATATAATCCACCGGCTCGATTATCAAACGAAGCGTTTTGCAATCCTTTACGGGGACATCGATTTGTTTCGGATTATCACCGCCTTTGACAGAGCCGCTGTTGTAAATCTGCCGGCCGTAATTGTCGCGATTGACGGCAAGATACATACCCGCCCAGTCGTTAAGCTCGGCCTCGGTAACGGCAAGATAAAGAGAATCATCAATTTTCATCAGAAGAGGCACTGCCCAGATAGTTCCATTCTTAATCTGGTTAAAAGTCAGCCGAGGATATTTTGCTTCCTGATGTGAGTAGAAACTTTTGAAATCGGCAGCCCAGCAGACAGGCTCACCTGCCGGTCGAAAGTATGTTTTCTCGCGTGTAAGCGTAAAATCATCAAGGTCTTTCTGTTCGGGTATCAGGTATCTGAGGGCAACGCCGTCGTTATATGCTCTGAAAATAAGCTCGAGCCTGCGGTCGCCTGCCGGCTGCTCAAGTGACAACCGAAGCTGCCTGTGATAGTCCGGTACCGGGTTTGATTTTCCCCAGACCGGCGTCCACTTCTTATAAAACAATGTAATTCTGCTGTTTACTACCTTGAGACTCTCGCCCAGCATCAGGCTGTCAAATTCAAGAGCCAGAGGCGAATCAAGAATAGCTTCTTTGCCGTCAACCTCAACATAATAAGTAAGCTGTCTGCCGACTTTGACGGTTACCTTGATTGATTTATCGGGAGAAAGCAACACGTAACTATTTTCTACGGCAGGGTTTAGCGATTTTTGCTGGCAGCCGAAAGTAATTAGAACCACAATAATACAAGAGATTGCGTTTTTAATTTGTACCTTCACTGTTTCACTCCACGATTTTAATGCAATTTTTTATTGACAGTTTTTTTGTTTTTGAATACAAACGCTTTGTTGCGACAGGGCTATTTAGCCATAGCAGCCGATGGGCTGATAAAGTAAGTCGCAATAGCCAGACAGGGTGATGAAAGTAATCTCATTAAATTGCCTGCGTCTGGCTTTTTTTCTTTTTTCAGATTGTCACCTGCATCTGATTAGCTGACTCGTGTTGAAAGTGACGTGCGGGATATGAGTTTTCAAGTCTTTTATGAAGCGCAGACCATCCTTCCAGTAGCCCGCAGTGGGTCTAAGCTCGGAATGAAATCCCGTAAAATATCTGTTAATATTATCAATCATAAGCTGGCGCAAGAATTTGCTTACCATCGAAGCCAGTGAGACAGGCAAGAATTTGCGGTCAGCACCGACGATAAAATGCAGGCGCATTTTCTTATTGGCCTGTTTTAATTCATAACTGCTGATGGTCTGCGACTCCTTTAGGATTGTCAATTCAAAATCTTCGAACATTCGCTGCAGGTTTTTCCTATAATGCACCCTGCCGCCCTGTCTGTCGATGATGATTTGCAGGTTATTCTCTGAGAACTTGTCCCAGGCGGCCTGTACGAGCTTTGATGTTGCAGTGAAAAGAACGGAGGATTTGTTTTTAACTTTTGCAACCATCGAGTTGTAATGTTCGACATCGAGGCAGTTGCTTTCAAGCTCAAGCAGTTTAATTTTGTTGGAGTCGAGGTCACCGGCAAAAACAGAGGCTGCGATTGCGATGTCGGCGGCATCTGCCGAAAGCAGGTAATTGTCGCAATCTTCGTACCAGGCGTACTGCTTCAGTCGGCCCAAACAATCCGGGCAAATGCGGCTGAGCAATTGTGAAAGACTCTTAGGCTCACTGCCGAGCGATTTCAGGCAGGCAAGGACCGTTCGCTGCAAATGCTTTATTCCGAGAGATTTACTATATGCCTTTTTGCTGTCGGTTATGAGCAATCTGCCGGCGATATGTTTTCTTTTCAGGCTGACACTTTTATTTAAGAGCTGCCAGAGGTCGGCATCGAGCAGGGAATCATCAATTGAAAATACAGCCGATGAAATAATCAAAGGCCCAAGAATCGGGCCGAAACCGGCTTCATCAATCCCTGCCAAAATCGCCATCCGTGAAAGACCTCTTCGATAAACTTAGATAAAATTTCTGTGATAATGCACAGCAAAAACACCATTATAAATTAAAAATTCAAAAATAAAAATTCAAAATTACACTGCTAAAACCAAAATCTTCATTTGTTTTAAGAAATGTATATTTCTGCCAAAATGGCATATACAAAGCGGCTGTATTCTGCATAAGTTCTATAATTTCAATAAGTTACAACATTTGTTGGTTTAGGCACAGCTTTTGCACGATATTAAGTAATATGGAAAGGGTGTTAAATTGCGAGGTGATATTAAGATGAAATTCGACAAATTCACATTAAAGGCTCAAGAGGCGCTGGCCACCGCTCAGCAGATTGCGATGGCAAAATCACATACGGTGGTGGGTGCGCTGCATCTTTTAAGTGCGCTTTGCGACGATGATGAGGGTCTGGTCGCAGAGATATTAAAAAAGATAGGCGCCAATGTGCAGCGGATTAAAGATATGACAGAGGCAGAGCTGAAAAGACTGCCGCAGGGCAGCACAAATCAGATAATGCCGGAACCGGCTTTCAACCAAATCGTACTCGACGCCCAGAACCAGGCGGACAAGATGGGCGATGAATATTTGAGCGTAGAGCATCTGCTTTTGTCATTAGCCTCTGTCCAAAGCGATGCCAAAGAGGTTCTCAGTCTCAACTCAATCACGGCTGAGCAGATTGAAAAAGTAATTAAAGAGATACGCGGCGGAGAAAAGATAACCGACCAGAATCCCGAAGGTAAATATAAAGCACTCGAGCGATTCGGCATAGACCTGCTGGAGATGGCACGCAAGGGAAAGCTCGACCCTGTTATCGGCAGAGACGAAGAGATACGCAGATGTATGCAGGTATTGAACCGGCGGAAAAAAAATAATCCTGTCCTGATTGGAGAGCCCGGGGTTGGTAAGACCGCTATTGTCGAAGGACTCGCACAGAGAATAGTCGCAGGCGACGTGCCGACAGGGTTGAAAAATAAAAGAATCATCGCTCTCGATATGGGAGCATTGATTGCAGGGACGAAATTCAGAGGTGAATTCGAAGACCGTTTCAAGGCGGTACTTAAGGAGGTTATCTCGGCTCAGGGACAAATAATTCTTTTCATTGACGAGCTTCATACGGTTACAGGTGCAGGCAAGGCAGAAGGTGCGGTCGATGCGGGGAATCTCTTGAAACCATCGCTTGCGCGCGGCGAATTGCGGTGCATCGGAGCTACGACAATCGACGAATACCGGAAATATATCGAAAAAGACGCTGCACTGGAGAGACGCTTTCAGCCGATAATGATTGACCCACCAAGCGTAGAGGACACGATAGCAATACTTCGGGGACTTAAAGACCGCTACGATACACATCACGGTGTCAGAATCACCGATGCAGCCCTTGTGGCAGCGGCTACACTCTCGAACCGCTATATATCAGACAGATGGCTGCCCGATAAGGCGATAGACCTGATAGATGAGGCAGCTTCGAAACTGCGAATTGAAAACGACTCGCTGCCCGCGGAGCTGGACAGTATTCGCAGAAAGATAGTGCAGCTTCAGATAGAACGAGAGGCGCTGAAAAAAGAAAGCGACTCTGCCAGTAAGGAGAGAGCTAAAAAAGCTGAAAAGCAACTGGCAGAGCTGCAACAGCAGGATTCAAAACTTACGGCACAATGGGAAAATGAGAAGGGGCGAATCAACAAGATAAAGGAATTGAAACAAAAAATCGAAGAGGTCCAGACCCAGTTTGACGACGCCCAGAGAAAAGGAGAGCTCGAAACAGCAGCTCGTCTGAAATATGAAACGATAGCCAATCTGAAAAAAGAGCTCGAGGAAAAGGAGCTGCAATTAGCCAAATCCGAAATGTCGATAATCCGCAACGAAGTGACAGAACAACACATTGCTGAAATCGTTTCCAAATGGACAGGCATACCGGTTTCAAAGCTATTAAGCGGTGAGCGAGAGAGGCTTATGAAGATGGAAGAGCAAATCCGCAAGAGAGTGGTCGGCCAGGATGAGGCAGTCTCTGCTCTCTGCAACGCCGTACGCAGGAACCGTGCGGGACTGGGTGACGTTAACAGGCCTATAGGGACATTTTTGTTCCTGGGGCCGACAGGTGTCGGCAAAACCGAGCTGTCAAAGGCACTTGCGGAGTTTTTATTCAACGATGCCAATGCGATGGTCCGAGTCGATATGAGCGAGTTTATGGAGCAGCACTCGGTCGCAAGACTTATAGGCGCACCGCCCGGCTATGTCGGCTTTGAGCAGGGCGGCAGACTGACGGAGGCGGTAAGACGCAAGCCTTACTCGGTCATACTGCTCGATGAGATTGAAAAGGCACACCCGGATGTATTCAATGTGATGCTGCAGGTCTTCGACGACGGCAGACTGACAGACGGCAAGGGAAGAACAGTCGATTTCAAAAACACAGTTATCATTATGACCAGCAATTTTGCCGGCAGCGAGATATTGAAACTGACCGAAGAACAAGGGGCCGACTGGGAGATAGAGGCACACGTCAAGGATACTCTCAGGCAGTTCTTTAAGCCCGAATTCTTAAACCGCATCGACGAGATAATTGTCTTTCATACGCTGACAAAACAAGACCTGGCAAAAATAGTTGATATTCAATTAGGCTACCTGGCTGAACGTCTGAAGGCCCGAAGGATAAATGTTGAATTCACAGACAATGCACGAAACTTAATCGGCGAGGAAGGCTATGATACTTCTTTCGGTGCAAGGCCTCTGAAAAGAGCTATTCAGCAACGGCTTGAGAATCCGCTGGCCGGCGAGATTCTGGCCGACAAGTTCACCGAAGGTGACACAATAAAGATTAATGCAGATTCACATAAATTTATCTTCGAAAAAGTAAATTAAAAAGTCTCTCAGCAGTACACCATAAAAGAGCCTGTTGACAGCCCTCTTGGCAGGATATACAATGCCTGCATCATGAACTTTTAGGGAGACTTTTATGGATTTAAGGGGCGTTGTACTTGCAGGCGGTACGGGCACGAGATTAAGGCCGCTAACCAAGGTTACAAACAAACATCTGCTTCCTGTCGGCAAGAAACCTATGATATATCATCCGATTGAGAAACTTCTCGGCGCGGGCATTGATGAGATTCTGATAGTAACCGGTGTCGAGCATATGGGTGATGTAGTTAATATGCTCGGCTCGGGAAAAGATTTCGGCTGCCGGTTTACTTACAAGGTTCAGGACCAGGCCGGCGGAATCGCTCAGGCGCTGGGTTTAGCGGAAAACTTTGCCAGAGGCGAACGCATAGTGGCGATACTGGGAGATAATATCTTTCAGGTAAATCTGAAAAAATATACAGATAAGTACCGCCGGCAAAAAAGCGGGGCCAGGATATTGTTAAAAGAGGTTGATAAACCGGAGAGGTTCGGCGTAGCTGAAATTGAAGGCAGCAAAATAATAAATATCGAGGAAAAGCCTTCCAGGCCAAAAACAAACCTGGCAGTTACAGGTATCTATTTTTACGATGCGGCGGTATTTGATATTATAAAGACATTGAAACCATCTGCTCGGGGCGAGCTGGAGGTAACTGATGTTAATAATGCTTATATCAGCAGTGGGCAAATGGAATATGATATTCTCGAGGGCTGGTGGTCGGATGCGGGCACCTTCGAGTCATTAAGTTTTGTAAACAAACTAGTTATTAAGGAGCCGCCTGAATGAATAAAAAAATTGCACAACTGAAAACGGTTTTTAGCGAAGATGGAATTATAGTCAGGGGCTCCGGAGCGTTGATAGACGGTGTTGCGGCGAGAAGCGCGAAAGTCATCCCTGACGAGCGAGGCAGACTCGGCGAGATTATGCGTGCAGATGACGAGTGGTTTGAAAAGTTCGGACAGGTATATTTTACTACGACATATCCGGGCGTGGTTAAAGCATGGCATTATCATAAAAAACAGACAGACCATTTTTACGTTGTCAGAGGGACTGTAAAAGTCGCTCTATACGACGGGCGTAAAGATTCGCCGACATACGGAGAGGTAAATGAACTTTATGTTAGTGAACATCGTCCGGGGCTCGTTCGCATACCGCCCGGTGTTTGTCACGGCTGGATGTGTGTGGGCGAAACTGAAGCATATATAGTAAACGTAGTCTCGGAAATGTATAATTACGAGCAGCCGGACGAATTCCGCATCGACCCTCATAATAATGACATACCCTATGACTGGACTCGCAGGGATGGCTAACGAAAAGGTAATTATCCTCGGCGGAAAAGGAATGCTGGGTTCGGACGTGGCAAGCCTTTGCCGCCTGAAAAATATAGACCTCGAATCTTTCGACCTTCCCGAATTCGATATAACGAATTATAAACAACTGGCGGATGTACTGCAAAAATCAGATTTGGTAATAAATTGCGCCGCTTACACCGACGTCGAAGGAGCGGAAGACCAGAAAGAATCGGCTTTCAAGATAAATGCAGACGCGGTCGGCACACTTGGACAAATTGCCAAGGATTCGGGTTTTTGGGTTTTGCATATTAGTACCGATTTCGTATTCGACGGCAGAAGCAATAGACCCTATACAGAGGCAGATGCGCCGAATCCCATAAACGTTTACGGCCAAAGCAAGCTGGCAGGCGAGCAGCTTTTGGTTGCAAGCGGCTGTCGCTGCTGTATAATACGTACGGAATGGACGTATGGATTAAACGGCAATAATTTTATCACCAAACTGATACGAAATGCCAGGGACAAAAACGAGCTTAAGATTGTTGATGACCAGATCGGTTCGCCAACGGCAACAACAGAAGTTGCAAAAGTGATATTAAAGCTGGCGAGTCTGAAAGAGGAAGGTTTATTTCATTTTGCTGCAGAAGGTTTTATCAGCCGGTTCGAGACAGCCAAATTTGTTTTTGAAAAGCTCAATTTACCGGTGACACTGAAAAGCTGCAAGACGAAATATTTTCCAAGTGCAGCCCAGAGGCCTCTGAACAGCAGATTCGACTGCAGCAAAATCAGTAAGCTGCTCGACGAACCTATAGAGCGATGGGAAAAGCCTCTTGAGCGGTTTCTGGAAAAATTAATTGAAAGGGGCTTTCATAAATAAAGTGAAAAATATTCTGGTAACAGGCGGTGCAGGATTTATAGGCAGCAATTTTGTCAGGATGGCGCTCTCTGAACAGCCGGGAACCTTTATTGTCAATCTCGACAAACTTACCTACGCAGGCAATCTCGAAAATCTTGACGGCTTTCTGGACAAGCCAAACCATAAATTCGTAAAAGGTGACATCTGTGACGGGACGCTGGTCGAGAAGCTAATAGAAGAATATAAAATCGAAGTGATAATCAACTTTGCCGCAGAAAGTCACGTCGACCGCTCAATTACAGCTCCCAAGATATTCATCGAAACCAATATTAAGGGGACATTGACACTGCTCGAGGCGGCACGTGAGAAAAAAATTAAAAGATTCATACAGATATCCACAGATGAAGTTTACGGCGAGCTTGGTGCAGAGGGTAAATTCACCGAACAGACGCTTTATCATCCGAATTCGCCGTATTCTGCAAGCAAGGCGGCGGCTGACCATCTGGTTCGCGCCTTCGGGCACACATGGGCTTTGCCGTATAATATAACCAACTGTTCAAATAATTACGGCCCGTACCAGTTTCCGGAAAAGATGATACCTCTGATGATAAATAATGCACTTAATAATAAGGAACTACCCGTCTATGGGGACGGGCTGCATATTCGAGACTGGCTTTACGTTTACGACCACTGCACTGCTGTCTGGAAGGTTTTGACGGAAGCGGCGCCGATGGAGACCTACAATATCGGCGGCTGCAATGAGAAGACCAACCTCGATGTCGTTCATCTGATACTTGAGCGTCTGGGAAAGCCAAAATCACTGATAAGGCACGTAACAGACCGACCCGGCCATGACAGAAGATATGCCATTGATGCATCCAGGATTATGAACGAACTCGGCTGGGAGCCTTCTGTCGGCTTCGAAGATGGCCTGTTCAAAACTATAGATTGGTATTCGAAAAACAAACGGTGGCTTGAAAACGTGGTTTCAGGTGACTACCAGAAATATTACGAAGAAATGT
>CAZMQF010000010.1:0-26681 GCA_964568365.1 uncultured Pirellulales bacterium | reverse complement strand
GATATTACTGGAAGTTTTAATGACCATGCCTTTTTGTATGATGTAATTGAAATGATTGACCTTGGGACTTTAGGGGGAAATTCGTCTTATGCTCGGGGCATCAATAACAGCGGTCAGATTGTAGGGTATAGTGTTACTACTGGAGATTCTTACTACCACGCTTTTTTGTATGATGGCACTACAATGAAGGACCTTGGGACTTTAGGGGGAAGTAACTCTTATGCTCGGGGTATTAATGACAGCGGTCAGATTGTAGGGGAAAGTGTTATTACTGGAGATTCTGCCACCCACGCTTTTTTGTATGATGGTACTACAATGATTGATCTAAATGCCTTGCTACACACAGGCAGCGGGTGGGTATTAACACAAGCTACCGGCATTAATGATTTAGGTCAAATTGTGGGAGAGGGTATTATTAATGGCGAGTATCACGCTTACCTGGCGACCCCCATCCCCGAACCATCAATGATTTTGCTTTTGGGATTGGGGGCCTTGTTCATCAGAAACAAGAGGCGAAGAGTTTTTTAGCAGCCAAATAACTAAACACGTAGGGTCTTTTTTAGATTAAAAACGGGGGTGGCGAGCGAGAATGTGAGGTTCATTTTTGGCTTAAAAACGGGGGTGGCGCGCAAGATCGCGCGGGGGGGTAAACAGAAAATTCAATTTTTTTGAAATTTTTTTTAATCCTTTAACCACAAGCACTTACATCAATTCAACACTTCCGAAAAAGCGCAAAACACGTCAAGATCGCGCGGGGGGGTCTAATTATGGAGGGCGGATGACCCTTCGACTTCGCTCAGGGCAGGCGGAGGTCGGAAGACGAGATATGAGTCGGGTTACGAGAAAGGAGCTGATATGGGATTTGAGCCGGGGATATTCGAAGACGAGGGTCTTCAGGCGGAATTCCTTGAGTGGCTGGTCGAACAGCGCTCAGTTGAGGTGCAAAGACATTTCGGAAAGCTCTGGGAATATTACGCAAATCCGATAGTGGATAGTTACGGCAACGGGGCGTACAGCAGAAAGGTTAACGAGAGCGGCAGATGCTATGTACAGGCCCAGGAGTACGGGCTGCCGGCACGAATAACAGGATTGGTACATTCGGCTAATACGGGCGTGTTCGGCGGCAGAACGGTGGGTGACATACAGCGAAAAGAGGTTGTAATAGAAAATGATATATCGTGGCGAATAAACGCAGCGGTTGACTTTTTGTTCGGCAAGCCGCTGAGTCTGATATCCAAATCGCCTGACAGCCAAAAGAAGGTGCAAATAGAGGCGATATTAAAGGCCGTATTTTCGGCTAACGGCGGTATAGGGTTTTTCCAGGATATGGCGGTGCTCGGAGGTGTTTACGGTTTCGTCGATTGTTTCGTCAGGCCTGGCGAAGAAATCTTCGAAAAATTCACTTCTCCTTCACTTCAAAACACCAGATTAGAAGATGTGCTGCAGTTGGCACAGACAATCGGGCTTGAACTGATCGAAGCACCGAGAGCACTGCCGGTTCTGGATGAGAATGATTACCGGAAAATCAGGTACTACGTTCAGCATTTTTATCAGAAGAGAAATACGGTGAGCAGAAAGAGCTCTTTTCTGTCGCGTCTTTTGTCCGGCGGCGGTTCTGTGACGGACAGCAGAGAGACGATTGCGGTAACGGAGATTGTCTCTGCGGATGCGTGGCAGAGATATGAGAATCGCAAACTCATTTCTGAGGGGAACCTGCCGTGGGGATTTTTGCCGGTGATTCATATTCAGAATCTGGCACAGCCTTTTTACTACGAGGGGATAAGCGACGTTGAGCCGCTGATACCGCTGCAGGATGAGCTTAATACGAGATTGAGTGACAGGTCGAACCGGATAACTTTTCAATCTTTCAAGATGTATCTTGGCAAGGGCATCGAGGGCTTTGAGGACAAGCCTGTATCGCCCGGCAGGATGTGGTGCACGGATAATATGGAAGCGACGATTCAGGAGTTCGGCGGCGACAACCATACGCCGAGCGAGGACAATCACATCTCTGAGATTCGTGAAGCGTTAGACAAGACGAGCTCGGTGACGCCGATAGTAGCGGGAGTAATCAGAGGCAAGGTGGGCAATCTTACGAGTGCTGTTGCGCTTCGGCTGACACTGATGGGGACGCTCAGCAAGACGGAACGAAAGAGATTTACCTACGGAGAGGGGATAAAGAATATATGCAGAATGGTTCTTGAGATACTTGACAGGTCGGGCGTATATAAAACGGGAGCGAGTGACAGGGTAGTTGATGTTATTTTTCCGAGCCCACTGCCTGAGAATATGATGGAAAAGCTCAGAGAGGCACAGATAAAAAAAGAGCTCGGGGTATCGAGTGAGCAGATACTCAAAGAGTTAGGTTACGATGTTAGTGTTTAGTTTTGGGTGTTTAGTTATTTTTGGAGGTTATATGAGTCAGATTGACGAAGAGAGGCTGTCAGAGACAGAAGCGGAGCAGCAAGTGCTCGATAACGGAGCCAAGCTTGTTCCGGTGACGGAGTCGATACGCTATCACAAGAGGGCACAGAGTGCGGAGAAGAAGAATAAGGAGTTGTCCGCTGAATTAGAGCAGACGAAAGCAGAGCTTTCGGAGGCGGCTGAGCAGCTCGGGAGTATAAAGACCGAACAGGAGTTGACGCGGAAGCTCTCTGCGGCTGGCGCGACTGATTTGGAGGCGGCTGTTCTGCTTGCCAAGGCCGGGCTCGAAGGTGACGGCAAGCCGGATGTGGACGGCTGTGTAGAGCAATTGAAAAAAGAGAAGCAATACCTGTTCGGCAGGGCCGGTACTGCAAATTTGACGGTTAAAAAAACAGCAGGAGTAAAAAGCAGGACCGGCGGACAAAGTATTCTCGAGCAGGCTGCAAAAAGAGCGGCTGGTTCAGGGGACAGAAAAGATTTGCAGGAGTATTTGAAGCTGAGAAGAAACGTTCTTTAGTTTTTAGTTCTTAGTTTTAAGTTTTGAGTTTTTATTAAAGATTAAGGAGTTTATTATGGCATTTACAGGTAAAGCGACATATTCGGCGGGTACTACTCTGCCTGAACTGGCAGAGGACGTATCCGATTTAATCGGGATAATATCGCCTTATGAGACACCGCTTCTGGATGCGCTTGGCGACCCGTTAAGAGAGGCGGTGAGCACACATCACGAGTGGCTTGAGGATGAGCTTCTTCCGAACAAGGACGCTGTCAATGATAATACTTTCACGGACCCGGATGTTGATACGGAGTTTGACGTCGATAACGGCAGCAGGTTCAGGGCAGGTGACCAGATTCAGATTGAAGGCTCGGAAGAGCTGATGTTAGTGGCGGCGGTTAATGGTGACGCGCTGACAGTGGTTCGAGGTTATGCGGGGACAACCGCTGAGGATCTGGCGGACGACCAGGTAATCAATATTCTGGGAAATGCGGCCCTTGAGGGAGCCGACAAGCCTGGCGTGAGGTTTACGAATCGCAACAGGCGCGGCAACTACACGCAGATATTCACGGCTGCAGTCGATGTATCAGGTTCGGATATGGCAGCGAGCCAGCTTGGTCTGGCAGACGAGATGGATTATCAGAAACAGGAGCGGCTTCGCGAGCTGATACGTGACCTTGAGAACACGGTGATTAACGGCGGAGAGCCTTCGAGCAATCCGGAGGGCAGCGGGACGGTCCGGCGAACAATGAACGGGATAATTCAGCATCTGGCGACAAACGTTTTCCATACGGGTGACAGCGGCTTTCCTTCGGGTAACGACCTGGATGAGGCGAAGGTCAACTATGTTCTTCGCAAGATTTGGGAGAGCAGCAGCGGGGGCGTGGATTTGATTGTTGTGGGCGGATTTCAGAAACGGAAAGTGAACGGCTTCGCCGACGGTTCGAGAAGCTATGGGCCTGCAGATGTTACCTACAAGGATATGATAAGCATCTATGAGAGTGACTTCGGGGTTTGCAGGGTGGTGACAACGCGATGGCTGCCGCAGGATTCAGTGCTTTTCGTTGATTCATCGCGTGCAAGTGTTCTTCCTCTTGCGGGCAGAAGTTTTCACTTCAAGCCATTGGCGAGCGGCGGTGATTATGAGAGTGGTCAGCTCATCGGCGAGTACACCTTAGAGCTGAAGAACGAGGCGGCACATGGTCTTATTCGTGGCCTGTCAACAAGCGGCTAAGGCGAGGAATCGGTATGTATGGCGGGCGGCTGAACACCGTCCGCCGTACACAATAGATTTGAGAAGGGCGGATTGGAATGATTAGATTTTGTAATGATATCGATATAGCGAAGTATGAGCCGGTTCTGTTCGGCGAGCTTCATCCCCTTTGGGGGGTGCATATTTGCGGAGATGATGGGGAAATCAGCGGGACAAGTTTTAGTGCGAGCGGAGCGGATTTCGTCGGTGCTGATGTTGAGGCTGGCGATGTGATTTATCTTCGCAGCTCAGAGGCAGTAGTTGACGGAGTATATGAGATTGTTTCGGTTGATTCAGCGACAGAGCTTACGATTTCTGTGATACGTTCTGAGAAGGAGGCGGAGGCGGTAGCGCCGCCTGCGGGGACGGCAATATATTATCGCGTGAGCACATTCGAGCCTCAAATCGTTGAGGCTGGATTGCGTTTGACAGAGTATTTTGGAATCGGGCCTGGAAAGGCTGAGTCCGAAATAGAAGCGGAGAATATCATCGATGCGGAAGTATTAAAGCCGGCGGCGGTGTTTTTGGTTCTGTCGAGTGTTTATGCGATGCTGGCGAGCAACGCAACAGATGAGAACTTCTGGGCAAAGAGTCTGCACTATAAAAGGCTTTTTGAAAAGGCAAGAGAGCGATGTCAGGTCTGTATTGATACCGATGGTGACGGCGTCGCAGATTTGACGCTGGACGGCAGCTCAATAAGGATGTCACGGGACTAATAGTGAATTAAAAATTTGCGGGAAATTATGAATGAGAACGACGCTGGATGGACAAGTGGTATTCGATGAGCAGCTTTTAGAGATTGATGCAGGCAGTACGCAGCGAGCGGCCAGAGAAAAAGCTGTGTCGGGACTGGATGGAGTGGTGAGTATAGATTTGGGCGGCAGGGGCAGAAAGATAAAACAGAAAGGACAACTTCGAGCTGCGAGCCTGAAACAAATGGAAGAGCGGATAGAGCAGATATCGTCATTGATGGATGGCAAGGCTCACACTCTTGTGACAAATGAAGGTCAGGTGTTTGATAATGTGCGAATGGATAAATTCAAGGTGACGGAAAGAAAGAAAAGCGGCGCCGGAGTCGTTGTCAGTTATGAAATCGAGTATACGCAGTTGAAGGTATAGATAAGATGGGACTTATCAGCGAAGGCATAATCGGGGTCAGGGCATTTGAACTGCCGGCGGGGGTCTGGAAAGACGGTGACAGTGTCGGTGTGCCGAGAACGGTTTTGCTCAGGTGGCAGTCGTCGTGGCAGGATAAGTTTTACCAGGTTTATGTCAACGGCAGATATAGCAGGACGAGTAGAGACACAAAGCAAAGGCGGATGTTTGTTCAACTGCCGAGTTCTTTTTCGTCATCCGTTCGTATAGAAGTTTTTGCGGTGGACGCCTGTGAGGCTGAGACTGATTTCAGTAGTGAGCTTGATAGTTACGGCGGTAAAAGCGGGAGGGTGAAAATCGGTCTGCTGCGCGAGCAGGAGCTGGCTTTGGGGGCGAGAGTTAATATCTATTTCGATAACGGGACGGGCGAGATTGATTATGACAATCCAATTAATACCGAGCCGATAGAGGTCTGGGCGGACTGGCAGGACAAAGGCGGATTTGGGATGAGCAGGTTCGGCAATAGTGACTTCGGCAGGGACTGGTCTGCAGGTGTCGGATTCGGGATGGGCTGTTTCGGACAGGGACAATTGGGAGTTGATGCTGATTTGATTGAATGGGTAAGTGAGCAGTTACAGGCGGGCGTCTATAAGTTCGCTGTGAAGATTATTGACAGAGAGGGTAACGAAAGCTCGCCGGCCGAGAGCGAAGAAATATTCGTAGAGCCTGCGGCAAAAGGTGTAGAGACTCTGCAGGTGATTTCGTTTGATGAGCCGGAGAAAAAAATGGTTTTGGGCATAAATTAACGTGAGGAGAAGGTTATGGCAGAGGTATATCCGAGTGATAATGAGCTGCTGAATATCGAAAGTGACATAGAGACGGGTGTTGAATATATACCAACAGGGACATCGCCTTATTATCTGCAGTTCAGAAAACTATTGTATCGGCTGCTGCTTGCGACAAGGCGAGCGAATGATTTGCGAGTTTTCGACGAGGGCGGGGTGGATATAGGAGTAAAGAGCGGCAAGTTTCTGCTTGAAACTGAGTTAGTAAGCTATGAAGGCTCGAGCGGCAATACCTTAGCAGATGACAAAGATGCTATATATATCTACCTCGACAGCGAGGCAAATCTGGTAACTGATGAGTACAGCAGCTTTCCCGATATGAAGACGACGGCACATATACGTCTGGCGGTGGTTACGACGTCGTCGGGTGCAATTACTTCGATAGTTGATGCCAGAGAGGGCTACAATTTTTGTGTGCCTTATTCAGCCGGCGGGATAAAGAAAGATATCGAGGCGCATACGAGCGACGATAGTCTTTCAGAAGCTGAGTCGGGCAGTGTTCACACTAATCTTGGTGCGACAGGTGTGGTAACTCTTACGCTGCCGGAATCGGCACCTGCGGGGACGGTGTTTGTCTTTGCGGTTCAGTCTGCGAATGAGCTTCGGATAGAGCCGGGCAGCGCAGCTATCAGGGACACAAGCGGCCAGACCGCGTGCAAGTATAAGTCGGCGGATGCGATTGGCGAGAGCATTACGCTTGTAGCTGACTCGAACGGCGACTGGGTGACAATCGCCAAAAACGGCGACTGGACGGAAGAGACATAAATTAATGATTAGGGATTAGTGGTTAGGGATTACGAGTTCAGGAGTATCACATAATGGTTAAATATCCTTCAGATTGCAAAGCAGATTCAGACAAAATGGAATACCTTTATTCGGTACAGGAAAAACTGCGGCTTTTGCATAACGCATTCGCTCGCTGGTACAAAGAAGGATTGACACAGCAGCAATACAATCTTTTACCTGAAAAAATCCGTGACAAATACAAGTATGTTGAGGAGCTTCTATTCGAGGATTTTAAGAGATTTATCGCCGAGGATTTTGAGCCGAGAAATATGAAGGTTTTGAATGCTATTGGAGATACTAAGGCAAATCTGCAGAAATCAACCCGTTATAACATAGAGCTGGAGGATATTGATGGCGATTGAGAATTTTACGACCTATACGGAAGTTGACCCCAACAGCAAAATTACGGTGGCAAGCTCAAAGGTATCATGGGACGATTTGAGCCGTAATGAAGAAGCCTACGTTTACAAAGATAAGGGCTACGATTTTTTCGATAAAGACTTTACTCATAAATTAAAGGTACAATTCAGTGATTATGGAAGCGGTTCTTCTTGTAGGGCCAACCACTGGGCTGTGGCAGACGTTCTTGACGATGAATATGGTTGGATTACAGGTTTTAGTAGTGCAGTAAATCTACTTGAATACAACAATGATTATAGAATATATCTGCAAATTATTGATGTGGGTGCGCCAACATCTGATGGCTGGACAGGAGCAGAGCCTTCAGTAACTTATTACATCACCATTACAAGAGACAGAGACGGCGGGGTTAATAATAGAGGTAGATATACTGCTTATATTTGTACGAATGGTTACTATGGAGAGGGCGGTAACCTTGAGGATACACTTCAGGTAGATTCGCAATCCCTTGAACCCGATCCTGTTGATTACCAATATATATTCGCCTGTAACACATATAATGACGGTAATCCGATGACAATTGATGGATTTACAGAAGATTTGGATTTGGGGCTGGCTGGTTTTAATCCTGCGTTCGCAAGAGCAAATAACCTGATAGGAGGTTTTTGATATGGGATTTGTAAAAGAACTGTCAGTGACGGGTTTTGTTTTTGAAATGATTAAAGCCGCCGACGGCTCGGCGATTACAACCGGGACGGTTAATGGCTATATAACTAAAGACGGCGGCAGCCAGGCGTCACTAACAAATACGCCGACACACGTAGCAAACGGGCAGTGGAAGGTCAATCTAACAGCTGCAGAGATGAACGCCGAGACAATAGGCCTTTTGTTTACGCATACGGATGCGGTGCCGATGCACTTTACGATAAAAACGGAGCACGCAGCTATCGAGAAGGCGGCGAAGTCAATTGTCAATAAAGCGATTCAGAATAAATCCAGCGGAGCGGTTGTTTATTATGACGATGACGGCGAGACGCCGATTCTGACGCATACGCCGGACGACAGCGACACCGAGATTACGAGGACGCCGAGCTGATGGAAACAAAATTCCTGAAAGATGCCCTGTTCGGCGGTATGACTTCCAACGCCTTCAAGCTTGGTACGGTCCTTACTTTAAGCTGGTTCTGGGTGCGTCGCGACGGCTGTGCAATTCTTTATCGAGGCAGCAGCTTCTGGACGGTGGATTTTGAGAATATCCTGCTGGTAACTGAGCCTGAGAAACAAGAGATAACGGTTCCGAGCTATATCCCGCACGATAGTGGGCAAACTTATTATTACTCGGTTCGCAGGGCTAACGAATTCGGCTGTCTTGAGCAGGGTCTGCAGGGCGTCGTTAAAGCAGTTATTGATGCCGAAGGCAGGCTGTTAAAGCCGAGACCGAATAGCGTTTTCGGATTAAATGCAGAGCAGGAAACAGGCAGCAGTGTCAGGCTGAGCTGGTATTATTGTCCCCTCGCACAGGAAGGTGAGCCTGTATGTTTCAATGTTTACGGTGACAACGGGACAGGCGAGATTGATTATGAAAATGCAGTAGCAGTAACAGAATATGAGGGCAAAGGTTATTACAGCTGTAAGGTTACGGCTGCCGGCGAGGGAAGGTACAGCTTTGCCGTAAGAGCTGAAGATAAGGCGGGGACGGAAGGTGACATTTCGGTTAGCACGATTGATATTGTTTCGAGAGTTTCTGACTCGCCTGTGATTGCGGATGTGCAGGCGGTTTAGGGAGTAGATTTCTTATGTCGAACATAGTTGATTTCTATCAGTCTGAGAAAAGCGAGCTGTCAATTGCAGCAGGTCGGGCTGAAGTGTTCTATGACGGCAGCTTGTGTGCTCAGCTTGAACTGGTCAAGATTGTTCGGGCCGGCTTTCCTGAGTTCGGCTGGGCGAAATTAGTGAGCAAAAATGACGGCTGTTTTGAGCCCCAGGTCGGCAAAAGTATCTGCATTAAATACTTATATGACGAGGGGACATCTCTCGGCAGCGTTCCGATATTTTTCGGCAGGATAGAAAAAGTCGAAAGCAGACTCGGCGCCGACGGCTGGTCAATCGAGATAACAGCAAGAGATTACAGTTGCGAGCTTGAGCGGATAACAGTTTACGGCCGGCATATTACGAAAGATGACGGTAGGTTACAGTTTCTCGGCGGGGCAGATACAATCTTTAATGAGGCTGCTGAGCCGAACGCAAGCGCTCAAACGGTTATGCATAACGGCAGGGCAGTCAGGCTGTTTGCAGGCGAGAGCAGTCAGGGCAAATTGTTCAGTTGTGCCGAGGTGATTGATTACCTGCTGACGGTTTATCTGCCGGCAGATACGCTGCAGAGCCAGCCGGTTGAACGGCTTCGAGCGCTGACAGAAGGACAAAAGATATACGACCTTGATGTCACCGGCGTGAATCTGCTTGAGGCTCTTCAGCGATGCTGCGAGCGCGCAGGTATTAAGTTTAAGTTCACACCGAGTATGACAGAAACCGGCCCGGAGCAGCAGATAATATTTTACAAAGATGCGAAGGGCAAAACCGACGAGCTGAACTGCCAGAGAGGCGGCGAGGCTTTGAGCATATCCTGTACGAATGTCACCGAGCTTTCGAGCAGGAAAAATCGAGCTGTTACAGGCCGATACATCGGTAGAGGAGATTTTAAGATATTCGAGGCGACATTCGAGCTCGCCAAAGGCTGGGACGCGAGCCTTGAGGAAATTAACTACGACAAATTTTCGCCGTCAACCAATCCCAACTTTATCGAGGTCAAGGACGTATACCGCAGATGGGTTCTCAACGAGGCGGGTGACTATACACCAGAGCCTTATAATCAGGGTGACGCATACGATTTCTCGCCGGTCTTCGGCAGCGACAATTACGTCAAAAAGCACAGGCGTTTCTGGCCTGCACTTAGCTGCGATAAGCAGGGAAAATCGATGGGCTATTTTCTTGAGGTCACATACGACGACGGCGAGCACTGGCTGCAATATTTAGGGGCGTTCGAGAATCGGCTCGACGAGTGCGGAATATGGCTGTCGAGTGACAGGCTTGACATATTTACATACGTAGCGGCACTGAAGGGCGTTTTGAAATTCAGGATAACGGCTTCGGTGGTAAGCGATGAAAGGCTGAGCTGTGAAACAGCGGATGGGCCGGTAAATTCGGTCGTGCCTGTTGTTGACAGGGTATTCACTCTGCCGAGACAATTCAAGTATCGAAAGCTGACGGGAAAAAGTATTTTTGCGGATTCGCAAAGCGAAGCGCTGGGCGAGGCCGACAAGGCCGACGACAGCGCAGCCTTGAGAGAGTTTATTCGCAGACAAGCGGCCGGCTCAGATGAGCCGACTGAGAGCTTCGAGGTAAAGACGCTGCACTTGTCACTCGGCTATGGTCCGGGTGACGCTATTGTTTCGAGCCCTGAGAGCAGAGATTTGTTCGGCCTAAAAACAGACAATCGAAGCATCGCCTGGATAGAGCGTGTGCAGATGGATTTCGAAAATCAGTTCACGAAATTGACAATCAAGAAACAGAGGAGAAGTTCGCTGTGAACGGACAATCGCAGACAAACGAAAGCAGACAAACCCTGGAGCGGCTTGCCAGAACCGGTTTGGACTTGACGGAAAGAGCGGTTGCCGCGAGCCCGGGCTCGGCTGCCCAGGTCCTGGCGGGGAAGATTATAAACCTTTTATTATATAACGCCTACAACGTCCGTGCAATAGTAATATTGGAAGAAGGATTAACGCCGACATTGATAGGCGGGCAGTTCAAAGCGTTTAATCTGGCAGAATCATTTACCCAGCAGGGACAGCTGCAGGCGGGCAGCTACGTCGTCATAAGCAAAATCGGTGACAAAAACGTCTTTTATGCAAAACCATAAGGAATATCCAACAAGGAATATTGAAGTTAGAAGTTATTAGATGCGAGATACGAAATACGAAAACGGTAACGGCAAAAGCTGGAAGCTCAATCGGCAGGTGAATCTGTCGGTGCTGGTACAGCTTGTGCTGCTGGCGTCACTGATAGTCGGAAGCTGGGTGAACCTGCAGAGACAATTAGATATGCTGCAGAAGGATGTGACCGTGATGCTGGGCAATCAGAGGAAATTCGAGCAGAGAATAGAAAATCTGCAGGCCAAATCCATCGCATTCGAGTACCGCATAAGAGCAATAGAAAAGAATCAGGAACAGATAGACCTGGATGATACACCTAAATAGCAGAAAAGGACAATTACCAGATGATACAGTTACATTTTTTTAATTCACAGCGGTCTTTCAGAGCACTCCATACCTGCGATGTCTCTCTGCAGAGACCTATCGATACATTTTTATCAAAACTGCGTATTACATTTATGAGAAAAGAGTAAAACTCTATTCGTTTATCCGGATGGAAGCGAAGCTTACCATCCGAAGCTGCTTTGGAAAGTGAATATGAGCAAAGTTTTTTACCTCGGTTGCCATACGCCTGCTTTATGAGTTTGAGATGTCCCGGCAGAAGTCTCAGCATACCGATTGTGATATTCTCCGGCTGAGTATTTGTCAGCATTTCTTCAATCAGGTCTGCATAGTCGCTCTGCCAGTTATCATAAAGTATTCCCGGGTCAATTCGAAATCTTATCCGGTAACCGTGATTTTGGCAGAGCCTTGAGGCTTTGATTCTGTCTTCGAGCGATGCTGTTCCCGGCTCAAAAGAATCTATCATCTTCTGCGTATTCAGGCTCCAGGAGATTACGACCTGATTGTTTGGTTCGAGGGCAAATAGATTGTCAATGTTGCTGCTTTTGGTCAGCAGCATAAGATATGCACTGTGAAAATCTGAAAAAAATGGTATCAGCATTTTTGTCAGGTTTGTTATGTGGTCAAATGCGAGGCTGTCTAGCATTTCACCCATATTGAAGCTGATGATTTTATTGGTGGTCTTAATAACTTTTCGGATTTGCCTGAACATCGTATCGTAATTGATGTTGATTTTAACGTATGGCATATAGAGGCGGTAAACGTATGCAAGATAACAATAAGTGCAGTAATAGGGACATCCGTTCGAGAGCGGCACTAATTTATAATAGGGACTGCAATGTATGTTAAGGCTTGAATCTTTGTTTAATTGGCCGCCATACGAGAAACTACAGGCTCTGCCGTCGAAAAATCCAATGAAGGACGAGCAGTGACCTATCATCAAAGTTCTTTTACCTTCCAAAAGAGCCCGGCTTACAGATACATTCGGAGCATAAGAATAACGCTGGTGTTTAATTAACCTCACCTCAGCAGAGGGAAAAAGATTTAATATCCGCTGAGCTTCAGGGTCATCCGAAATACTCTGCCATAACAATATAGTTTTCGGCCTGTACGATTTTGCTATATCCATAAGCGTTCTTTTATAGATTAAATAATATTCGTTTTATCGTTATGTTGAATATTATATCAAAGAGCGAAAAAATTTAGGAGAAAAATGATGAAAAGGTTTTTAGTAATTTCGATTTTATTGTGTGTATTTGTTGTCGGCTGTGACAGTCTGCGTTTTGCGCCGAGCGAAAATCAAAAGCAGAACGCCTGGCTTCACAATCGAACAACGGCGATGACGGCCGAGTTCGCTGAAGATGAATTCGCCTCGCAGAAACTGCAGTCACTGGCAAACTTGAGCGAACTGCAGAGCAGAGCGTTCGTAAGCTACTGTGGGCTGCCGAAAGAGTTCCCGCCGGCTGAAACACCTGAAGATATACTCAGTGACAGTAGTTTCGCTATCACACAAAGTGCGATTTCGGATTCGTCACAAAGGCCGGACGTCTGGGAACTGACCGACGCAGGACTCCAGCTGGCTATCGCAATAAGTGCTTTGGTAGGCGGGGTTTACGGCACAAAAGCTATTGCGTTTCTAAAAGATGCACGGGCAAAATCGAAGGCTCTAAAAGAAATCATCGAGGGAAACGAGCTTTTCAAAAAGCTGAACGCCGAAAGTGCAGACGCCTTCAAAGAAGCTCAGAAGAGTCAGTCACCTGAAACCAAAACAATAGTTGCGGAGCTAAAAAGCTGATGGCCGGTTTATTAATCTTGCTTCTCACTTTTTTTGGAAAAGATGACGACCGCAGCTGCCGCGACGATACTCACGCAAAAGGACCATGAGGTGATAGCGGCTAAATAATAAAGATTGGTGCTATCAAAGGACGGCTCAATAATAGAGTAAATATACATGATTACCGTTGCTGCAAAAGAAACAACAGCGACCCAAAGACCTATAGCTAAAATTAACTTAAACATGGCTCAGTCTCCTAAAACAAACATCAGATATTTATACGATAAGTCGCATCTGCATAACTGGTCATTAATATAAACAATAGCGAAAGGACAAGTCAAGCTAATAATAATTCAATAAACAGCTTTAACAGGATTGCAGATGACAAATTCGAAAAGGGATTTTTTCACCGACCAGCCGGACGCAAAGCCCGAGGCTTGGCTAAGGTTTCTCAACGAGGTGATGGAGGATGACGAGGAGCGAATTGAGCTGTTGCAGCAGTGGGCGGGCTATTGCCTGACGGCACAAAGCAGCTATCAGAAATTTATGCTCATCGCCGGCGAAGGCGCCAACGGCAAAACCGTCTTTACCAAAATCATCGAGAAAATGGTCGGCGAGGAAAACGTCAGCCACATACCGCTGTCGCTATTCTCGCAGCAGTTCTCGCTATATTCCACTCTCGGCAAGAGCCTGAACTCGACGAGCGAGTCGAGTCATCGGCTGGACGAGCTCGCCGAGACCGCACTGAAAAGCTTCACCAGCGCTGATGCGATGACGTTTCAGCGAAAGTATAAAGAGCCGACACATTCAAAACCGACGGCAAAGGTTATGCTGAGTACGAATCAGCTGCCAAACTTCGCCGACAAAAGTATCGGTATCTGGCGGCGGATGCTGTTCGTACCTTTCGATATTACTATTGAGGCCGAAAGACAAAATCCCCGGCTGGTCGATGAGCTTTGCTGTGAGCTGCCGGCAATATTCAACTGGGCTGTTGAAGGTCTGCAGAAGCTAAAAGCCGCCGGCAGGTTCATCGAGCCGAAAAGCTGCATTGCCGCGACCGAGCAGTATCGCAGGGACGTCAATCCCGCGAGAACGTTTCTATTGGAGAATTTCACGACATCGCTCGGCTTTGATTCGATTGTCTGTAAAGAGCTTTATGATTCTTATGTCAACTGGTGTTTCGAGAACGGTTATCGGCCGATGAACGCAAGCAATCTCGGCAAAGAGGTAAAACGAGCCTTCCCAAACGTTGAAAAAACATATAGTCAAAATGGGGGAAAAAGAATATGGTGCTATTGCGGAAAATCAGTTTTCAGAAACACTGTCGAGCCTCATATAAAGGCTGAATGTTCAACGTGTTCAAGCAGTTCAAGCAATTCTTATATTGTTTTTGAAAATTTAGCACGTAGTAAAAACATACGTACCAAAACCAAAACTTTTAGGAATTTGCCTGCACAGATTGAACGCCTGGAAGAGCATACTGAGCCTGTGCGTCTTGGCGAGATACTACCTATGGTTTTATCGAATATCAAAACACGCATGGCGTCTTCAAAGATTCTGTTGACAGGCCAATTTATCGCTGATAAAAGATAAATCACGATTGCGGGAGACTTTTATGATTGTCGGTGTTATGAAAGCTCAGCTTCATCTGCAGGCGATAGGCTCGCTCAAGGCAAAACGCAGCATCGTCAAAAGCCTAATCGAGCGATTGCGAAGCCGATTCAATGTCTCCGCCGCCGAGGTCGGCCATAACGATAATAAGCTGTCGGCTGTCATCGCAATAAGTATCGTTTCAAATCAGCAGCAGTTCATCGACTGGCAGTTTGATAAAATCATAAACTTTATGCGCAGGGACGGCCGATTTTACCTCGGCCAAATCGAACGTGAAATATTCTAAACGTTAAAATGCGTCAGCAAGCCAATTCATTATCAACTGCTCAAGGTCTTTGGCGTTGATTTCGTTATCCGGTACAATGTCGCAGTCTTCGTTAAAGTTCGGCTCGCCAAACTGACTCTGCCAGGCCTCGGCGAGAATAGCCACATCGACAAAATCAACGTCGCAGTCCGGCTCGAAGTCGCCTGTCAGCGGCTCAGAAGCTACCGACCCTAAAACAATCAGGTTCGGAACACCTGCCGAACCATAAACATCAGGCCACGGCGCGGTACTATCCGACCAGGTGAGCGGGTCACCGTGTGTACTGTTTGCATATGCAAATAAGACGCGGCTGGTACCCGTATCTGAAACATAGCAAAGCCCGTCGGTTGTACCATAGGTGTTATTAAAGCTGAAATCTACTATAAGATTATTAGTACCGTTATATTCGTACGGTGTCTGCAGGACAAAGTACCGCCAGCCGATGGGAGTCGCCGGCTCATTATTCTGATAGACAACTGTCCAGCCGCTCGTTTCAAAATAAGGCTGCGACGAATAGTCGCTGCGGGTAGTATGCTTCATACGTATGGTAAAGTTGTTCATTGTCTGGCCCGGCGCCAATTGAATATCAATCGCAAGGTCGGTAATAACCATAGGACCATCAAGGTCTGAAGAATAATATATCAGCTGTGTCCTCGCATCATGATGTTGTGTCAATAATGGCCATTGGTTTATGATGTTTTCGTCAATCTCAAAGATTGTGCTGACAACATTATCGACATCGATGCTCACCGTCGCCGGCTCGCTGTCACCGCCTGTCGGTTGGGTACCGTAATCGTTCGCCAGAAATTCGAAATTGTCAGGTCCTGCAAAGTAACCACAGCTTTGATACTCGACGACGTTACCGTTGCCGAGAATCGTATAAGGTACAACCGAAATCACCCCAGCCGCGGGGTCTGTGAGCCTGCTGTGGCCTGGCAATTGTGTGATTATATACCGCAGAAGTCCCGGCGGATTGGGCAGGCCGTCGTCACCCGCCTGCAGTGTTACAGTCTCAACTGTTCCCGAGGTCGTCTCGATATCCTGGTCATAAGCTATCGGCGGCGATTCGCCCTGCGAAGTAAAATCAACAGCCCACACATTACCGCTGCTGCTCGCCGAATCGTTCGATTGGCCGGTCGATGTATTTTGGTTCATAAATATATAGGGCGGCTTGCTCGCTGTTAATGTGTAGTATTTATTTGATGCCACGTTTGCAAGAGCATATATACCCCTGCTGTTGGTGACCGCCTCATAAGGCCCTGCACCTGAGGCTGTCGCCGTTACCGTGACACCGGGAATCGGATTGCCTGCTGAATCCGTCACCCGCCCGCTGACAATCTCACCCGTGCCGGACGTAAAAACATTATATACACAATTATCAATAACATCATAGTAATGGTATGCGTCCACTATCGGCAGGTTATACCAGGCATTGTCCGAACCGCTCCAGCCCATATTGATATGGTGATATAGCGCCGGTGAGTTGTAGCCGTAACCGTCACAAACAACCGCATGCTTGCCGGCGGGTCTGCTGATCCCGAGGATAACAGCTTTGCCCGCATCCAGATTAGGATTAATTATCGCATTAAGAACCGACCCTGTCGAAGGATCAACGCCGTAAATCGAATTCGAATAGCCGAAGGTTGTAACAAACTGTATGTCGGCATCATATAGAGTCGCGGTCGAACTGCCGGGTCCGTAAACGGTACCGACAGCCTCCGCCGCATCGAAACACAAATCTCCTATCGTCTGCCGCTGCAGCTCCGGCGTGCCCAAATCAGGTTCCAGCGGCATATTAGCCCAACTGTAGCTCGCCGGGTGCTCGTGATACCGCATCAGCTGACTCATCGCAGTCGCGACACAGCCGCAGGGCCAATTATCGGGATTACCATCCGGGCCCGGATCCGTGTAATAATTATAACAGGCGGGGTCTCCATCAATGTTGGTAACAGTCGTCTGTCCCCATGTGCTCAAGACAAAAGGCTCAACACGAACGTCCGACAAAACGTCAAGGCCGAGAACTCCCACACCGCCGCCTTCGGCATATCCGCTAAGCCTGTCCCATCTTTCTTTGTTGCCTAATGTCTGTACGCTCGCCTTTTGCATTTGCCGTACTGCAGCTATACGGTTGGGCAAATCTCTTTTGACAAGAGCGCCCAGCGGATTATCCTCGGACGGGTCAAACTCGCCGGCCTCCGCAAAACATATAATCGGCTCAGCCAAATCGTCACCTGCGACGATTACAAAACCGCTCGGCTCGAGATAGATAACGTAATATAACACATTGCCTTGCTCATCGTTAAAGGTGACGGTATCTTTTATCGTCCCGCCGAGCTCAGCCCCGAGCGGTCTGCTGTCGGCCTTGAGCCAGCCGACAACTAATTTTTCCGCCCTTTCTCTATTTACAGGCTCAGCCGAAACAGATGTCGTAAAAAATAATAAAGCTAAAATGAAAACAATAACGATTGATAAAATCCTGCTGAGATTTCCCGCCTCTTTGTGATGATTGTTACAATCCATTTTTATCCTCCGAATTTACCCGCCTGTCCTGCTTGATTGTGTGGTAAGGCCCTGTTTTCAATTGCTGCCGATTATATCGAAATCTACCGTCATTGTCAAGTCTCTGAAACAAGCGCTTTTATCAGACAATCCCATCAACTATGTACTGTGAACAAACAAATATGTCCAGCCCGACCGCGCAGGATAACAAAATAAGTCTGACAAGCGTCAATCGCTTTTGCGCCCGCGCCATAAAAAACAAAATACCCGTTGCAGCCGCACCGAGTATATACATCCTCCCCGATTCCACAAACAGCCTTGCGTAGCCGTCTCCAAGACCCGCAAAAGTCTGAAAATATCTGCTCGCCAGCAGTAATGTCACTATCGAAAGTGACAACATCACAATCACAGATGCAAGAATCCATTTTCTGTCGGCCACGCCCGCCAGTGACAGACCGTCAATACCCGCACCGGCTACTATCGAAAAACAGACAGCGGCAATCGAAAACCACATAAAAGGACTGACCGACAGGACCGGCGCAAAAAAGCTTCCGGCAATACTTACGGCAATGATTGCGATTACTCCAAGACGCCTTGCCTTTATTAGCATCGCAATTCCGATAATCAAAGCTGCAATCGGTATATGATAAAAGCCGATAAGCACCAAGCCGTGCTTTGCTGCCACTAAAGGCGATAGTAAACCCACCAGGTCAATTGTCTCTATCGATATACTTTTGGATACAGGGTAAAATCGAAGATACTCCGCCGCCTGAAAAAAAGCAATTACTGCAGCGAAGGGCAAAAGACTTAAAACTGCCCTGAGAGCCCGTAATTTACCCCTCGGCCAGAAGCCGGCCGGCAAAAAAAACCACGGGATACTTGCTGCCAGAACCGACGCCGCAGGATGATAGCCCGCCAGGCCGAGCATAAAAGGCCCGAAACCGTAAATCGCTCCCGCAAAAAACGAACCGAAAAAAGACTTCGTCCACCTCCTGCTCAAAAGATAACAACCCACAGCGCCTGCAACAGCACTTGCTAAAAGCGCATATTGAAATCTGTCAAATCTCTGAAAGTAAGGCCGATAAAGATAAACAGCAAAACCGCTGTATAGTAAAGCCGCCGCAAAAAACCTGATTATTCCCTTAATCATATTGAATTAACTATCGACTATTTTTCATCTACTCGTATCTCGGGGCCCATTTTAATCGTCGTTATCGTCATCCCCTTCTTCGTCGTCATCATCCTCGTCATCGTCAACCGCTTTGCCTTTATCGGTTTCCTGTTCGACACGGCGTCCGTCAGGAGTCAGAAGTAACTCATTCCCGCTCTCGCCTTTCTGGAATTTGGCCTCGTAGAGTATCATTGTCTTTTTCTCGAATGCCAGCTTTGTGTCTTCGCCGGCGGCTTTCCCTGCCGCTTTCAAAACTGCAGCGGGTACCTTTCCAGCCTGCATCTCTTCCTCGGTTTCCACCAGGTCGCCGCTTGACGTTACTAAACAATCTATGTTTCTTCCATCAGGACTCTTCCACGAACCCTCGTAGAAGGTGTGACCGTACTCGATTTCTTCCGCAAACTCGGTAATTTGGGCTCCGCCAGCCAGATTCTTAAGAGCCGCTAAGGCAGCCGCAGGAACCTCGGCCTCTGTTACCTGGCGTTCGCTTGCACCTGTTTCAACAGCCTCGGAAGAGTTTGTTTGCTCGTCTCCTTCTCTACTCTTTACAGCGTATGACGCTGCACAAAACATAATCCCTAACAAAACTACAACCATAACTATCTTCAAGCATTTCCATCTCATTTCAAATCTCCTTCATTAACAAAACCATAAATTATTTTGCCTATCGTATCTCACAATTAAGTATCGAGAATCAATAAACGAGTATCGAGAATCAAGTATCGAGTATCTTAATTCTAACTTCTCAATTTTTGATAATAACTTTTCCGGCGCCGCTGGTGATTCTGCCGATTTTATACACCTTCTCGCCGTAACGGCCCAGCTTTTTCGATATCGAGTCGGCGAAATCCTCAGCAACAATTAAAACATATCCGACGCCCATATTAAATACCCTGTACATCTCAGCTTCTTCGACCGGGCCTCTATTCTGCAGAAAGCCAAACACCTTCGGCACCGGCCAGCTCATCTTGTTTATCGCAGCGTCGCAGCTTCTCGGCAGGATTCGCTCGATATTGCCCGCCAGTCCGCCGCCGGTGATATGAGCCATACCGTGCACGATTTTTTTTACCTTGTAACCGCTGAGCAGCTTCACTATCGCCCGAACATAAATCCGCGTCGGCTCGAGCAACACCTCACTGAGCTGCGCCCCATCGAGCTCGTCTATCCTCTCGGTCATCTTCAGATTGTTTGTCTTAAAACATATATTGCGAACAAGAGTATAGCCGTTACTGTGCAGCCCGCTCGATGCCAAACCTAAAATCACGTCACCTTTGCGAATATTTCTGCCGGTTATGATTCTTTTCCGCTCAACGACACCGACGGCAAAACCCGCCATATCAAAATCACCTCTTTTATAAGTGTCCGGCATCTCCGCAGTCTCACCTCCGAGAAGTGCACAATCCGCCATCCTGCAGCCGGCTGCTACGCCTTTAACCATCTCCGCCACTGCTTCAGGCTCAAGCTTATTGACCGCAAGATAGTCAAGAAAGAAAAGCGGCTCGGCACCTAATGTCAGCATATCATTGACGTTCATCGCCACCAAATCTATTCCGACCGTATCGTATTTGCGTATCATCGCTGCGAGCTGAACCTTGCTGCCCACGCCGTCGCTGCACGCCGCGAGTACCGGATTTCTGTAATTTTTCTTGAAGAGCCGCTCGTCGTAGTCCAGCCGAAAAAGACCCGCAAATCCGCCCGGCAAATCCATAACGCGAGGCCCGAACGTACCCGCCATAGACGACTGGATCTGCTCGACCATCCGGTCGTTGGCTTCAACACTTACCCCCGACTGCTCATAGCTTATAAATTTACTCATTTACATCGGGCAAATCATCAAACATCCGCATCTGGTAACGTTCCATAGTAAATTTATTGACCGCAACATCAACCGGTATCTTGTATTTGCCGCTCCAGCACGCTGTGCAGTAGCAATCGCTGTCCTTGGCCGCGCAGCTCAAAAGTCCTTCGAGTGACATATAGCCGAGACTGTCAACGCCGAGAAAATCTCTTATCTGCTCGAGCGTCCGATTGTTCGCAATCAGCTCCTCCTTCGTCGGAAAGTCAACCCCGTAATAGCAGGGAAATCTTATCGGCGGACAGCTCACTCGCATATGAATCTCTTTCGCTCCCGCCTGGCGAACAGCCGTTATCTTGCCCTTGGTGGTCGTCCCGCGCACTATCGAATCGTCAACAACGACAACACGTTTACCTTCCACAGCCTCTTTTACAACCGCCAGTTTCAGTTTTACCTGCAGCTCCCGCAGCTTCTGGTCCGGCGATATGAACGTCCTGCCGACATAGTGACTTCTGACAAAACCCATATCAAAAGGTATTCCGCTGCCCTGCGAGTAGCCTACCGCAGCCGATGTACCTGAATCCGGAACCGGTATCACCACGTCCGCTGCCACAGGGTGCTCTTTCGCGAGCCGCCTGCCGAGCTTCTTCCTGAACTCGTGTACATTCTCGCCGAAAAACGTGCTGCTCTGCTTTGCAAAATATATGTGCTCGAACAAACAGTGCGCTGTGCTGACCGTTCCCTGCTTGACGAAATACCTGCTGCTCAGTCCATCTTTATCAATGGTAACAATCTCACCGGGCTCAACCTCGCGCAAAAATTCGGCACCTATCGCATCAAAGGCACAGCTCTCGCTGGCAACTACGTAACAGCCCTGTTCTGTCTTTCCCAGGCATAACGGGCGAATACCATAAGGGTCACGAGCTGCTTCAATGCGGTCGGAAAACAAAAACAAAAGACAATATGCTCCCTGAAGATGATTAAGCACGTGTGCGAGCGGTTCCGGATTACCAACATGGGTGGGCTTGGCCATCAAATGAGCTATCACCTCAGTATCGGATGTCGACTTGAATATGCTGCCATACGCCTCATATTCATCGCGGAGCAGGGATGCATTAATCAGATTGCCGTTATGTGCAATAGCTAATTGCCCGCGTGAGTATTCGGTCAGCAGAGGCTGACTATTGATTGGACTGGAAGAGCCGCTGGTCGAATACCTGACATGCCCTATCGCCGAAGGATTAGCAAGCCTCTCCAGAACTCTTTTGCTGCTGCGAAAGACCCGTGCAACCGAACCCATACCCGTATAACACTGAATGTTTTCACCATTACTTGACGCTATACCAGCCGATTCCTGCCCCCTGTGTTGCAGGCTGTATAGACCGAAATATGTTTTTTTAACCGCATCTTCGTCGCCGAAAATACCGAAAAGCCCGCAATTTTCTCTCTTTTCCGAAACCATCAAAGACCCCTTTGACTAAAGTACCACGAATTCCCAGCCAGCGCTGTTTAGCAGTCGCCGTACCGGCGACTTCGATTAGCCTCGCCGCTTGCGGCGAGGGTTTTTTAGCCCCTTGCATCGCAAGGGGTCTGTTATCTCTGCCACCTGCCTGCCCGCCGCCGTTTTAACGAAAGACCAATGGCAGGGTTACTTCTTTGTTTTTACTTTAGCCGACCCGCACAAACAAGTCAATTCAAACTCCCCTCTGAGTAAGATTCTTTATTCAGCCGGATACATAAAATCCGGCATCCGCCGCAACTTTCCTTCCTTACTTGTGCACGCCAGCACGCTCGAGCCCTCAGCCAGAACTGCCGAATCGCTGCACCGGGTAAGTTTATAGCTGTGTTCTATCTTGCTTGCCGTTACCTTTGTGCAGCCGGTCTGAAGCTCGAGCTTCTCGTCGTATCTTGCCGGCTGACGGTATCTGATGTTGAGCTCTGCCATCACAAAAAATATGCCCGACGCCTCAAGGTCTTTATACGCAACTTTATTCACCCTCAAAAGTTCTGTTCTGCCCATCTCGAACCAGACCGGATAGACGCTGTGGTGAACCACACCGCCCTGGTCCGTCTCACAATAACGCGGCACAATCGTTATTGTTTGGCTGTCAATGGCTATGCGCTGCGGAAAATCCATCTCTGTCTCAAAAAGTTTTATTCCAGCTCTTACAGCATTCTACTCCTTGAAATCGGCTTAAAAAGCTGCACCCGGAATATTGTAACAGCATAAAAGCTGCTTTTCAAACAGATTGTCAAATCCCAAACAAAACCAAAAAGCAAATATGAAAATAAATATTGACCCTTGAACTCTTTTGTGAAATAATTAACGTTTATATTTGAAAATAAAACCTTGTGTATTTTAAGTAAGCATCATTTTTTATCGATGCCGAAGACAGCTTTATTTGTTGAAAGGAGTTTATTATGAAGACCTATTTGTTCAATTTCACTTGTATTATAGCGTCCGTTCTTGTCTTTATTTGCGGATGTCTGGAGGAAAAAAAGGTACCAGCCGACATAGCTGAGCCGCCGATTGTTTCCGAACCTGTTCCTGCTGCTGAAAGTGAAGCTGAAATCGTCGAGCCGGTAACCCCCGTCGAGACCGAACAGAAAGCCGCTGAAACCGAAATTACTATCGAGCCGGAAACAGCCCAGCAGGCTACAGAAGGCTCAAATATCGTCGTTACCGTTAATGGAACCGTTATTACCAGAGCTCAGCTGGACGAACAGGTTCAGCCGATTATCGATTACAGAGAGGCAATGCAGCAAAAGACTACCCCCTCACTGCGCGAGCAATACGAAAGTCAAATGCTGGATAATATGATAACTGAGCTTTTGTTGGATGAGCAAACAAAGGCCAACAATATAGAAGTTACTGAACAGGATGTTGATAACTATATTATTGATATGATTAAAACCTCAGACCCGAATATGACTCTGGAAGATTTTAAATCTCAGATGGAAGCACGGGGCACCGACTTCAATCAATTGAAAAAAACAATGCAAAAAAGGCTTACGATGACAAAACTTTTGGAGATTAACTATCCCGGCGAGCTTGATATTTCCGAAGAAGAGGCGAGAAAATTTTATGATGAAAACCAGAGATTTTTCCAAAAGCCTGAGACGGTAAGAGCAAGCCATATCCTTATAATACCTGACAGAACAGACCCGAACAAAATCGAGCAGGCCAAAGCAGCCGCAAAACAAAAGGCGCAAGGCATCCTCGAACAGATCAGAAACGGAGCCGATTTTGCCGAAATGGCAAAAGCCTACTCAGACTGTCCTTCGGCAAGCAGGGGCGGCGACCTCGGATACAACCACAGGGGGCAATGGATACCAGCATTCTCAAACGCAGCATTCAGCCTGGAGCTCGGCCAGGTCAGTGACGTAGTGGAAAGTTCACGCGGATTCCATATTATAAAATCAACCGGCCACCAGGATGCCAGCGTGGTTTCTTTCGATGAGGCTAAAAATAATATTATGAAAGTTCTGCAATCGCGAAAAGAGCAAAGCCTCATCCCCAAACTGATTGAAAAAATGAAAGAAGAGGCAGAAATAGTATATCCTCCGGATTCTACATTGAGGTCTTATCAGCCGACAAAATCACGCATAAGACAGGGTACAAACCTTCTCGGACAACCGGCACAGTCAGCTGCACAATAGTCAGACCCTGATAATTGAAGAAGGTAGTAGGTAACACGGGCTTCAAGCTAAGTAACACGGGCTTCCAGCCCGTGTTAACACGGACAAGATGTCCGTGTTACCTAGCCATCCTGGCCGTGTTACTTGAAAATCAGCTTTTGCTGATTTTCTTTTCACCGGATTTGCATTCGCCGCGGCCTCCGAAGGTTGTCTCTATGCTCTTCTGAATACCGCTACGACGTTTTCAACATCTACCACAAAGAGCCGGTTGTCACCCTCAAAATCCACCGGTATCGCCCCTTTGGGATTGAACAGAACCTTATCGTACTGGCGAAGCGGTATTTCCGGCGTATTTTCCACCTCGGCTGAAACCGTTACAATCCTGCCGGTTATGGTTGGAATCTCTATGTTATCCGGCAGCTGAATCCCGCCTTTGGTCTGCTTTTTATCCTCATCCTTGCGAATCAGAACCCTTTTGCCTATCGGCTCAACCGTCTCGAACGTATCGTTTTTTGCTTTTGCCTTACCCATCTCAAAATAAACCTTCTTTTTTGTATTATACCTGCTGACCGACAGTTTGTTTAAATATCTTTTTTTATTCCCTGAACCGCGGATTTGTACGGATTTTCGCAGATTAAGTTCTTTCGCAAAAGCGAAGATTACCTTGTAAAACAAAGCCAATTTTGGGCTAAAATTGGGTTCGTTTTGGGTTCGTTTGGCTTTGTTTTTTGGGCGGAAAATAAGCCGAAAAACGTCGTAACCACTTCTGTTACAGGCGCTTATGTAAATTTGAGCATTTTTAAAATTGGGTTTGTTTTGCATAAAAAGGGTTGATTTGTAGAGTTCTCTCGACAGTTGTAGAGGAGTAAGGACAGAGGATAAACGCCCAACATAGAACGTCGAACATCCAACTTTCAATAAAAAACAGAGAAATGAGGACGGATTCTCGATGCTGGATACTCGATTCTCGTGGTTATTGGTTAATTGGCCCCTAAGGGGTAAATTCTTGAACATTGATAAATCCTTATTAAGAAAGAGTCTATGAATAAATTTGCCTTGGCCTGCTGGCCGATTCGTGCGGGTCTCCGCAGCCCCAGAAGGGGCCTCCCCCATAGTTTGTATTATACCTAACCAAAACACATTGTTCAATAAAAATCTAACAAAAATAATAAAAAAATACTTCCTGTGCTTGCGTGTACTGAGCTTAGTCGAAGTGTCGAAGGATTGACCCTTGTTTTGTTGAAGCGTTTAGTCTGCCCTCGCCGCCAGCGGCGAGGCTAATCAAAAAAACATACCACCTAATCGTTATCTGTGTCTTTTGACATATGATACTTTTCTATAAAAATCTTTCTCGCTAAAACAAAATCTTTTATCAAAACCTTTTGTCCAGATTCTTCCCGTGCGATCACAGAAACGCAGTGCCCGGGTTGCAGCACTTTTGTACATACTTACAATGCGCTCTATGGATTTATTACAAGACCTTGCAGCTAAATGAATATGATTTGTACAGACTATAACAGCCTCTATCTGTTGGCCGATACGTTCGGCCTCGGTTAATATCGCAGTTCTGACGATGCTCTTTTCGTTGCTTGTGAGTTTTACCGATTGTCCTTTTTGTAATCTTTCGCAAATTCGATGAATCTTTTCATCTCCTTCAAGAATCCTGCCGTCTTTTACGAAACGACGTTTATCTCCCTGCAGCCAACTGCCGTAAGTCGTCCACGTAATCATATATCCAACGATTTTTGACATAATCCGGATATTAATAAGAAGATTTTGCATCCGCAATCAAAATGTTTAGTTTGTTTTTTGTTTAGCCCCGTTGCTTGCGACGGGGGCACCTTTTATCTCCGCCAGCGGCGAGGATTTTTCTTTTCGCCCCTGCGTTTTTGTAAACTGTTATTTGTACATCGATAGGATTTTTGATTGATGAAACGCCCGAATATAAGACAATTGCACATACTTTAAATGCAACGCAAATACTCGGGCGCATCACAATCCCAAGTAGCTGTATCATAAAGTTGAAACAGCTCAGATAGATTACTTTCTACGTCTTCTATCTGGCCGTTGAGTCAACGTTGAACCTGCAACACTTTTAACGTGCTTTGAGGTTCTTTTGCTTCTCAATAAAGCTGAAGCAATTTTGCCAACTCTTTTTGATGTTCTTTCATTTTTAGCCATTTTACAATCCTTTTGTTAAAAAAAGTGAACAAAATAATTAAGTGCGCCCTGCACCAATACAGGGCGCACTTTGGGCACTTATAAGCCTCTAAAGGACATAAAAGTCCAATGTCGCTTAATAGGCCCACAGTATGTTTGTGAGCGCATATCTAGACTCCTTTCTGGAATGGCTCTTGAC
>CAZMQF010000009.1:0-28508 GCA_964568365.1 uncultured Pirellulales bacterium | reverse complement strand
GGAGTACGCGGCTTCGGGAATACTAAAGCCGAGGCTTTCGAGCAGGCGGCCCTGGCTATGACTGCGATTGTTAGTGAGCTGCGAAAAATCGAGCTTAGAGACAATATTGAGATTTGCTGCGAGCAGGACGATGAGCAGATGCTTTTTGCGGAGTGGCTGAACGCTGTTATTTATGAAATGGCAACGCGGAAGATGCTGTTCGGCAAGTTCGAGGTTATAATCGACGGTGAACGATTGAAGGCGAAGCTGGCGGGCGAAAAGATTGATGTAAAAAAACATAAGCCTGTGGTTGAGGTTAAGGCTGCGACGTTTATGGATTTGGAAGTTAAAAAAACAGAGGACGATTTGTGGATGGCTCAATGTATAGTTGACATCTGATTTTGAGATAAGGAGAGAAAGCGATGCTGGTTGAGAAGCTGAAGAAAAGCGGTGAATATCAATGGCGAATCGAGCCGTTTGAGAAGATGCGCGTTCCGGTAATAGTTTTTGCGGATGAGCGGATTATAAAAGGCGTTGATGACGATGTTCTGAAACAGGCGGTGAATGTTGCGCGTCTGCCGGGAATAGTGAAGGCCTCTTTCGTTATGCCCGACGTTCATCTCGGCTATGGTTTTCCGATAGGAGGTGTGGCAGCGTTTGATGGGGAGAGGGGCGGTATTGTTTCCGCAGGCGGTGTTGGTTTTGATATTTCGTGCGGTGTGCGTGCGCTTCGCACGGGATTGGGCGTCGATGATATCGAGCCGTTGAAAGAGAGAATTGCCGATGCGCTTTCCCGCGGGATACCGGCGGGAGTGGGCAGCAGCGGTAAATTGAAGGTTTCGGGCGGTCAAATGGAGGCGATGCTTACCGGCGGTGCCCGGTGGGCAGTTGAGCAGGGCTACGGGTTAGCTTCGGATTTGGAATATGTCGAAGAGAAGGGGCAAATGAAAGGTGCAAGGCCTGAATATGTATCGGACAAGGCCAAGCAGCGGCAGCGTGACCAGCTCGGCACACTCGGCTCAGGCAATCACTACCTCGAAGTTCAGAAGGTTGTCGAAATTTTTGATTCATCGTGTGCCGAGAGTTTTGGTTTGAAGGTAAATGACATAATAGTGAGCATACATTGCGGCTCGCGAGGACTGGGTCATCAGATTGCGACCGATTATCTGCCGAGAATGGCTAAAGCGGCTCAGGCTGCGGGAATAGAACTGCCTGAAAGAGAGCTTGCGTGCGCGCCGATTAAATCCGATGTGGGAGAGCAGTATATCGGGGCGATGAAATGCGGCATCAACTGTGCGATTGCGAATCGACAGGTGCTGACAGACCTTACGAGAAAGATATTCAGTAAGATTGCGCCGAAAGCCGAGCTGAGATTGTTATATGACGTTTCGCATAATACCTGTAAGGTTGAAGAGCATACTGTCGGCGGTAAAAAGATGAGTTTGTATGTACATCGTAAAGGAGCGACGCGAGCCTTTGGTCCCGGCCATCTGTCTTTGCCGCAGGATATACGCGGAGCGGGCCAGCCTGTGCTTATCGGGGGCACTATGGGGACGTCATCATACATATTAGCCGGCACGGAAAAAGGGATGGATTTGTCTTTCGGGTCTTGCTGTCACGGTGCCGGCAGGGCGATGAGCCGAAGAGAGGCGACGAGGAGATGGCAGGGTAGAGATGTAATAAGACAATTGGGCGAAAGAGATATTATCGTCAGAGGCGTTTCCAGTCGCGGCATTGCGGAGGAGGCACCGGGCGCTTATAAGGACGTGGATGCAGTTGTTGATGTTACGGAGAAGGCCGGCTTAGCGAAAAAGGTTGCAAAACTTGAGCCTTTGATTTGCGTAAAAGGATGAAAACGGATGACGGACGACGGAGGACGGAAATTGAAAGACGAATATCGAATATCCCCGCAGTCCTAAGGACTCCTTACGGAGGACACCCTATGGCGCAACAAGGAATATTGAATGACGAAGTAATTCAGACACGAATTAACGCATATAAGCGTCTGTTCTGCTTGTCTTGAGATTTCCGAAGAGGGAAATGTGGAAATATCCGAAATTTCAGCTAACGAAAAGCTTTAACCATCGGCCTTTTTGACTGCTTTACACAATTGTGCCTGCTGCCCGAGTAATGCTTGAAGTCTATGTATGCCTTGCAGTTCAGCTGGAAATTGCCCCTGTATGAGAGATTGCTCACCAGGTTAATAAGCGGTTTGCGGTATCGCCACAAGCTGCCCCAGAGCCTGCGCAGAATGCGTGACGTTGAATAGAAGTCTTTGTCGCAGGAGATAATTTCTTCTATGCTGCCGTCCAGAGACAAATGCTTATATTGAGCTACCGGGAAGGTTAGTGTGTAATATTTCCAGTCTTCCGGGAATGTATCGAGAGCGATTCGGCCCTGCGAAGTCATCTGTTCCCATAGTCGTGTGCCGGGCAAAGGAGTCAAAAACAACACGTTGAGATTGTCCAGGCCGTACTGACCGGCTACCTCGGCGATGCGCTTGCCGATACCCGGTTTGTCTATGTCCAAACCGATGATAAAGGAACCCACAACGAGAATTCCGTGCCGCTGTATGCGGCGTACGGAGTCGCGGAAGTCTCTGCCGTTGAGAAGATTGAATTTTTTGCCGATTTCCAGAAGGCCTTTCGGTGCTGTTGACTCAAAGCCGATGAAGACGCCTCTGCAGCCGGCCTTAGCGGCCAACGCCAGAAGTTCTTCGTCATCGGCGAAGTTAATGGTAACCTGGGCGATCCATTCCTTTCGAAGTTTCGCTTTTGCGATAGCGCTGAACATCTCCTTGGCGCGGGCGATATGTTCGGGTCGCGTTCCGATAAGATTGTCGTCCACTACCAGAACGCGTTTCTCACGAATCGACTTGAATTCCCGGACGACATCAGCAATTGGGCGTTGCCGGTAGCGGGCTCCGTTAAACGCCGTCACGCTGCAAAAGCTGCAGTTCAGGGGACAGCCGCGTGTGGTCTGAATGGCTCCGAAGGCATATCCGGCGTCCAGCAAGTCATGGCGTGCGGGCGGGACATCGTTTATATCGGCAATGCCTCCTTCATAGCATTTCCTGAGCCGGCCTTGCCGGGCGTCTTCGAGGACTTGCGGCCAGATGCTCTCGGCTTCGCCGGTGACAACTGAATCCACGCGATCCATAACCTCGTCCAGGCACATCGTTGCGTGAATGCCGCCCATGACGACAGGTATACTGAGATTTCGGAAGTGAGCGGCTACTTCATAGGCGCGGTTCGCCTGCGCTGTGAAGGCGGTAATGCCCACCAGGTCCGGCCGAGGCATAACCTGATAGTCCGGAACTCCGAGGTTCTCGTCCACGATTGAGATATCCCACTCCGGCGGGGTCAGGCCAGCGAGAACCATAAGGCCCAGTGGTTTCCACACGCGGTAATGGTTCCATCGGCTCTCCCTGACTTTGATGATGCTGACAAGCGGGTTTGACGGATTGATAAGATATAGTCGCATAACGTATATTCACCTTATGACTATGGATTTACTTTTTTTCTTTTTTTGCTTAGCCCTGTGCCCTTAGTTACCGAACTGGCTGGTGCAATAGACCAAGTCTTCGTCACACATTTAATTGTAATCATTTTTTTGTCAAGGATATTATGGTCGGGACTGCAGGGAAAGGCAAGAAATTTTTTGTCGCTCCGCGGTGAGAAATAGGGATTCGGTTGTGCTGTTTTAATAAAGTTTGGTTTGTATTAAAATGGCCTTGACTTTGAGATTATTTTTCTTATCTTGATTTTTTCCTGTATTTGTTGAATAAGGAGGTTTAAATTGAGCTCTGGTACCAGGACAGGGGAATTCGTGTTCGAGCAGAAGGAGACGATAGCGAAGGGAAGCGCACTTTACAGCGAGCATATAAAGCTGACAGACAAATCCCATATAGCTGCCTTTGCCGGTTTTTTGATGCCTTTGTGGTACACTTCAATAAGCGCTGAGCACCAGGCGGTGCGAGAAGCGGCGGGGCTGTTCGATTGTTCGCATATGGGCGTTCTGGAGGCGGCAGGGCCTTATGCGAAAGAGTTTTTGAATATCGTTTTTACCAATAATGTGAGTAAGCTCAGCGACGGCAGGGCACAATACGGTTATATAATCGATGCGGCAGGTAATGTTCTTGATGATATAATTATTTACCGGCGTGCGGAAGATAAATATATGGTTGTGGTCAATGCATCGAATGAGCCGAAAATAAAGGCTTACTTTAAAGCGCTGCTGAGTGATGAAGCGATAATTGATGAGGACAATCCCGACAGGAGGCTCGAGAATAAGCCGGCGATACGGGATATGAGGGATGTAAAAAGTGGGAGCGACTGCCGGATTGACCTTGCACTGCAGGGGCCGGCGGCGATGGATATAGTGCTTACAGTAGTAGAAGATGAGCAGGTTAGGGGACAGATAAAAGAGCTTAAAGGTTTCAGATTTATCGAAACTATAGTTGCAGGGATTGACTGTATCATTTCGCGAACAGGTTATACGGGAGCTGCGATGGGATTTGAGCTGTACGTTCATCCCGATAAGGCGCCGGAATTGTGGTCGAAGCTGCTTGAGAAAGGAAAGTCATCTGGTCTGGTGCCGTGCGGTCTTGGCGCCAGGGACAGTCTGCGAATCGAGGCGGGTTTTCCGCTTTACGGCCACGAGCTGGCGGGGCCATTTAATATCTCGCCTTTTCAGGCGGGTTACAGTTTTGCAGTTAAGCTTGACAAGGAGTTTTTTATCGGCAAGGCAGCTATGCAGGAAGAAGCAGAGCGGTATAATATGGCGGTTGCCCGGATTGAGCTGCCGGGAGCAAAGGGTATCAGGCCTGTGCGGGGTAACGATGCTGTGCTTGACGGCGGGGGCGAGTGTGTCGGCTGGGTGCTGAGCTGTGCTAAGGTATCTGATAAACAGATTGTACTTGCTCTTGTGTCAAGGGATGTTATAAAAGAGGGTGATGCTGTGGGAGTTTATTATCTTGCGAGAAATGAAAGTCAGGTCAAAAAAGGCAGAAAGCAAGAGATAAAAAAGAGTGAAAAGGCAGAGGCGGATATTACAGGAATAACTTTAAGCAGATTTGCGAAATTTTGACAGGAGGCAAAGGTTATGGTAGTCAAAGGATTAGCTTATAGCAAGGAGCACGAATGGGTAAAAATCGAGGGCGATGAAGCGATAGTCGGGATTACGGACTACGCACAGCAGATGCTTGGCGAGATTACGTATGTTGAGCTTCCTGAGATTGGTAAAGAAGCGGAGGCAGGCGACGACCTTGCGGTTGTTGAAAGCTCAAAGGCGGCGAGCGATGTTTATGCACCTTTATCCGGGACGGTCAGTGAGGTCAATAGCAAGCTCGAAGAAAAGCCGGAACTGATAAACAGTGATTGCTATGAAGCGGGCTGGATTTGCAGGATTGCAATTAAAGACAAGAAGGTGGAAGGATTGATGGATTCCAAGCAATATGAGGAATATTTGAAGGGGTTATAAGATGGATTTTGAAAACCAAAAACCCGTTGAGCCGGCCGTCGTTTACCAACCTGAGAAGAAACGCAGCGGCTGGAAGATATTCTGGGCGATTATTACGGTTCTTTCGATTCTGTGCAATATCATTTTATTTTTGATGCTGATTTCTGTGGCTTTCTTTGCATTTTTGGGTCCGGCCAGGAGAGACTTTTTCATAGAAGAGGTTATCCGTGAAGGGCCGCCGGAACAAAAAATTGTAGTAGTTAATTTGCAGGGAATAATTGACGGAAGAACGTACACGGATGTCTATAAGCAATTAAGAACTGCCGGGGCGGATAAGAAGGTAAAAGGGGTAATTGTCCGTGTTGATTCACCGGGCGGGATGGCTTCCGCGAGTGACCGTATATACAATGAGATTGGCAAGTTTAAAGAAGAGACCGGGAAACCGGTCGTTGCATTTATGCAGAACGTAGCGGCATCGGGCGGTTATTATGCATCGGCAGCCTGCGATAAAATTGTGGCAGAGCCGACGACGATTACAGGTTCAATCGGTGTGATAATGACTTATTTTGTTTTTCAGGAATTGCTCGAGGGGACACTTGGCATTGAGCCTGTTGTAGTAAAATCGGGATTGCGAAAGGACTGGCCGACTATGTTTAAATCTCCTACCAAAGAGCAGCTCGAATATCTTGATGAAAAACTGATAACGCCTGTGTACGAGAGATTTGTCAATATTGTTGCCGACTCGCGGGCTGAGCTGACAATAGACGATGTTAAACGTCTTGCCGACGGCAGTATTTACAGCGCCGAAGAAGCCTATAATGAGAAGCTGATAGATGAGATTGGCTATCTTGATAAGGCAATCGAGCAGGTTCTGTCACTTGCAGGCATCAGAGATGCCGAGGTTGTTGAATATCGCAGACCTTTCTCGCTGGCTTATTTTCTGGAGGCCAGGGCTGAGAGCATTTTGAAAATCGACAGGAGCACGCTGCACAAGCTCGGCACGCCTGAAGTTATGTATCTGTGGAGCATTCATTGATTTTTTTATATTGAGGCTGAAGAGCTGCTGGTATTTTTGGATTTGATATGAGGTTACAGAGGATTTGCAGTCCAGATATTTACGAATTTTGCGTAGTCGAGAAAGTTAATAATACCGTCGCCGCCGTCAGGGTAAATATCGATTGATGGTCTGTCCTTCAGCCAGTAAGTTAAGAGGATTTGCAAGTCTTCGAAATCAATGTCTTCATCTTTATTGAAGTCACCTTCCTCGAAGTAGTAATTCAAGGCAGCGAAAGCATCTATAAGTCCATATCCGTATTCATTGTCCTTACCGACTGGTCCGAGGTCTATCGCTGTATTTTGCAGGGCCTGCCTGATATCGTCGGGCTCTGTTATTCCTATCGAGGCAAGCATAGCAGCAAGACCGGTGACGTGAGGAGCTGATGCTGATGTACCCTGGTACAGGTAATAGCCGAAATCGGTTGGGTCGCCGGGGTCGTAGGCAAAACCCTGCTGTACTATGCCGTCATCCCATCCGTCGCCGTTCTGGTCAACATTCAAGTCACCTCCCGGTGCGACAAGGTCAATGTAGCTTCCGGTATTCGAATAGTACGACCTGGTGCGGTCAAATCTTGTAGCTCCTACTGCGATGCAGTAACTATTGTAACCAGCAGGATACTGTATATGATTGTCTTCTTCATATTCATTGCCTGCTGAACATATACAGGTGACACCGTGATTGTAAGCGTAGGCGACAGCGTTTCTTAATGTGGTTGAAAATGAATCGGTACCGAAGCTCATATTTATGATTCTTGCGCCGTTGTCTGTAGCGTAGTGAATACCGTCTGCAGCATCTGCGTGTGAGCCTTCACCTGTTTCGTCATCAAGGACCTTTACAGGCATAATCGTACAGTTAAACGCGACACCGGCAGCTCCTTTGTTGTTGTTAGTGCTTTGTGCGATTGTTCCTGTAACGAGTGTGCCGTGGCTATTGGCATCATTGGCATGACTATCATCATTGACGAAATCGTAGCCGGCAATAAAGTGTGTATTTGCCAGGTCTGGCGCCAGCTCGTAAATGTCATAGTGTTCGTATGCTACGCCGGTATCGAGCACTGCCACTATGATGTCTGTCTCTGCTGTTGTGATTTCCCAGGCCGGCTCAAGGTTTATACCACCAATGTCCTGAAAATTCCACTGCTTGTGGTAGTACGTATCATTTGGTACCCAATGTGCATATACATAATAGTTTAATTCTGCGTACTCGACTTCCGGTAGATGGATATAAATTTCGACGGTCTGTTCGGCGGTTTTGCCGTCAGGAACTTTCATTTTTTTGAATCCTGCGAACCGGCTGGTATGTAAAACTGAAGCACCGTGTTTAGAATTTATTTTTCCGATTTGTTCTTTCCGGACATCTTTTTTGAATTTAACGATGATTTCATCCGGAGCCCATCTTTGTCGCAGCTGCGTGCCGGATTTTTGCGCAGCGGCAGGGTTACCTGTAAGGTTGATAATAACCAGCAACGTCAGGAGCAAAACAATTTTTTTTACCACCACTCACCCCTTAAACTAAAAGCTCGCTTGGGCGGGATAAAAGCCGGAGTAGACTTTTAGACTTAATATTATACCACATTTGCCTTTGTATTTCAAATACGAATCTTTACCTTTGATTGTCAAAGGTTACAGCAGCAAAAAGAAGGCTTGTTTTTTGTTGATTAAGAAAGGTTTGGCTATAATATCGGAATTTTTTGTATTTTGAAAGGGTGGCGATGAATTGAACCGTTTGCGTGATATAAGCTCCGAGTATCGGGCGAAAATTACAAAAGTTTACCCGAATATTAAATGTTAAAAAGAGTTTCGGTTCAAAACGGTTTAAGAAAAGGGCGAGGACAATAGTTGTCCTCGCCCTGTATAATCTTTTACTTTAGTCACTGGTTTAGAATGTCTTCAAGGAGACCGATAGCTTCGGTAATTAGCGGATAAACCTGGTCTTGTCCCTCACAGGTGATTATCCAGTCTCTTCTGTCGGGCTCGCCATCATTAGCGCAGCCGTCCATTCTTGGTAGTACAGTCGATCTCAGGATATGCCATGCGATGGCGAATCTTTCTTTGTCTATCATTCTCAAGGCTAAATTGATTCTTCTGGTGAGAGTTCTCTTTAGTATTCTGTGTTTGAAGTGCTCGTTTTCGAGAGAGTTGATTGCATCTATAGCATCCTGAAGAGCTGCAGATGCTGCATCCTGATGGCTTATGGCCATTATACTGACATTTGCGGATTCGCTGTCTTCAAAGCCGTCATTGACAATGAGACTGACAATATACTCACCGGGCATATCGGCGATGAAATTTGGGTCCACGGATGTTGGATTGTTTAACTGGGCCTGGCTATCCTGCGGAACTACGACAAAGCTCCAGTTGAAAGTTAGTGGGTCAAGATTTTCGTCTGTGCTTCCACTGCCATCGAGATAGACTGTATCACCAACTATTACCGCCTGGTTTTCTCCCGGTTCAGCGACAGGTTTGATGTTGTCAAAGCTTACATTTACCGAGTCAGGTGTGCTTGAGTCCCAGGGGTCGCTTACTATCAGCTCTATAACGTAATCGCCGTGCGCGTCAGCTATAAAGGAAGGATTTATAGAATTTTGGTCTGATAGCTCAGCGGTACTGCCTTCAGGTTTTTCAGTTATTGACCAAAGATATGTCATTGGGTCATCCTCATTATCATAGCTTGCACTGCCATCCAACTGAACCTCGGTATTCAGCAAGACGACGGCCTGGTCGGCTCCGGCATCGGCAAAAGGTGGAGTGTTGAATGTGCTAACCAGTACGGTATCAGGATTACTTCCAAGTCCCTGGCTGTCTGTCACAGTTAAGCTAATAATATAGTCGCCAATGGCATCGGGTAAAAACATTGGACTTTGTGTGTCTGGATATATGAGCGTAGCATTGCTGTCCTCTGGTTTTTCAATGATGGACCAGGAATAAGCTAACGGGTAATCCTCATCGGGGTCCGAGCTGGCACTTCCGTCGAGAGTTACGAGTACTCCGATATGGATTGTTTGGTCCTGTCCGGCGTTTGCGATGGGTTGTTTATTAGACCAGCCGCTTTCAACCATCCAGGGCAAATAGTCGGTCACCAGCACATAATCGGTCGGCTGGGTAGTATAAGGAGTGTCGCCGAAGCCGTCGTTATTATCATCGACACCGGTATAATCATCCCAGTAGTTGCCGCCATCAGGCGCATCAAGATTAAATATATTTCCTTCACAGGTACCCATCATAGCTATAGTGTCGTTATTATTGATAAAGTTGTTTTGATAGAAAAGATTATTTTCTGAGTAATCAATAATATTAACGGCCCGCGAATTATCAAAGATAGTATTTTTTGAGAAAACGCTGTTTACCGAGGTGTTGAGGTAAATGCCATCAGTATCACATAGCGAAATGGAATTTCCTGTTACAGTATTGTTATTGGATTGGCCAGCAAGGGAGATGCCCCTGGCGCAGTTAGATATTGTGTTGTTTTCTAAGGAAATGTATCGGCAGAATTTTGCGTGGATACCGCTGTAGAAGTTGGTGATATTAAGGTTGACAACGTTGACGTCTTCTTTCCATGTGATATTGAATGTGCTGTAGACCCCCCAAACCTGAACGCCAGAAAGTGTACCGGTTCCGGTGACAGTGAAGTCGTTGCCGTCGAGGGTCAGGTTGCCCTCGCTGACAATAATTGGTTCATTTACATTTGTGGTGAGGGTGTAAGTTCGGCTGTCATCGTCCCAGATTCCGATAGAGGTATCGCCTGGAATAGAAACGTCTGCCATTGCTGCTGTACTGCACAGGGCCAGCATAACGATGAACGTCAAAAGCAGGTGAGGTTTAAAGATTTTGTTTTTTTTGTTCATAATTTGTTCCTCCTTAAAAAAAAGTAATAAATTTGTTTATGAAAAAAAATAACAGGTATCTGCGAAATTTCTCAGCAGTGAAGTCTCATTAGAGTAGTTTATCAGGGCATGTTTGCTCCTCTTTGGATTTCTCCCAAACATAAATCATTTCCCCATATTACGAAAACGAACGCTGTTGGACAGATAAACAGTTGTTGGTGACAGTCACCGAGATTTTCAACACCATCCTTTTTATTAGGTTATATCAGGGGAGTGACCAAGTCAAGTTTTTTTTGAAATTAAAAGTAAATTTTTTTGCAGTTTTTTTGATGTTTATAAAAGCCGGAATACACCGTTTAAGGGCAGAAAGTGACAGTGAATTTCAAGTTTTTTAACAGATGCACAGGTTAATGATATTGACTTTAGAAGGGATGGGCTTTGCGGGAATGCGGAAAAAGTTCATTCTGTCAGAGTTTGTAAAAATGTATTTGATATTTCTTGATTTGGCACAGCTGTTATGTTATTATTTAGTCAGGATTTAAACAGGACTGACTATTGATTGTTTTACCAGGTCTGATATACAAGATTTTCATAAGTTGCGGAGAAAAAGGCGATGGGGACTAATAAGAAGCTATTAAAGATTTTCAGGGGCAGGATAGCTTTGCTGCTGATATTGCGATTATTGCTTCGTTTTTCGACGGTTTTCGCTTTTATTTTTGGTATGGTGGTTCTCATAGCGCGTGTTGGTTTTGTGGTGCGGCGCAGCTTTCTTTTGTGGTTGTTTTTGGGATATTTGCCTTTTTTTGTTTCAGCAGTACTTTTATCAGTTAAGCGGATACCTTCTTACAGGTCACTGAAGGCGTTGCTGGACAGCCAAAACAGGTGCGGCGGACTTTTAATGGCCAGTGACGAGCTGGATTTAGGCTTCTGGCAGGGTCGGCTCGGCTCGCTCGATGCGCCTGTTTTAAGGTGGCGAGGAGGCAAAGGGGTGGCTGTTTTTACACTTGCTGCAATGTTTGTCGTTGTAAGCTTTGTTGTTCCTCAAAGATATATGAAGATTGCATCGGCAAGGCCTCTGAATATTGGTATGGATGTTGAGAAGCTTGGCGAACAGATTGAGACGCTGAAGCAGGAGAAGATTGTTTCCGAAGAAAAAGCAGATGAGTATGAACAAAAGCTTGAGCAGCTTAAAGACAAGGCCAGCGGCTATGACCCGGTCAAAACGTGGGAGGCGCTTGACCATATTCAGCAGAATGTAAAAAATGAGGCGGACAAGGCAGCAATGTCTGCTTTGAGTCAGACGGAGTCTGTTACTAAAGCGGCAGGGCTTGCGGAGGGACTTTATGAAGGCGGCTCTGAAATAAAATCAAATGTTTACTCGGAAGCTGTCTCTGAGCTTTCGGCGATGGTAAAGGGATTGCTGTCGGAGAATGAACATCTGAGAAACAATCTTGACCCTAATTTGCTGAATGCCTGCGAGAAGGGCGAACTATCTGCTGAGCAGCTTAAACAATTGGCAGAGGCTTTGAAAGCGAATAAGCTGGAGCTGTCAGCTAATCTTGGAAAATTGTGCGAGGCCGGTCTGGCCGACCTTAAGAATTTGAAGATGTGTGAAAGGCTCGGACAGTGTGACGTGGAGGGACTGAAGGCGTTTTTATGTCAGGATGCCAACAGTATGTGTATTGGCGATGCGCTGTCGATGTGCTGTGGAAATCCCGGCAGAGGCGGGGTAAATCGAGGCAGGGCTGATGCTGCGATGACGTGGACGGAAGGCAGCAGCGAAGAAGGTGCGAAATTCAAGGAGCAGGTTCTGCCGGCAGCGTCACTGGCGGCGTTGAAGGAGAGTATGACAATAGGTGTGAGTGTTGGGTCACCGACTGTTGAGGAGGGTTCGGCTTCTGTGTCTGCGGATGTTTTAGGCCAGGCAGAGGCCGGGGGCGGCGAGGCCTTCAGACGTACAATCCTGCCCCGCCACAAGGGAGCGGTTAAGCGTTATTTCGAAAGAAAATAACAGAGGTTCGCAGTTGATAAATTGGCAGTTGATATTCAGGAGAAAACAATGGGGAAAAAAGGCAAACTCGATGAGTTGCTTAAACCGGAACAATTAAAAGCGGCGGCCTCTCTTGCTAAAAAAATGCTTGAGCAGCTTGATGCTATTTTGCTTGGCCGGCCGCAGCTTCATCAAATGGTACTGGTCGGCATACTCAGCCAGGGACATATTCTTCTTGAAGGCGTTCCGGGTGTCGGCAAGACGGCTTTGGTCAAGGTGCTGGGCCAGCTTATGAATCTTGAGTTTAAGCGTGTACAGTTCACGCCGGATTTGATGCCTGGTGACATTTTGGGGACGCATATCCTTCAGGAAAACGAGGACGGCAAAAGACAGATGTACTTTCAGCCGGGCCCGGTTTTTACGAACATTCTGCTCGCAGACGAGATTAACCGTGCCTCGCCCAAGACTCAGTCTGCGCTTCTGGAGGCTATGCAGGAACGCTGCGTAACACTGCTCGGCGAGACTCGCAGTTTGCCGGAGCCTTTTTTCGTGTTGGCTTCGCAGAATCCTATCGAGCTTGAGGGGACATATCCACTCCCTGAGGCCCAGCTTGACAGATTCCTTTTTAAGCTGAACGTAGCGGCAGCGGATGTGGAGGTTATGGACAGTATCATATCCACCCGCCGGCGCGGCGAGCCGCCGATGCCAAAGTGGTCAGTCGGCCTTCAGGAGCTGGGTGTGTTGTTTGATGTGATGGACAAAATCTTTTTGCCCAAGCCGGTATCCCGGTACATATCAAGGCTTGTTGCGGCAACCGTTCCGAAGACGGCTGAAGCGACAGAGATAGTGAATAATTACATTAGTTACGGTGCAAGTCCCCGTGCTGCGATAGCTATAGCGGAAGCGGCTCGCGGCTGTGCTCTTGTAGCAGGCCGGCCTACCGTAGGTTTTGAAGATGTCAGGGCTGTAACAGCGGCGGTGCTGAATCACAGGATAATACTGAATTACAAGGCAAGGTTCGACGAGATTGACAGCTTTACGGTTATTGATGATTTGTTATCTGCTCTTGATGAAACCGGCGTGAATTTGCCTGCAGACGTTGAGATAACGGAGAGGCTGAATGAATAAAGGCGGCTCAAGACAGATAACATTATTTAATGTTTTTGTATGTGCTTTATTTGTTTTTTTTGCATTGTTTCATTCGCAAATCGCCCTTGCGTCAAGAAGATATGGTGACGTTACGGTTTCAGTGGAGTCGATGCCTTTGAGCAGCACTTTTTACGGCTATGCCGAGTACAGGATATTATTAACAAACAGCTCTGAGACGGACAGCCGCCAAGTTATTATTTTTGCTCCTTTCCGCAGTTATGGTTCCGGTGATTATATTCGCGAGGTCCGTCGTTCGGTTTTAGTCGGGCCGGCCTCTTCGGCGACTGTCAGTTTGTTTCAGCCTCCTTTGGATATGCAGGGAAGTGGCTTGGGAGTTATTATTGATGGTAAGACTCAACGGGAACCTGTCAGCCTAAACAGTTCGGAGCACTGCAGAAGCAATTATTCATTGCATTACGGATGGTCACGGGCTAATCCTTTATGTATATTGCTCAGCAGAACGGTAAGCTATGACGATTTTCGAAACGGGGTGGATAAATATTTTGCAGCCCCTCCGGGAAGCTCATCGTCGGGACACTCCATTTCCGGAGTTTTTGATTTTATAAAGTCAGAGTCATCGGTCAGGGCCTGGAGCACAAACCGGCTGGCATATTCATGTTTCGATGGTGTGGTGATTTCTGCTTCGGATATGGAACAGATGCGTGCTTCGGTAAGATTGGCATTATTCGAGTATGTTGAGTGCGGCGGTTCTTTGCTGATACTTGATAGCTGGGAGCCGCCCGAAGAATTGAGCACGAAGAAGGCAACAGACGGAGAGTTTGAACTTTATTATGCCGGTTTTGGTGTTATTTCTGTAACCGATTATGTGGATGTTAAGGAATGGGAAAAAAATGTCTGGACGTGGCTGAGGTCTGATATCTGGGGACAGTCGTCTTCGGAATTGCAGAACAGGATTGGTATCGGTGATGCCAATAAAAAATTTCCGGTTGTTGAGAATGTCACGGTGCCGGTAAGAGGTCTTTTTTTATTGGTTCTGTGCTTTGCGATAATCATTGGGCCGGTGAATTTTATTGTGCTTTCCCGAAAGAAAAAAAGGATATGGCTGCTGTGGACTGTACCGTTGATATCCATTGTCGCATCGCTGTCGGTGTTTTTGTATGCCTTTGTTGCTGAAGGCTGGAGTGCTTATGCAAGAATTCAGTCGATAACCATTCTCAATCAGGCGACGCAGAGGGCAGCGTCTATTGGTATTAATGCTTTTTACTCACCTTTGACGCCGGGAAAAGGATTGCGTTTCGATTATGAAACCGAGGTAACGCCGATGAGCCTTGCGATGTGGCAGGGGGGCAGGGCAAGGGAAATTGACTGGACGAATGAGCAGCATTTTGACATCGGCTGGGTTGCCGCCCGCGTTCCTGCGCATTTTTATCTGCGTAAAAATCAGACAAGAAGAGAGCGTCTGAGATTCAGCGAGAATGAGCAGGGACAGTTGACCGTTCTTAACGGCTTGGGGGCTGATATTCGTCAGTTATGGTTTGCAGATGAAAGCGGCAATATATATCGCGCTGAGAATATCGAGGCAGGTGCTAATATGGTGATGAATCGTACGGGACAGACTATCAGCTCTAAAATCAGGCAGTATATATGGCGGGATGTGTATAGAGCAAGCTGGCAAAGGCAAGCGAATGAAATCATAAATAATCCCCAAAATTATTTAGAGGCGAATTGCTATATTGCAGTTGTTGACGACAGCGTGTTCTTTGAGCAGGCGCTTGAAAATGTCAAGTACAGACGTTTTGAGTCTGTGATAATAGGAATCTTAGAGGGAACTTCGGATGCAGGTTAGGATTGTTAATCTTAAAAAATACTTTGGGAAGACAAAAGCTGTTGATGATATTTCATTTAGTTTTTTTTCCGGGCAGATAGTCGGTTTTGTCGGGCCGAACGGAGCGGGTAAAACTACAACGATGAGGGTAATGGCAACTGTTGACGAGCCGACGGCAGGGGAAGTTTTTCTGGATGGAATATCAGTAGTGCAGGACCCTGAAAAGGCCCGCAGAAGGGTGGGCTTTATGCCTGATTTTCTGCCTGAGAACCGTGATATGACGGTTGATGATTATCTTGATTTTTTTGCGAGAGCCTTTGATATACGGGCAAGGGAGCGCAGGAAAGTTGTTGAAGGCGTGCAGAGGTTCGCGAACTTAATCGGGATTCGTGATAAGTTTCTCAAAGAGCTTTCCAAGGGAATGAAGCAGCGAGTCAGTCTGGCGCGAGCGCTTGTTCATAACCCGCCGGTTTTGATTCTGGATGAGCCTGCGGCGGGTCTGGACCCGCGTGCACGAATTGAGCTAAGAGAGCTGCTCAAGGCTCTCGCCGAACAGGGCAAGGCGATTCTTATAAGCTCTCATATTCTCTCGGAACTGGCTGAGATTTGCAGCAGCTCTGTGATAATTGAGAAAGGAAAATTGCTAAGGGCCGGCACAATCGAGGAGATGACAAAGGACAGGCAGCACTGCACGGTTTTGATACGACCTGTGGGTGACTGCAGGAAACTGCACAAACATCTTCTTCAGATGCCGCTGGTTCTGAATGTGAAGAGCTATGGAAAAGGCGTAGAAGTCGATATTGAGGGGACGGAGGAAAATACCGCCCGGATAATTGCGAACCTGATAAAGGCAGACTTTAAGATAGTTGAAGTCAGACATCTCAAGGCCGGCCTGGAAGATATTTTTATGAATATAACGAAGGGCGAACTGGCGTAATGGATAAGTTAAGTTTTATGTCAAGGCTGGATGACCTGATGAATCCCATCGCTATCAAGGAGATGCGGCAGGCGGTGAAGGGCAGATTCATTACGTGGTCACTGATTATTTTTCTTTTAGTTCAGCTTGCTATCATTGGTATAGTTTTAATGATGCGGGTTGACTTCAACGAGGACTTCAATATTGGGCGTAATGTTTTTAGTGCTATGTTGGCTGTTTTGCTTATTACGTGTTTATTTTTTGTGCCTGCTTTTGCAGCGTTGAGGTTTTCAGCCGAGAGGTCCGACAGCAATGTTGATTTGTTTTTTATTACGACGCTTCGGCCGATACGAATTATATGGGGAAAGCTCTCAGCGGCACTGGTGCTGACGCTGCTTTTCTTCAGTGCGAGTATGCCCTTTATGACATTGACGTATCTGCTCAGAGGTCTGGATTTGCCTTCTGTATTTATCCTGCTGGCTCTTGATTTTCTTGTGGTTGCGGCAGGTATTCAGTTTGGTATATTTTTAGCCTCTTTTCCGGGTAAGGTTATTGCCAGAACGGTTCGTTTTTTGGGCGGTTTGTTTATTCTTATTGTTGTGTTCCAGTTAACATTAATGATGTCTTTTGGGATTCTGTCTGGAGGTGTGGGCAGCGTAACAGGTTCCTGGGGCTTCTGGTGGTTAGTATCTTTTATTGTTATGGTTACCGGCCTTTTGTTTGTTCTGTCGGCTACGATTATCACGCCTGCATCGGCTAACAGGGCTTTTGTTGTGAGGCTTTATCTGCTTTTTCTCTGGCTTGCCACGGGTACTCTTTCAATTTTATTTTATTGGCGAACAAAAAACGATGACATTTTGCACACGTGGGCTTTGTTTATAGTTATAATTTCCAGTGTGAATTTGTTTGTAGCCATCTGTGAACGGCAGCAGTGGGGTCCGAGAGTAGCCCGAAAGATACCGAAGAGCAGAATTCTTCGCATACCAGCCTTTCTTTTGTTTAGCGGCGCTGCGGGAGGAATTGCTTTTTCGGTGGTTATGATATTAGCAACTTTTGTGGTTCTTTTTTGTTTTTCGGAGGGTTTTCGATTGTCGATAACCGCGGGCGCAGGCTCGCGGCGTTTTTATTTTTGGGGACCTGGAAGATTGGTATTGTTTCTGTCGCTTTATGCATTCTGTTATTCCGTGACGGCCCTTTTTATAAAGAATGTGTTTTTCCGGAGCAGCAGCCGACCTGCATTGGCTGCAATTATCGCACTGTTTTTACTTGCCGGCGGCTGCGTTATACCCGTTATTATTGGTTTTTTTGTTCGGACAACGCCATGGTTTGAGATTTCCGCAAAGTGGTTTATAGGAAATCCTCTTGTAGTGCTCTGGGAAAAAGATGTATGGATAGATTGTTTTTGGCTGTCTGGCATATGGTCGATTTGTATTTTTGCTGTTATGCTGCCTTGGTTTATAAGCCATGTTCGCAGCTTTAAATCTGCCGGGCAGAAGCAAATTCTTGGGGCAGATAAATGAACGAAGCTTACAGGCAATATCTTTTTGAGGGCCAGAATGCCGGCATACGTTACGGCATCGGCTGTCCGCGTACGATTCAGCGGGGTCTTGTAGGCAGTCATCTTGGCAATCGTTCCGGCAGCTCGCTTGAATTTATGGACCACCGTGAGTATATTGCCGGCGATGACCTTCGCCGTATAGACTGGAATGCGTTTGCCCGCAGCGATAAGCTGTCAATCAAACTTTACCGTGACGAGGTCAGCCCTCATCTTGATATTATTATCGATTGTTCACGTTCAATGGCCTTGGCCGGCAGCGAAAAGGGCCGTGCTGCTCTCGGCCTGGCTGCCGTTTTCGCACAGGCTGCCGGTAATTCAGATTATTCCTTTACAGCCTGGCAGGTTAGAGGTACCTGCGAAAAGATTTTAAGCGGTTCGGACAGGCCGGTGCTCTGGGAGGGTGTCGAATTCGATTCCGATATAAGCTGCGAGCAATCTTTCAGGCGGCAGATGCCGCAATGGCGGCCGAGAGGTTTGAGGGTATTGTTAAGTGATTTGCTATGGCTTGGCGAGCCGCATTCGAGTCTTTGCATACTCGCTGACAGGGCTTCTGCTGTCTTTGTCGTTCAAATACTGGCACAGCCGGACGTTGAGCCGCCGCAGAGAGGTAATATTCGTCTTAAAGATTGCGAGACACTGCAGCAGAAAGATATTTTTATCGATGCTGTTGCACAAAACAGGTATCGAAAAAATCTTGCTGCTCATCAGTACAACTGGAACAGGGCGTGCAGACAGCTCGGAGCGGTGATGACAACGGTTGTTGCAGAAAGAATAGTTGAACAGTGGAAACTTGATGAGCTGGTAAGAGCTGAAATTCTGAAAGTATTATGAATTTTTTCTTTTCTTCACCGCTAATGTTGTCGGCTTTTTCGGCAGTACCTGCCCTTGTTGCCATATACCTGCTTCGCAACAGATTCAGGACCCGGGTTGTGTCGAGCCTGATATTATGGATTGACCAGAGAAGGGCGCGGCAGGGCGGGCTGCAAATCAGCCGGATACAGACGCCGCTTTTATTTCTAATTGAGCTTTTGATAATTATTATGCTGGTGCTGGCAGCAGCGGGACCGTTGATAAAGGCCGGCAGCGAAACAAGAGTTTTTGTAATTGTGCTGGATGATTCATTTTCGATGCTCGCCGGCGACGGCACGACTGCAAGAAAGAGAGCTGTTGAAGCTGTTGTAAGATTGTTAAAGGAATCAGGCAGATTTAACGCGCGTTTTATCATTGCCGGAAAACAAGCGCAGCTTATCGGGACATCTGCGAAGACAATTTCACAGGCGGACGAGCTTCTTGAGCAGTGGAGATGTCTTTCAGGCACTGCTGAGATGGGTCAGGCAGCCGCACTGGCTGCAGAGCTGGCGGCAGAAACCGCACGTGTACTTGTTGTCACCGACCATAAGCCTGAGGTTGATTTTGAGCAGGGGCGTCTGGAATGGTGGTCTTTTGGCAAGCCGCTGGCGAACATTGCATTTGTGAATGCATCCAGAACAATAGCCGATAACAAAGAGCGCTGCTTATTGACCGTTGCCAACCTTTCCGACAAAAGTGCGAGAACCACGTTAACAATTCTGTCACTTGATAAATCGCAAAAGCTGCTGGAAAAATCACTGGAGTTTGGGGCCGGCCAGGAGAGAAGGATATTTTTTGAACCGCAGGCAGATACAGGAACACTTCGTGCCTTTCTTGAAGATGATGCGCTCGATATCGATAATGAGGTTATACTTTTGTCCGAGCCGAACAGACCTGTCCTGCTGCAGGTGAATATTCAGGATGAAGCCTTGGAATCGGCTGTGAAAAGAGCTGTTGATGCAGCGAAGCTGGCAGTGCAAAGCTCGATTGAGCCTGATATTCTCATTACCGACTCGGCTGAACCCGATTTTACATCGGTGAGAAGCTGGACGCTCAAAATAGTATCTGAGCCCAACGCTGCCTCTTACATTGGTCCGTTTGTTCTGGACAGGACGCATCCGCTGACCGAAGGTTTATGGCTGAAAGATGTAATATGGACTGCTGCGGAATCCAAAGACTATACCGGCTCTGTGATTATTTCTGCCGGCAATGTCCCTTTGCTGACCGACAGGCTCCTGCCGGCCGGCACACATAGTATAACAATGCAATTAGTGCCTGAGCTGTCGAATCTGACACTGTCGGCCAATTGGCCGGTTCTGTTCTGGAACCTGATGAAGTGGCGAAAGGCATCTCTGCCCGGCCTTGTTCAATCCAACTTTAAGCTGAACTCGACGGTGATTTTTACGGCCGAATCAGCTGAAGGGGACGTTGTTCTGACGGACCCGCAAGGCAGTACAAGGCAAATATCCGCGGCTGCGAACGCAGTTGTCATTGAGCCTGAAATGCCGGGGCTGTATAAGCTGAGAGTTGATGGCGGGGAACATTTGTTTGCGGTCAATGCCGTTGCGAAGTCTGAGTCGAATCTTATGAATTCTGCCGGCGGCGAATGGGGCAAATGGCAGCAGGCGTCCGTATTCTGGTGGGAATACAGGTCACTTGACTGGCTTTTGTTGCTTGGGGCACTGGTTTTACTTACCGCTCACAGATTTGTAACTGCTCAGCAGCAGAAAGGAGCTGCTGTATGATGTTTCTTAATCCTGTATGGCTGCTGCTTGGTGTACCTTTACTGGTATCGCTGTGGTTTTTTAAGCCGAGCAGCAGATTTTTGCAGGTGATGAGGGTTTTCATAATCGTTTTGGTACTGCTGGCAATGGCCGGAGTTTGCGTAAGGCTGCCGAGCCGGCGGGGCACGGTAGTTGTTGTTGCTGACAGGAGCGGCTCAATGCCGCCGGACGCTGCTTTAAGACAGAAGGAAATGATAGGCCTGATGCAATCAGCGATGGGCTCCGGTGACAGGCTTGCTGTTGTTTCATTCGGCCAAAAAAGCGTTATTGAGCAGGCGCCGCAGGGCGGTAAATTTTCCGGTTTCGCTGGCTATGTCGGCGCGGATGCATCGAACCTCGCAGGTGCGATTGAGACTGCACTGACGCTTATCGGCCGAAAGTCACCCGGAAAAATTTTAGCAATATCCGACGGCAAATGGACGGGCAGAGACCCGGTTTCTATCGCTTCGCAGGCGGCAGGCAGGGATATATCTGTAGATTATCGATTGCTCCAGAGAGCTGCTGTAAATGATTTGGCTATATACCAGATTGATACGCCTGAAAGTGTTACAGCGGGTGAATCTTTTATGATTAATGTGTGGATTCAATCGCCTCTTGGGCAGCAGGTCTCTTACAGACTCAGCCGGGGTTCGCAAACACTTGTTTCTTCGAGCCGAGCATTTTCTGCAGGTTTGACGAGATTGACTTTCCGCGACAGCTCTGAAAAGGCTGGTACTATTCAATATGTTTTTACAGTTTCAGCAGGGCCTGACGACCCGGTTCCGGAGAACAACACAGCCAGGATACTTGTCGGTGTTGAAGGACAGAAGCCTTTGCTTTGTATCAGCGATTCGCCGGACGGCGGTTTTGCAAGTCTTCTCAGGGCAGGATTACTCAATATCGAAGCCGGAACGGCCGAGTCGTGCAACTGGCAGCTCGAGGATTTGTCGAATTATTCAGCGGTAATTATCGAGGATGTCAGCGCGGGAAGAATCGGGACAGCCGGTATGGAAAATATCGCCGCCTGGGTGAGGGACAGCGGCGCAGGTTTGATGATGACGGGTGGTAAAAGCTCCTATGGGCCGGGAGGCTATTTCAGAAGTCCGCTCGAGCCGATTATGCCTGTCTCGATGGAGTTAAGAAAAGAGCATAGAAAGCTTTCACTTGCCATTGTTGTTGCTCTTGACCGCTCGGGTAGTATGGCTGTAGCCGTCGGCGGCGGAAAGACGAAAATGGACCTGGCCAATCTTGCGACGGTGCAGGTCCTTGATATGCTCACCGAGATGGATGAGTTCGGTGTTATTGCGGTTGACAGCTCCGCTCATATTATTGTTAATATGGCTTCGGTCAAAGAAAATGCGGCGTACCGAAACAGAATTTTGAGTATAGATTCTATGGGCGGCGGTATTTTTATTTACGAAGCACTTTCAAATGCGGCAAAAATGATTTCTGATGCTGAGCCGCTGACCAAGCATATAATCCTTTTTGCCGATGCAGCCGATTCCGAAGAGCCGGGCAGATACGAAGAGCTGCTTGAAAAATGTACGCAGGCGGGTATTACCGTCAGTGTCATCGGTCTCGGAAGATATACCGACCAGGATGCAAGGCTGCTCGAAGATGTAGCTCGCCGCGGGCAGGGGCGAATCTTTTTTACGGAAAGCGCAGAGGAGCTGCCGCGGCTGTTTGCACAGGACACCTTCGTTGTCGCACGTAGCTCATTTCTCGATGAGCCGACGGCTGTTCAGACAACGGCTGCGATGTATTCTTTGACAGGCAGGCAGTTTGATATATCGCGGATGTGCGGCGGGTATAATCTTTGCTATTTAAGGGAGGGTGCCGGTCTTGCAGCGGTGACGGTTGATGAGTATGAGGCGCCGTTTGTGGCTACGTGGCAGGCCGGCATAGGGCGCATTCTTTGTTATACCGGCCAGGCTAACGGCCCTTATACGGGTGACATTGCACAATGGGATGATGTAGGTGCTTTCTTTGCAAGTCTTGCCCGGTGGATTGCGGGCACAGGTTCGCAGCTTGGTCCTGATATGCTTCTGACACAGCAGCTTGATGGCGGTATATGTACAATCAAGCTGCATTTAGACCCTGAAAGACAGACCGAGCCTTTTATGGAATTGCCGCGGGTTACGACGCTTCAAGGCCGGCCCGGCAGTGCACCACAGACGAGAAAAAGCAGCTTACAATTCGTCGATGCCGATACGCTCGCGGTCGAAATCCCTGTATTCGGTTCAGATACATTTCTGTCAACAGTTGAAGTACCGGGTCAAAATGCGGTGACATTGCCCGCTGTCTGCCTGCCGTATTCACCTGAGTTTCAGCCTGCGGATATCGGTCAGGGCCCGCAGTCATTGGTGCGGCTTGCAAAAATAACCGGCGGTAAAGAAAGAATCGATTTAGCAGGTATCTGGGCTGATTTGCCTAAGAGGCCTCAGATGATTGCACTTTCAAAATGGCTGCTGCTGGCCGCAGTGGTTTTACTGGTGCTGGAGGTGCTGGAGCGCAGGACGGGACTATTGACCGGTGCCGAATGGAAAATATTTTCTGCAGAGGTTAAATGGTTCAGGCTTCTTAAGCCTGTTTTCAAAAAGCGTATTAAAACCGTAAAAAAGAAAGAGGCTGTCGAAAAGGTCAAGATTGAGCCTTCGGTCAAAGCAGAAGCCGAGCCGGAAGAACAAAGAGGTGTTTCTGAAGGCCTGCTCGGAGCGCTGTCAAAGGCTCAGCGAACCGCAAGAAAAAGAACCGACAGAAAGAAAAATTAAAAAAAGGTTTACAAGGGGACTTTCTTTAATGGGTGAGGACAAGACGAAAAAAAAGCATCGCAGGGTGTTCAGGATTTCTTATATCTTTGTGGGAATCTTTGTTCTTCTTGTTATAGCTTATTTTCTTTATCGGTTCCGGCTTCAGGATGTCTACGAGGCGAAGCTTGACCAGATTCGTGCTGCCGGCTATCCGGCAACTTGTGCCGAGCTGGATGACTGGTATTCGATTCCCGCCGGTGCCGAGAATGCCGCAGATGTTTTCCTTGATGCCATAAGAAATTATTCCAACTGGGATAGAGAAAAACGTGAGCCGCTTTTTTTTGTCGGACGTTCGAGGCTGCCTGAGCCGAATGAACCTATCCAGGAGGATGTCAAAAAGCTTATTGCAGAATTCCTCGAAGATAATGAACAGTCACTTGAGTTGTTGGACGAGGCGGTTAAGATAAAGAATTGCCGTTTCCCGGTGGATTTAAGCGCAGGCTTATCAGCTCTTATGCCGTATCTGTCTGACATACGCTATGCCGCTCGTATGCTCTTTCTTCAAGCTGTTTATTATGCGGAGGAAAAGAAAAGCCAGAAGGCACTTAACTCAATTGAATCGGCTTTTGGTGTAGCGAAATCCCTTTCGAACGAGCCTGTTATGGTTTCTCAATTAGTAAGCATAGCGTGCAAAGGTATGGCAGGCGATGCTTTGATGTTTGCCATAAACAGGGCTGATTTTAATGATTCTCAGCTTATCCTTCTGGACAAATTGCTTGCTGATTCCGAGGACCCTTTGTCTGTGCAGCGCGGCTTGATAGGTGAAAGAATCGGAGGTATTGAGATGTTTAATCTGCCCCCTTCGCAAATACCTCGCTATACGGCAAGGAAGTCTTCTTTTGCTGAAGTTGTCGGATTTGTTATGTATAGGATAACCGGGATGTCTGATATGGACAGGTTGATATACATCGATTTTATGTCTGACGCTATCGAAGCAGCAAAGCTGCCTTTGCACCAGCGGAAGAAAGTTTTTAAGGCCCTTGAATCAAAAATTGATAAATTGCCAAAGTTCCATATTGTTCTTCATCAGTTGGCACCTTCTTTATACGGTATGCTGAAACGCGAATTGATCGCGATAGCTAATATTCGTTTAGCGAGAATTTGCGTTGCGGTCAGGCGTTTTTACTTCGCAAGAGGCAGATACCCATACAGTCTTTCTGAGCTTATGCCCGATTTTTTACCTGCTGTAGTAAAAGACCCCTTTGACGGCAACGACATTCGCTATAAAAAATTCGATGCGGGATGTGTTGTCTACAGCATCGGTGAAGACGGCGTTGATAGCGGTAAGCAAACCGAGCTTGACATCGAGGCTTTTGGTGATGATATAACTTTTATAATCAATAAGTAGTTATGTCAGACTTGATTGTTTTTCATATACATAGACTTATTGGAAATCTGATTGATAAGTAATATTAATTTTGTGATAATTTATAATTTACAGATTAAGGATTTTTTAGATGCCGTATAATATTCGTATCGTCAGTACATACCCGCCGAGGAGATGCGGAATAGGGACATTTTCGCGAGACCTTGCGAATGCACTTGAGCATTTCACCGGCGAGGTCGGCCATATCAGAGTTTGTGCTATTGATAGAGACAATCTGCCTTATGATATTCCGGTGGATTTAATAATCGACCAGTACAATCCCGACTCGTGGCAGCTTGCCGTCCGAGATATTATCGCCAGGGCGAATGAAAGTACCAATCCTACGATTGTGCTTTTACAGCATGAATACGGCCTTGACCCGGACGAAAAGGGAAACGAAGGTGAAGGTACGAATTTTGTCAATATGGCCCGGTCCTTTAAGGAAAAGGGTCTGACCACTCTTGTTTATTTGCATACCGTTCTTGAGAATCCCGACGAACATAAAAGAAACGTTATCATCGAGCTGGCAAAGCACAGCGATGGTCTTATTGTAACAACCGAAAGTGCTATCGATATACTCGAGTCAAAAAATTATGGCGTCGAGCATTTCAAGCTCAAACATATAGACCACGGCATAAGAATGCATCATCCTTCTCAGTATGACCGGCTGGCTATAAAAGAAGAGTTCGGATTGAACGGGCGGTTTCTTGTTACCACTCTCGGGCTGCTTTCACCCAGCAAGGGTATTCAGTACGGCATAAGGGCATACGGGCGATTTCTGGCTGAGGCTTTAACCGAAAGTCAGAGAGCTCAGATAATATATTTAATAGCAGGCCAATGTCACCCCGAGTTTGTAAAGGCCGACGGAGGCAAAGCCTACGAGGAGTATCAGCAGATGCTGGAATCGGCTCTAAATGAAGCAAACCTGAGATGGTGCAGAGCCAAAGAGCTCAAAGGCGAACAGCTTCGGGATTTCGATGTTGTTTTTTGGGATACATTTCTCGATGACCCCACTCTGCTGAAACTGTACGGAGCTACAAATGTTATAGTATTGCCTTATCTTGATGCCGAGCAGATATCAAGCGGTATACTGGCGGATACTGTTGGCTCCGGCAGAGTGGCTATAACAACAAAATTCAGGTATGCCCTTGAGCTGATTCATTCAAACAGGCTCTGCCCGAAAGGTATTGTGATAGGCAGGTTCGCTCGAGGTATATTAGTTGATGCGGGTGAACCGTCTATTGAGCAGATTGCACAAGCACTTGATTATGTTGTTTTTAATCAGAACAAACGTTTGAAAATGGAGAATCAGGCACATCAAAGGGGTTATCAGATGCGATGGTACAACAGCGCTTGGGCACTGCTGCAGCATATAGAGTTTATGAGAGAACAGAAAGAGATTGTAACCGGAAGGGGAGTAAAATTCAAACGTGAAAAAGCAAAGGATAATGATTTTAAAAGGTGAGATGGAGCACGATTACTTATGGTAAGGACAAAAATAATAGCGACGTTAGGCCCTGCAAGCAGTTCAGAAACTGTCTTGCGAAAAATGGTTATAAAGGGACTTGACTTCGTAAGACTCAATTTCTCACACGGAACCGAAAAAGAGCATCTGCGACGGGTCAGGCTGATTCGCACGATTAACAAAAAGATGAGAAGGGCCGTCAAGATTATGCAGGACCTCGAAGGCTATCGAATAAGAATCGGCAGAGTCGAGCAGCCGATTATGCTCAATAAAGGGCACCAGTTTTATCTGACGCAGGATGATATCATCGGCAGCAGTGAGATTGTGTCCTTTGATTACGCCGGCTCTTTGAAAAGAATAAAGCCCGGCACAAACATTTATGTTGATGACGGCAAACTTGTTTTTGAGGTTAAGGCTGTTGAAAAAAGGTGTCTTAAAGTCAAAAGTCTTGCCAGCGGCACGTTAAAAGATTACAAGGGCGTTAATATACCCGATGTGAAGCTGGATTTTGAGGCTCTGACCGAGAAAGACAAAAAGGATTTGAAACTTGCTGTAAAATACAAATTTGACTGCGTCGCACAGTCGTTTGTCAGAAGCGCGAAAGATGTTGAGCTAATCGAAGGTTTGGTCAGACCGCTGCATCCGGACTGCCGGATATTTGCAAAAGTCGAGAGCAGGCAGGCCCTTGAAAATATCGATGGTATAATTAAACAGGCTGATGGTATCGTTGTTGCGAGAGGCGACCTTGGCATCTGTGTTCCGATTTATAAGATACCCGTGATACAGAAAGAGATTGTCAAAAAGTGCCGTCAAAATAATAAGCCGGTGGTTGTAGCGACCCAGATGCTCGAAAGTATGACCGAAGAGCGCTTGCCGACAAGAGCCGAGGTCAACGATGTGGCAAACGCCGTTTTTGACGGGGCTACGCATCTGATGCTCTCTGCGGAAACCGCCGTCGGAAAATACCCCGACCGGGCTGTGGATATGATGAATAAGATTATGATAAGTGCAGAAAGATACTTAGAAAAAAAGAACTGATTGTAATAAGGTCAGCTTGTATTCTGCTTTTGAAATAGAATTTGAACGTTTATAGCTTCTGCGGGGAGTTTTATTTTGCTGCAGATTTTTTTGCTAATTCTTGGATTTGTTTTGGTTATTAAAGGCGCTGATTTTCTTGTAAAAGGCGCCTGCTCACTGGCGGATAGAATAAAAGTTTCTGAGCTTGCCGTTGGATTGACGGTGGTCGCTTTCGGGACTTCACTGCCGGAGCTGTTCGTTAATATTTTTGCAAGCGTTCAGGGAGACAGCGGCATTGCAATCGGCAATGTTCTTGGAAGCAATATAGCTAATATACTGCTGATTCTTGGCATCTCGGCAGCTATTTATCCATTAACGGTTACAAGAGGAACCGTTCATAAGGAAATACCCTTCTGTCTTCTGGCTGTTGTGGTTTTCGGTTTTTTGGCAAATGACAGGATTATAAATGCCGACAGCCGCTCTGTTCTGGCAAGGTCGGACGGTCTCGTTATGCTGACCTTTTTTATTATATTTATTTATTACACTATTGGAATTGCAAAAGACGTTCAAAGAGATGTCGAAGATTACGTTCGTAAAAGAAATTACGGCGTAGGAAAAACTATTGTGCTGATTTCAGCTGGGATTGTAAGTTTATCTCTTGGAGGCAAATTGATAGTTGATGGTGCCGTGTTTGTAGCTGCTGGGCTTGGTGTGAGTCAAACGTTGATCGGCTTGACAATTGTTGCTGTGGGGACATCGGTTCCGGAGCTGGCGACGTCGGTTATTGCTGTCTATAGGAAAAATCCTGATATAGCGGTGGGAAACATTGTCGGCTCGAATATCTTTAATATATTTTTCATCCTTGGAATCAGCTCAATAATTAAACCTTTGCCGATGCAGGGTAAGGATAATATTGATATTATTATTGTTATTATTGCGACTTTGCTTTTGTTTCTTTCAATGTTCACCGGTAAAAAAACGACCTTGGACCGGTGGGAGGGCTGTGTGTTTATTTTCTTTTATGCAGCCTATATTGCTTTAGTTATTATATTGAGGTGAAGATTTAAGTGATTATTTTGGGTTAGATTAGAGTTAGACCAGCAGCTTTTAAAAAAGTACCTTGAAACTTATCAAAGCTCTCTTAAAATTAAGTGAAAAAAACAAACAAATTTCCATTCAGGAAAATGGTAAATAAGAAGGAATGAGAAAAAGCTGATTAGAGGCTGGAACGAAAATAAGAATAATTCTCGTTTGCTCTTTTTAATTGCTTGTACACTGATGAATATCAAATTGACATTTTGACGTTTTTAATGTGTCCTTCGTTCTGAAAAGGGATGCTTTTATGTTCAGAGCAGAAGAAAGTCTTTCCGAAAGCCGGATTAAATCCGCTCTTCAAAACGTAATAAAAGACGGTGTTGCGTCTCAGGCTATGGGAGTATTGACGGGCGGTGCTTTTCTGGTTGCTTTTGCAATCAAGCTTGGTGCGTCCAACTTTGTAATAGGTTTACTGGCTGCAATCG